>CAIMVC010000125.1 GCA_903844825.1 uncultured Burkholderiales bacterium | reverse complement strand
AACTGCTGCTGCGTGACCTTGATTTGCTCGGTCGCTTGGGTGATCGCAGTCGCAGAACTTTTCCCAGACTCAAAAGCCGCCACCATGTTTGACAGCACCGTTGCATTGAAGGCTGCAATACCTAAAACGACGGCCACGCCCGTGCCGACCATCGCCAAGATAAGCTGAAGCTTAGTTGCCTTGAATTCCGATACCAGGGATCGAACATCTTCTTTGATCTCGGCGCGATCGCGCCGCATCTCTCCGATCGACTGGTCGATGCGCTCTTCAAATCGTGACAGCCGAGCATCCGAGCGGGCTTCCACCAGTTCGAGCCTGGCAGCCATTTCTTCACGGGTCATGACGGTATTCGACACGTTTTTCTCGGTAGTATCTTGGGGGTGATCATACGTCTTTGAAAAATGTTCTGGCGGAGCCGGTTGTACGCGGTTGACCCCGCGCATTTGATAGAGGGTGCCCGTGACCTGGTCAACCGATTTCACGCTTTTGCCCCACTGATGGGGTGCTCATCAAGCCATTTTTTAATCCCGAGGTAGGCGTGTAAGCGCAGGGTGAAGCAATTAGCGCAGACGAGGATCACCGCTGGGACCGAGGGCGCCGGCAGGAATGCACTGCCATCGGTTCTCACGCTAGATAGCGCCCAATCGGTCTTATCGTCCGGCGCAGTCCCAATTTCCCATTGCGATTGCCCGCACGACGGACAGGACCCGCTGACTCCTTTGTCTGAATAAAACCTCTGCAAGTCGTCATTTGAAACCATGGACGAGTCTTTCAAAATGCAAAAAAATAGATCTTTAGAAGTTATTTATAAATAAAAATAGCTACTTTCCTAATCATCATATCCGGCCAAACAACGCATAGAAAGAGAAAATTCGAGCCAGGAAAGGATTTTGAAAAGATCCGTTGTTCTCGGCAGATAGAGCCGCAACCCCGCTTTGAGCAGCCCGAGACCCGCACCTTGTCGTGGCCCCCAACCGTTACGATGCAGCAAGCCGCTACCAACGGCGCTTGCCAACATTGCCCACGCACCGACGCCTTGCCATGACCTCTACCACGCTCCCCCGCCTGCGCGCCAAACTGCAGTCCTTTCGAGCTTTTGCCCAAGACGTCTGGGCCTTGTCAATGCCCTACTTCAAGTCGCAGGACAAGTGGAAGGCGCGCGGCTTGCTCGCCGCGATCGTGGCGCTAAACCTGGCCTCGGTCTACATGCTGGTGCTACTCAACGACTGGAACCGGCTTTTCTACGATGCCCTGCAAAACAAGGACCAGGCTGTGTTCTGGCGCGAGTTGGGGCGCTTTGGCTACCTGGCTTTTGGCTTCATCCTGATTGCGGTGTATCGCTTTTACCTGACGCAATTGCTGGAAGTTCGCTGGCGCTCGTGGATGACCGGGCACTACCTGACGCGCTGGTTGTCGCACCATGCCTTCTACACCATGGAACTGGCGCGCTACACCGGGCCCAAAAGCGCTGAGGGCACGCCCCTGCCAACCACCGCCCAGGCGCCCGATAACCCGGACCAGCGCATCCAGGAAGACCTCAACCTCTTCACCAGCTACACCGTGTCGCTGAGCATGGGCCTGCTCAACGCCGTGGTCACGCTGCTGAGCTTTGTCGGCATTTTGTGGAGTTTGTCGGGCGCCTTCGCTTTTGACTTGAACGGGACGAGCTACAGCATGCCCGGCTTCATGGTCTGGATGGCGGTCTTGTATTGCCTGGTCGGCAGCGTCGCCACGCACTACATCGGCCGGCCACAAATTCGCCTGAACTTCCTGCAGCAGCGCTACGAAGCCGACTTTCGGCACCACATGGTGCGGGTCCGCGAGTACAGCGAAGCCATCGCGCTGGACAAAGGCGAAGCCGTCGAGCGGGCTCACCTGGACACCCGCTTCTCGGCGGCTCTGCGCAACTACCTGAGCCTGATCAAGAAGCAGAAAAACCTGGTCTGGTTTACCAACTTCTTTGGCCAGGCCGCCACCGTGTTTCCCTTCATCGTCTCGGCACCCCGATTTTTCAGTGGTGCCATCGCGCTTGGCGAGTTGATGCAAATCGCCTCGGCCTTTGGCCGGGTGCAGGACTCGCTGAGCTGGTTTGTCGACAACTACAGCACCCTGGCCGCCTGGCGCGCCACCACCGACCGACTCACCAGCTTTGAAGCGCATATCGCACGGCAAACGCAGCAAAGCCAGGACCGTTCAACGGCCAGCCACGCGGCCCAGCCGCAGGCCGGACGCACCGACTTGCAAACCCAAGGCCTGAGCCTGGCCCTGCCCTCGGGCCAGTTGCTGCTCAGCGAGCTGAACCTGCGGGCAGCGCCCGGCGACAGCGTGCTGCTCAGGGGCCCGTCGGGCAGCGGCAAGTCGACACTGTTTCGAGCTTTCGCCGGCATCTGGCCGTTCAGCCAGGGCCAGACCCACCTGCCCGACAGCACCATGTTCATTCCGCAGCGCCCCTACTTCCCCGACGGCAGCCTGCGCGACGCCTTGTGCTACCCACAGAGGGCCAACAGCTACACCGACGCCGAACTGCAGCAAGCCCTGAGCCAGGCCCTGCTGCCCAACCTGGCGGGCCGGCTCGACGACCAGGACGCCTGGAGCCAGAAACTCTCGGGCGGCGAGCAGCAGCGCCTGGCCATCGCCCGCGTGCTCCTGAAAAAGCCCCGCTGGCTGTTTGCCGACGAGGCCACCAGCGCGCTGGACGAGGCAGCCGAACAAACGCTGTACGCCCGCCTGCTGGCGCAGACACGTGAAGCCGGCGGCGCCCTGGTCTCCATCGCCCACCACCCTGCGGTGGCCGCCTTCCACGACTCCTGCTGGGAACTCGAACCCCTGCCAGCCCATTCGCCGGCCCTGTATGCGTTAAAAGTACGCGCGTGCTGAGGTGAGGTGAGGGGGATACAGAACCAAGCAAACAAGCCGGAACAGCGTTTGCGCGCCAACGTCGTGGGCGCTGCCCCAGGTGTGCGCCAGGCCAGGCGCTTCACCCGATCAATCGCAGCCCCGCTTCAAGCGCTGCGGGCGGAAGTCTCTCATTCTGCTTTGCCAGGAACGCCCGAATCCGGGTCACGGCTGGCTGTCGCACCAGGCCTGGCCCATGGGTACACTGCGAAGCTGTCATCACACGGCAACTCGACCTTAGGAAACACACCCATGACGCTCAGATTTTCAAAAACCATCCAGTCCATCTCGGCCTTGCTGCTGGCTGCCGGTTTCTCGGCCGGTGCGGCGGCGCAGGAAGTCACGCTGCGGCTGGTCAGCGCTTTTCCTGAAAACGGTATTTATGTGCAGCGCCTGCTGCCGTGGATTCAGAAGGTCAACGCCGAGGGCAAAGGCGTCTTGCAGATCAACTTTTTGGGTGGGCCCAAGGCCATTCCGAGTTTCGAGGCGGGCAATGCCGTCAAGACCGGCGTGGTCGACATGGCGCTGAACACCGGCGCTTTTTATACCAATGTGATGCCCGAGGCCGACTTTTTAAAGCTCACGCAGATCACCATTGCCGAGCAGCGCAAGAACGGCGCGTTTGAGGCGATCAACAAGGTGTGGAACGAGAAGGGCAACACCCAGTACCTGGCCCGCCTGCTGGAGAACCAGCCCTTTCACATCTACACCAACAAGAAGGTCGACAAGCCGGACCTGAGTGGGCAAAAAATCCGCATCACACCGGTGTACCGTGATTTTTTCCAGGCGCTCAACGCCAATGTGGTGACCACGCCGCCGGGCGAGGTGTACACGGCGCTCGAGCGGGGTGTGGTGGACGGTTACGGCTGGCCGATTGGCGGCATCTTTGACTTGAACTGGAACGAAAAAACCAAGTACCGGATCGACCCGGGGTTTTACGACGCCGAAGTCTCGATCACCATGCACCTGCCGGCCTACAAAAAACTCACCGAGACCCAGCGCAACTACCTGCAAAAGCAGTTGCTGGCGCTGGAGGCTGACAACACCTTCTGGACCCGCTACGCCATTGAAGAGACGGCACGCCAGGAAAAGGCCGGCATTCAGACCATCAAATTTGACGCGGCCACCAGCAAGGCTTTTTATAACAAGGCCTACGACATTGGCTGGGCTGCGGCGGCCAAGCAAAGCCCCGACGTGGCGGCACGCTTCAAAGCCTTGTTTACCAAGTGATTGACCGGCTCTCCAGCGCCTATGGCCGCCTGCTGTCGGCGCTGGCCATGCTGGGCTGCGCCATCCTGATGGCCATGATGTTGCTGATCGTGACGGATGTCGCGCTGCGTAATCTGGCCATCACCGGCCTGCCCATGGGCCTGGCCTGGGGTACCGAAGTCTCGGAGCTGATGCTCTACCTGATCACCATGTGCGTGGCGCCCTGGCTGTTGCGGCAGGGCCAGCATATTCGCGTGGACATCATGTTGCAGGCCTTGCCACCCCGCGCCGCCTGGCTGCTGGAGTGGGTGGGCGACCTGATCGGTCTGGCCAGCTGCCTGATGATCGCTGCCTACGGGGCGCAGGCGGCGTGGTCCAGCCTGCTGTCGGGGGCGGTCAACATCAAGACCCTGGTCACGCCCGAGTGGTGGATGCTCGCGCCCTTGCCGGTGGTGTTTGTTTTGCTGGGAATTGAAATGATCTTTCGCATGATCCGCCTGCAGCGCGGCACGCGCGGCCCGCGCCACGACGCGGTCAGCGCCGCATGAGCGCGTGGGGCCTGGCGGCCTGGCTGATGCTGGGCGGCTCGACCGCGCTGCTGTTCATCGGCATGCCGGTGGCGCTGACCTTCATCACCGTCAACATCGTAGGCGCCTGGCTGTACATGGGCGGCGAGCCCGGGCTGATGCAACTCGCCCGCAGCAGCGTCAGCTCGGTGGCGGCTTTTGCGCTCACGCCCATCCCGCTGTTTGTGCTGATGGGTGAGATCTTGTTTCACACCGGGCTGGCGCTGAAGGTCATCGAGGGCGTTGAGCGCCTGATCCGGCGCGTGCCCGGCCGCCTGGCGGTGGTCGCGGTAGTGGCGGGTACGGTGTTTTCGGCGATCTCGGGCTCGACGATTGCCACCACCGCCATGCTCGGCTCGCTGATGCTGCCCATCATGCTCAAGCGCGGCTACCACCCGACGATTGCGACCGGCCCGATCATGGCCATTGGCGCGGTCGACATGCTGATTCCGCCGTCGGCGCTGACGGTGCTGCTGGGCTCGCTGTCGGGCATCTCGATTTCCAAACTGCTGATTGGCGGCGTGATTCCGGGGGTGATTCTGTCGATCGCCTTTGTGCTGTGGATCATCGTTCGCGTCAGCATCAGCCCGCAGCTGGCGCCAGTGGACAAGGACGACAGCGAGGTGTTTCGCGGCTGGGCGCGCTGGCGCCTGTTTTTTGGCTACGTGCTGCCAACGCTGTCAATCTTTGGTGTGGTGGTGGGCGCGTTGGCTGCCGGCTGGGCCACGCCCACCGAGTGCGCGGCGCTGGGCGCTTTTGCCACGATGGTGCTGGCGCTGGGCTACGGCGTGCTGAGCTGGGACGCGGTGATCAAGTCGCTCAAGGGGACGGCCGGTATCTCGGGCATGATTTTGTTCATCATCCTGGGCGCCACCACGTTTGCCCAGATCCTCTCGTTTTCTGGCGCCAGCAACGGCATGGTTCAGTACATCACCGGCCAGGGCCTGTCGACCGGCATGATAGTGGTGGGCATGATGCTGATGCTGATTTTTCTGGGCATCTTCGTGGACCAGGTCAGCATGATGATGATCACGCTGCCGATCTTCATGCCAGTGGTGCAGGCGCTGGGGATTGATCCGGTCTGGTTCGGCGTGATGTTCCTGATCTGCATGCAGCTGGGCCTGCTGCTGCCGCCGCACGGTTTGCTGCTGATGACCATGCGCGGCGTGGCGCCACCATCGGTCACCATGGCGCATATTTTTGTGGCCGTCGTGCCCTATGTGGTGATGAGCCTGGTGCTGCTGGCGGCGGTTTTTTTCATCCCGTCGATCGCAACCTGGCTGCCCCAGCGCCTTGGTTAGTCAGCCCGCCCGGCGAGCCTGAGCAGGCCCAGCGAACCGAGCGGGGACTCCGGCTTATTTCTTCCTGATCGGCTGGGCATATGTCGGCGTCAGCACGCCCTTGACGGCCGCTTGTGCGAGCTTGAAAAAGACGTCGGTGTTGTCAATGACGCCGGTAAATGCGTAGGCACCAGGGCCGAAGGCTGACAGGGGAACGTCGCTGGCAGTGTGTGCTGCACTGCTGCCAGGCACCTGGCCCGTGATACTGAGCTTGCCATCAGCGTCCCGCTGGCTCGGGTTGGCCGGGTAGGCAGCCAAGGGCTGAGACTTGACGAAGGGCTGCTGGCTGTCTTGCAAGGGCAAAGTGTTGGTGCGGTAGTCCTCAAACCGGTCGGAGTTCGCGCCATAACCGACCAGCAAGCGGCGATCAATGTCAGTGGTCTCAGGGTAACCGTCAGCGGCAATGCGGTATGTCGGAAAGCCAGCCGCCTCGTAGATGCCCACGGTCTTGTCGCGCAATGCGCTGCCGCCTTCACGCACCAGTTCCTGCAGCCGTGCGTCGCTGACCATTGAGCCGCCAATCAGCGCCACACCGGCACACTCATGGTCGGCGGTGACAATCACCAAGGTGTCACCACGTTGCGCAGCGAAAGCCTGAACCCTCTGAACAGCACGGTCAAATTCGAGGGTATCGAGTATCCAGCGCTCGGTATCCATGGCGTGGGCCTGCTTGTCGATGGAGGCACCTTCGACCATCAGCACAAAGCCCTGCTTTTTCTGCGACAACACGCTCAGTGCCTTGTCAGTCATTTCGTCAAGCATCGGCTGATCAGGAAAACCGTAGTCATCGACCACGCGGCTCTTGCCCTCGTTGCCAAGGCCCTTCTTGCGCCGCCCGTCGATCTTGTCCAGCGCCACATTCATGTTGGAGTGAGAAAACAGGCCAAGCAGGCCGCTGGTTTTTTTAGCGTCAACGGCATCCATCTCGGTTTTGTCGCCGGCGTAAGCAAAGCCAGCCGCCTGGAACTCGGCGATCAGGTTGCGTTCTTTGTCCAGACTGCCGGGGGCCGCACCCCAGGCTTTGACGATCTGCGCAGTGTGCGGATCAGTGGCCGAAAAAGCGTAGTCGCTGCGATCGCCGCGTGCCGACCCCGGTGTGCTGGCCGGAAGGAACCACTTGCGACCGCCCCCCATCAGAACCGACAGCCCGGTGAGCTTGCGGTCATCGAAGTACTGGTCAACGATACCCGTGCCGGCACCTCGGTTACTCGTGTGCACCGCGTTGGCCGCTGGCGTCGCATCAAACACGTCCGCGGTCGTCACCAGGCCCAGCGCCTTGCCCTGGGTGCGGTGCAAGTACTGGCTGAGGTATTCGATGCGCGGATTGTCAAACGCGTCGATGGTGTCGTCCGGGAACACGCCCTCTTCATTGTTGTTGTTCTTGTTACCCAACACATAAGCCGACATGCCAGGCGAGGAATCGGTGACCACCGAGTTGAGCGATGCGGTTTTCACCAAGCCGGTCACCGGAAAAGTATCCATGGCCAGGGGCGCGACGGATTTTCCCTGCGCATACCCACCGACCACAATCCGAGCGGCAGTGCGCTGGGCTGCACCCAAACCGTCCCCGAGCATGATGATGATGTTCTTGACCTTTTGGCCACCGGCCACGAGCGGCATGATTTCGAAGTTGCCGTGGGCCGTCACGCTCTGGCCGTCGCTTTGCACGGCGGTCACGCTCAAGGTGTGAAGTCCAGGGCGGTTCACACTCACAGCCCGGCTCGACACAATGGCGGCATTGCTCGGCACGTCCTTGTTGCACTGGGTCTGGCAGATCTTGAGCGACACCTCGCCGGCCACCGCCTTGCCGTCGATGGCGAAACTGGCGCTGCGTATCGATTTGTCGGCACCGTCAGGGCGCACCGTGGCCTGCAAGTCAAAGCGCTGCCCGGGCAGGAAACGGGCGATCACCGGAGCGGGTCGGTTGTTGCTGAAGAGCTCGCTCGGTGGCGTCAGGCGGGAGACCACGGGTGCGGCTTGCGCCACAGATACCAGGCCGGCACTCATGGCCAGGGGCAACAGGGCGCAACGGGCGCTGCGAAAAAACAAAGTTCGGGCGGTCATGGTGTCCTTTGTGATGGGTCGTGAAGTTTGGTGGCTCGGTGGCCAGCAGTGCTGCAAGCGCATTGCGCCGCAGGCCTTAATGCTTGTGCTCAAGGGTTTCGAGGTACCTGGCGATCTCGGCGCCATCCATGCTGCGGGCGGCCTGCGACGGCAGCTGCAGGCGAACCCAGGAGACGCGGCCATCCGCTTCTTCCAGCCGTGCGACGTGCAGTTCCCCAGTGAGCGCTATCAGACCTCGGGTGTGTGGCACGACCCAGTCTTGCTGGCTCTTGTCGAGATAGACGGTGACCGCCGAAGGCGGCAGGTCATCGGCCTGTCCATCGGCATGCTCGCTCATGACAACCGGCCGGGGCGACAAAATAAAGCGCCCAGGTTGGGCACGCTCTTGCTGCACCATGTAGCCGACCAAACGCACGGTTTGGCCATTCGCTGCGAGCAACTTGTCTGTCATCGCCAAGCCAACGGCGCTTTTGACGGGCCTGAAAAATTCGGTCAAGCGCAACTCGGGAACGCTCTGCGCCAGCGCTGCAGCGCAGCCCAGGCCGGCCAGCAGCGTCGTCAGGGCCGCCCGGAGCAGACGCCCGCTGCGCAGCCTGGACAACGCGGAGCCAAGAAAAAATGCGATAGAGCGGCACATAGGGTGACGTTAATCGACGAATATTACAGCCGCGTGTCAGCCCCTGGCTGGGTCAGGGCTGCTTGCGCTGTGCATAGAGCGCGTCGAGCTTGCTTTCAAAGGCGTGGTAGCCGATGCGCTCGTAGAGTTCTTCGCGCGTTTGCATGGCGCCCAGCACCGCTTGCTGGGTGCCGTCGCGGCGAATGGCGTCATAGACGGATTCGGCGGCCTTGTTCATGGCCCTGAAAGCACTCAGCGGGTAGAGCACCATGCCCACGCCAACCGAGCGCAGTTGCTCGAGCGTGAACAGCGGGGTCTGCCCGAACTCGGTGATGTTGGCCAGCACCGGCACCCCGAGCGTGGCGGTAAAGCGGCCGAAGGTCGGCAGGTCGTAGGCGGCTTCGGCAAAGATGGCGTCAGCGCCGGCTTCGACAAAGCGGGCCGAGCGTTCGAGCGCGGCGTCAACGCCTTCGCTGGCGATGGCATCGGTGCGGGCCATGATGAAAAAGGCGGCGTCGGTGCGGGCGTCCACAGCGGCCTTGATGCGGTCCACCATTTCTTGCGTGGACACAATTTCCTTGCCCGGGCGATGGCCGCAGCGCTTGGCACCGGCCTGGTCTTCAATGTGGCAGGCGGCGGCGCCAAACTTGATCAGGCTCTTGACGGTGCGGGCGATGTTGAAGGCGCTCGGGCCGAAGCCGGTGTCGACGTCCACCAGCAGCGGGGTGTCGCACACGTCGGTGATGCGGCGCACATCGGTGAGCACATCGTCGAGCGTGTTGATGCCCAGATCGGGCAGGCCCAGCGAGCCCGCCGCCACGCCGCCACCCGATAAATAAATGGCGCGGTAACCGGCGCGGCGGGCCAGCAAGGCGTGGTTGGCGTTGATGGTGCCCACAATTTGCAGCGGCTTTTCTTCCTGCAGGGCGAGGCGAAAGCGTTGACCAGGGGAGTTTGTCAGCGTCGTGTTCGGGGTCATGGTCGTGGTCCTGGGGGTGTCAGGGTGGGGTTGATGGGATAAATAAAACGGCGGGCCGTCACGCTCGGCTGGGTTGAGTTTCTTGCACGCCTTGAATTACACGCCTTGGCGGCGCATGCGCTCATAGGCATGGCTGTTTAACTGGATCGACAGCTCTTGCGCATAGGTTTGCAGCAAGGCGATTTGCGCGGGGTGTGGCGGGCTCGGAATCTCTTGTACCGAGCCGACGATGCCGATCGCCCCGGCCAGCACATCGTCATCCCGAAAAATGGGCACCACCACGGTGTTGATACCCACCATCATTTCGCCGGCGGCGTAGTCATACAGCCGCTGGCGGATCAGCGGCAGCCGGTCCAGCACGCGCTGGCGGTCGACCAGCGAGTCTTCGGTCTCGGCGGGCAGCGCCCCCGACAACAGCAAGTGCTGCGTCTCGGCCGACGAATAGGCCAGCGTCAGACGGCCAAAGGCCGAGCAATGCGGCAGCGGCCGGTTGCCCGGCTTGACCGAGATGCAGATGCGGGCATGGATGTTGTCGGCCGTGGCAATCACCATGGGCTGGTCATTGATCGGGATGGCCAGCACCGCGGTCTGGCGCAACTCGTCGCGCAGCTTGATCAGGTAGGGCTCGGCGCGGTAACGCAGGTCGAATTGCGCGCCAGCGGCCTCGCCGAGCTGAAACAGGCGCCAGCCCAGCCGGTAGCGCTCGGTGGCCTGCTCTTGCTCGACCAGCCCCATCTCCTTGAGCGTGGCCAGATGCCGATGGATGCGAGGCTTGGTCTCGCCCATCTTGTCGGCCAACTCGGTGATGCGCATGGCGCGCCGGGCCAACGCCATTTCATTGAGCATGCGGATGGCCACCTTGATGGCCTCCACCGAGTTGGACTTGCGCGTCACAGACCCCGTCGAGGCCTTGACGGCCTTGGCGGGCTTAACGGGCTTGGGCTTGGACTTGGGTGGGGGTGAGGTCATGGGCAGGGTGTGGCTCGCGTTGTCAAGTTTCTTACCGAAGATAAACGATGGCGCTTTCCAGCTAATGATCTTATGCTAGAGTTGTCAGGCGAAAAAGAATTTAGCCTGACGTAATAAAAAAATCAGCCCAAAAACTGCCACATCGCCGCTCTTCCGCCCAAAAAATGATTGCGTTTGATCTGCTCACAGGCTTTTTAGGCAGCGGCAAGACCACGCTGCTGAACGCCTTCCTGCGCCTGGAGGCGGGGGCCGACACGGCCGTGATCGTCAACGAATTCGGAGCCATCGGCCTGGACCAACTGCTCTACCAGGAGCTCAGCGACAACGTCTACCTGCTGGACTCCGGCTGCCTGTGCTGCACCGTCACGCACTCGCTGCGCGAGACCTTGCTGGAAATCAAGAGCCTGGCCAGCCAGCTGGGGCGCCCGCCGCTGCGCCGCGTGGTGGTCGAAACCACCGGGCTGGCCGACCCGCTCCCCGTTTTGCACGCACTGCTGGGCGACCGCACGCTGATGCAGCACTACCGCCTGGGCCAAGTCATTACGACCGTGGACGCTGTGCAGGGCGCCGAACAACTGGTGCAGCACACCGAGTCGCAGCGGCAGGCCGCCGTGGCCGAGCATCTGGTCATCACCAAGGCCGACCTGGTCGAACCCGCCCACCTGCAGGCGCTGCGGGCGCTTTTGCACCAGATCAACGCGCGGGCGCAGGTCAGCGAGTCACGTCAGGGTCAGGCCGCCGGCGCGGTGTTCACCGGGCAGACCAACGACCGCCGCCTGCAACTGCTGCCATCCGTGGGGGAGTACCGGGTGGTCGGTCAGGGCGGCGCGAGCCAGGTTTTTGCGCACGCCAGCAGCATCAGCTCATGGAGCACTTTCCTGGAGGTGCAACCCACCTGGGCCGGCATTTCGGCCTGGTGGCATTTGCTAGTGCATCGCTTTGGCCGGCAATTGCTGCGCTGCAAGGGCTTGCTGCAGGTCCAGGACAAACAGCCCTTTGTGCTGATTCAGGGCGTGGGTCAGGTGTTTCATTCGCCGACCGTGTTGTCGGCCTGGCCCGATAGCGATCCCCGGGGTCGCCTGGTGTGCATAGGCGCCGAGCTGGACCCGGCCTGGCTGCAGGCCAGCCTGCGGGCCCTTCTGATCACCGAGCCGTCGAGCCGGCCACGCACCCTGCAGGAGCTGGACCAATGTTTTTAAGGAAGGCGCCATGACGACAAGCGATTACGTGCTGCGCGGCGGCACCCTGGTGGATGCCAGCACCGACGGCACACCCACAGACCTGCTCATACGCGGCGGCAAAATTGCCGCCCACATGGCGCCCGGCACCCCGGTGGACGCCTCGGTGCCTGAAAAGTCGGCCCACGGCCTGCATCTGTTTCCCGGTTTGATCGACGCGCATGTGCATTTCGGCTTTGGCGAAAAAATCACCGAATACGAGACCGAAACGATCTACGCCGCGCAGGGCGGCTTCACCACGGTGCTGGGCTACTTTCTGAACAACGAGGCCTACGCCGACGTCTACGAGCGCGAGCAGGGCTACGCCAAAACCCGCGCTTATGTGGACTACGCCTTTCACTTCAGCACCGCCAACGAAGAGCACATCCGGGATCTGGCCGACTACGTCAAGACCTATGGCGTGACTTCGTTCAAGTACTTCATGAACTTCAAAGGCGAGGAAGGCCGCTACCTGGGCCTGGACGGCACCGATGACGGCTACCTGTACGAGTTGCTGGCGGCAGCGGCCGCGCTGGGCGAAGTCAAGATCGTCTGCCACACCGAAAACATCGAGATCGTCAACCGCATCCGCGCCCGCTTTCAGGCCGAGGGACGCTCCACGCTCAAGGACTGGTCCTTGTCCAAGCCAGCTTTCACCGAAGCCGAGAGCTGTGTACGCGCCATGTACTTTGCCGAGCACCTGGGCGCACAAATCTACATCCCGCATCTGAGCACGCGCATGGCGCTGAACGAAGTGCGCCGATGGCGTGGCCGCTACGACAAGGTCTTTGTCGAAACCTGCCCGCACTACCTGACCCACACCGAAGATGCCGACAACGGCAGCCTGGGCAAGGCCAACCCGCCATTTCGCAGCGCCGATGACGTCGAAGCCATGTGGGAAGGCCTGCGCGACGGCTCGATCGACGTGGTCGCCTCGGACCACGTGCCGCGCAAACGGGCCACCAAAGAAAAACCGCTGTGGCTGGCCTCGCAAGGCTTCCCGGGCACCGCCACCATCTTGCCAGTGCTGCTGCACGAGGGCTATCACAAAGGGCGGCTGAGCCTCAAGCGCATCGCTGAAGTGCTGACCGCGGCCCCGGCCCGGATTTTCAATGTACCGGGCAAGGGCAGCCTGGCCATCGGCTCGGACGCCGACATCACCTTGGTCGACCTCCAGTTGGCGCGCAGCGTGAACCCGGCCGAGTTGGGTTCTTACTCGGACTACAGCCTCTACGAAGGGCAGACCCTGACCGGCTGGCCGGTGCAAACCATTGTGCGGGGCCAGACCGTGATGGCGAACGGCAAGATCACCGGGCAGCCCGGCTATGGCCACTATCTTTTTCGCTCGCTGGCGAAGCCAGACGCGCAACAGCCAAGGGTATGACATGAGACCATGGGACGGCATCATCAGCGACGAAGAGCAACGCGCCTACCGCGCTGCAGGTTTTGGCCGACCGAGTGGCGTTGGCAAGCGCCCGGCCCTGCTGATCATTGACGTGCAGTACCGCACTGCCGGCACCACGCCCATGCCATTTTTTGAAGCCGTCAAGGAGTTCCCCACCAGCTGCGGCGAGGTGGCCTGGAAGGCGATTGACAATATCCGGCTGCTGGTCGATGAATTTCGCCAACGCGGCTGGCCTGTCTTGTACCCGCATGTGGCGCCGAAGAACCAGCACGAAGGCGGGCGCCTGGCCGAAAAAGTTCCGGCCATCATGAACATCGCAGCCAATGGCTACGACTTCGTGCGCGAAATTGCACCCCGGCCCGGCGACGTCCTGCTGCCTAAAAAACACCCCAGCGCCTTTTTTGCCACGGCACTGACCAGCCACCTCATCGACCTGCAAGCCGATACCCTGGTGGTCACCGGTTGCAGCACCAGCGGCTGCGTGCGCGCCAGCGTGGTCGATGCTTTTGCGCTGAACTTCAAGGTGCTGGTGCCACAAGACGCGGTCTACGACCGCAGCCATGTCTCGCACGCCGTCAACCTGTTTGACATGTCCGAGAAATATGCCGACGTGGCACCGACCGCCGAGATCACCGAGACCCTGAGAAAAATTTGAACCCGCCCGGCTCAAGGCCCGGCCCGCGCCCGCATGTCCTTAGTTTTTGTTTGTGTGTTCCCCCAAGCCTGGAGAAAAAAGTGAAACCTTCCAATCGACGTCATTTGCTGGCCCTGTCAGCGCTACTCATCGGTGGTGCGACCCTGTCGCCCGCCGCCTGGTCACAAGCCAAGGAGACCCTCAAGTTTGGCCTGGCCATGCCTTTGTCGGGCTCGCAAGCGCTCTACGGCGCCGACCAGGTCAAGGCCGCGCAATGGGCCGTGGCCGACATCAATGCCAAGGGTGGCGTCAACGGCAAACAGCTCGAGATGATCGTGCTCGACACCCAGGCCGATCCGCAACTGGGCATCAATGCCGTCAAACGGCTGACCAGCGTTGACAAGGTGCCGGTGTTCATCACCGCCTGGAGCGCCGTGGTCAAGGCCGTGGCGCCTATCGCCAATCGCGAAAAAGTGCTCGAGCTGAGCGTGGGTGCCAACTCGCCCGACATCGCCAAGCTCGGCGACTATGTCTACACCACCTTCCCGCTGGCCGAAGTCGACGTGAGCGGCCTGGCCAAGTACACCTTCACGGCGCTGGGCAAAAAGACCGCTGCCGTCATGTACATCAACAACGACAGCGGTGTCGAAGGTGCAGCCATCTACAAGAGCGTGTTTGAAAAAGCCGGTGGCAAGGTCGTGGCTTACGAAGCCTATGACACCAAGGCCACGGAGTTCACCGGCGCGCTGCTCAAGGTGCGCGCAGCCAACCCCGAGATGATCCATATTCAGGGTCTGGTGTCTGACTTGCCGCAAGTGATTGCGCAAATGCGCCAGCTCGGCCTGACACAGCGCGTGTCGACCTACTCGGCCGGCTACAACCCCAAGGTGATCGAGCAACTCGGCGCAGCCGCTGAAGGCCTGATCGTGACGTCGCTGGCACCCGCGGCCAGCGACAACCCCAATGTTGGCCCCTTCATCAAGCGCTGGCAAGACACCGAAAAGCGCGTGCCCAACGGCCTGCCCTACACCCAGTACCTGTATGACGGCCCGTACCTGGTGGCCGAGCTGTACAAATGGGTAGAGAAAAACAAGCTGCCTGCCACCGGCGAAAACATGCGCAAGGCATTGATCACCGCCAAGAACTTCGAACTGCCAATGACGGGCGGCCTGACTGTGGGTGACGATCACCGCGTCTCCAAACCGGTGTATCTGCTGACCGTTGACAAGGGTCAGTTCGTTCCACTGGCCACCATCAAGTAAAGCCAGCAGCCAACGAGCACGGGCGGGATCTGCGGCAAGCGCAGTGACCGCCCAGCCCGGCCAGGCCTGGCCTGGCACCAAAGCATCAAGCTATCTTGTAAGGGATCCGTGTGATCGATCTATCCATCTTGCTGCAGATCGTCTGGACGGGGCTGGCAGCCTCGACCTATGCCGTTTTGTTCACGGTCGCTTTTTCATTGGTGCTCAAGGTCGTCAAGGTCTGGAACTTTGCGCAGGCCGGCATCATGGGCTTGTCGTTCTACCTCATGTACGCCATGCACACCTGGCTGGGCCTGCCCTTGCTCGCCAGTGTCGGCATCGGGCTGGTGGGCACCATCGCCGTGAGCGTGCTGATGGACATTTATGGCCTGCAGACGCTGCGCGCCAGAAACTCGCCCAACCTGACCTTCTTCATCTTCACCCTGGTGGTCTCCGAATTCATGGCCTATTTGCTGGCCATGATCTTTGGCACCGAGCCCGTGGCCCTGACGCGCAGCATCATGTCCAAGGTCAACATCTTTCACGGCATCGTCATCAGCAACTGGGACCTGCAGGCAGTCGCGGTCACCGGCACCTTGCTGAGCCTGCTTTATTTTTTCATCGCGCGCTCACGCGACGGTCAGTTCATGGCGGCCGTGGCCGACAACCCGGAACTCTCGCGCCTTTACGGCATCAACGTCAAACGCGCTTACTTCATCACCTTTGTCATTGCTGCGGTACTGGTCACCGCCGGCATGTACCTGTTTGGCTCGCGCGCCTCCATCATCCCCAACACGCCCCTGCAGATGATGCTGTTTGCCGTCATCTCGACCCTGCTTGGCGGCATGGGCCGGATTTTCAACGCCGCCCTGGCGGCCGTTGGCCTGTCTCTGATTCAGGGCCTGAGCATCCTGGTGATTCCATCGCAGTGGCAGGGCTTGATCCTGTACGTCTTTTTGTTCGTCACGATCCTGTTTTTCCCGCAAGGCGTGAACCTGCAAAAGTTCAGGCAACTCATCGCCATCGGCAAAAAACAATGATGCGCCGCACAGCACAAGGACTCTGAATATGGAATATCTCATTTCCCTGGCGGTGATGATCGGGATCTACGTGATCCTGAGTTCGAGCTTTAACCTGATCATCGGTTTTGGGGGCCTGATCAGCATTGCCCACCCGATTTTCTTTGCCCTCGGCGCCTACACCACCGGCCTGCTGGCGATTCATTTCGGCACGCACCCGGTGCTGGCCGTGCTGGCCGGAACAGCCCTGGCCTTCGCTGCGTCGATCATGCTGTCGCTGCCGTCCCTGCGCATCTCGGGGGACTACCTGCTGATCACCAGCATCGGCTTTCAGCTCGGCCTGCTGGAGGTCATCAAGCACCTGAGCCTGACGGGCGGTGCCAGCGGGCTGGGCAATATTCCCAACGTGGTGGAAGGGCCCAACCGCAGCGCCATCTTTGCCGCCATTTCCTGCCTGATGGCGGCCGCCGTGGTACTGGCCATCCGCTGGCTGCTCAAGGGGCCCTACGGCCTGGTCATCACGGCCATGCGCGACGATGAACTGGCGTTTTCTGCGCTGGGTCGCAACGCCATGAAGATCAAGCTGGCGATTTTTGCGATCGGCTCGGGCTTTGCCGGGCTGGCTGGCGGCATCTACGCTTACTACTACCAATACCTCAGCCCCGATCAATTCGAAATCATGTTGTCGTCCATGCTGCTGACCATGGTGGTGGTGGGCGGCATGGGCTCGCAGCTCGGCCCGGTGGTGGGCACGGTGCTGCTGCTGCTGCTGCCGCAAGCGATCAGCTTTTTGAACCTGCCGCCCAGCGTCATGGCGCCGCTGCAGGGCGTGATTTTCACCTTGCTGGTGATCATCTTTTTGTTCCTGCGTCCGCAAGGTCTGGTGGCCCCGGTCAAGCGTCAGTCATGAGGAGCCGACAGGCATGAGCACCATGATCTCCCTCAAAGAGGTGTGCAAGAGCTTCGGCGGTATCGTCGTGGCCGACCACATTTCGATCGACATCCAGCGCGGGGAAATCCTCGGCCTGATCGGCCCGAACGGCGCCGGCAAGACCTCGCTGTTTAACCTGATCTCCGGTGTCTACCCGATGGACTCGGGCAGCATTTCGGTGGCTGGCCAGTCGCTCGACGGCCTGCCGCTGCACCACCGGGCGCGCCTGGGTGTGGCGCGCACCTGGCAGAACATGCGCCTGTTTGCCACCATGAGCGTGCTCGAAAACATGCTGGTGGCGCCGCGCAATTACCCGGGCGAGCATCTGTCGCAGATCATTTTTCACCCCAGGCGGGTGGCGCAGGCCAACCTGGCGCTGCGCGAACGCGCCATGACCATTCTGGGCCGCATGAAGCTCGAGGCGATTGCCCACGCCAGCGTCAACGACATCACCTTCGGCCAGCAAAAACTGGTGGGACTGGCGCGCGCCCTCATGAACGACGGCGACTGCCTGTTGCTCGACGAGCCGATGGCCGGCGTCGAAGGCCAGGCCTACGACACGATGAAAGCCATCGTCCGTCAGGAAGCCGAAGCCGGACGGGCCGTGTGCGTGGTCGAGCACAACGTGTCTTTCATCAAGGACCTGTGCAACAGCGCCGTGTTCATGGCCAGCGGCAAGATTCTCGAGCGCGGCAGCGTCGAGACCCTGCTGTCGAGCAAGACCCTGTCTCAGTTGTATTTCGGCGCGTGAGCGGCGTTTAACCCCAACCCCAAGGAGATGCCCTGGTGCTGCAACTTGAAAACGTCAACGCGTACTACGCCAAGCTGCAGGTCCTGCATGAGTTGTCACTGACGATCGCGGAAGGCGAACGGGTCGGTATTTTTGGCCACAACGGTGCGGGCAAGACCACGCTCCTCAAGAGCTGTGTGGGCGACATGGCCGACATCAGCGGTTCTGTTCGCTACAAGGGCCAGGCGATCGTGGCCGGGCAGGTGCACCTGAACGTGCGCCAGGGCATCGGTTTTGTGCCGCAGGGCCATAACGTGTTTCGGGAACTGTCGGTCGAGCGCAACCTGCGCATTGCCGGCCTGATGCACGACCCGGCCTATGCCGACACGGTGTATGCGCTGTTTCCTATCCTCAAGGAGCGGCAGCAGCAACTCGCCGGCTCGCTGAGCGGCGGGCAGCAACAAATGCTGGCGCTGGGCATGGCGCTGATGACGCGTCCCCGGCTGCTGTTGCTCGACGAGCCGACCACCGGCCTGGCGCCCATCATCGTGCGCGACGTGCTGGCGTCAATGCGCGCGATCAACCAAAGCGAAGGCACGACGGTGGTGATGGTCGAGCAAAACGTTCAAGCCACGCTCAAGCAAGTCGAGCGGGCCGTCGTCCTCAAGTCGGGGCGGATTATTTTTGACGGACCGAGCCAGCAGCTGCTGGCGCAGGAAAGTTTGTGGCATCTTTTTTAAATCTATGAACAACGATCAATTGCGACAGGCAGCGGGCGACGGGCTGCACGCGCTCGTGAACTGGGCGGTTCGGCAGGAGCTCGGCGACATTCCCGCCAGCGTGCGGCAAGCCACTGTGATGGTCCTGGCCGATGACCTGGCGGCCATGCTGTCAGCGCAAGACGAGCCGCAAATCAGGGCCAGCCACGACAAGCTCAGCGCGGCCAGCCTGGCCAACTTGGGCAAAGCGGGCGCTGCGGCCAGCTTGATGCGCCATGGTCGGCCGCAACTGAGCGTGCTGCAGGCGGCGCTGGGCAATGCCTTGTCGGGCAGCTGGAACGAGCTCGACGAGGGCTATCGCAAGGCGGTCTGCCACGCCGGCCTGTACACCCTGCCCATTTTGCTGGCGATTGCCGAGAGTGAGCAACTGAGCACGGCTGAAGTCATTCGTGCCAGCACGCTGGCCTATGAGGTAAGCGCGCGTTTTGCCAGAGCCTGGCCCTTTGACGCGCTGAAAATTCATCCTCACGCGCTCTTCAACACGGTAGGCGCCACGGCCGCGATCGGTTTCCTGCGGCGCTTGCCCGCCGATCTGATGCTCGACGCCCTGTCCAACGCCAGCACGCTGGGCGTGGTTGGCCCCTACAGCCAGGCGATTCGGGGTGCGCTGATTCGCAACGCGTGGGCCGCCGCCGGCATTTCCAACGGCTTTTTAGCCATCGAATGGGCGCAGGCGGGCATCTGCGGTCTGCCGCAAACGCCGCATGATGTGTACGTCGAAACCCTGGGCAGCCAGGCCCATCCCGAGCAATTGAGTGCCGAGCTCGGCCTGGACTGGGCTGTGGCCTCGGGCTACCACAAGGTCAACGCCTGCTGCCAGTACGCGCATTCGGCGATCGAGGCGATGCAAGAAATTTTGCAGCAGCACCCGGCGTTGCAGGGCGGCGCAACCATCGACCGGATTCAGATCCAGACCCATCGTTCGGGCATGAGTCTGACCGACACCCAGCCCCGCACCACGCTGGGCGCCAAGTTCTCCATGCCGCACGCACTCGCCGCATCGCTGGTCTATGGCCACGGCGGGGCCGAAGCCTTCAGCACCGAAGCCCTGGACGACGAGCGCGTGGCGCGCCTGCGCCACCGTGTCGACATGCGTCTGGTGGCGCAGGAGTTGCCGTGGCCGCACGACCGCCCGGCCTTCCTGACGCTGCAGGGCACCGACGGCCGCAGCTACAGCGCCCAATGCATGAGCGCTCGCGGCGGTCCCGAGCGACCCTTTGACGACGAGGACCTGTGGGCCAAGATCCAAGCGCTGTCACACGCCTCCGCCCCCGGTCTGACCAGCACCCTGCGCCGCCTGCACGCGGACTGCGCCGCCAGCGCCACGGCCGCTGCGCTCAGCCGCAGCTGGCGCGCGCAGGTCGATCAATTTTTCACGCCAGCGGTCTAAACCCCTGGCAATGAACGGGATGCATCCAGCCGGCGCTTGAAGGCGGCAGGGTCCACCGCCAGCCTGTCATCAGCAACAACGAAAGGAAACACCATGAACGCCACTGCCAACGCCTGGGACATGGAAGTCGATGTGCTCGTCATCGGTGCCGGTGGCTGCGGCCTGACGGCGGCGATCGCCGCCCACGACGAAGGGGCCAGTGTCGCCATTGTGGAAAAGCGCGAGCAGCCCGGCGGCAACACGGCGCTGAGCACCGGCTCGATTCCGGGCGCGGGCAGCCGCTTTCAGCGCGCCGCGCAGATCGAGGACAGCCCGGCCACCATGGTCGCCGACTTGCTGCGCATCACCGGCGAGCATGACCTGGGACAGGTCAGCAACACCCTGGTGGCCATGAGCGCAGAGCTGTGCGAGTGGCTGGTTGACCGCGTGCCCGCACGCATGAGCCTGATCACCGATTACTGCCACGTCGGCCACACGATTCCCCGGCTGCACGCGCCGACCTCGCGCCGCGGCCAGGACCTGATGGATGACCTGCTCGCGGGCGTGGCCGCACGCGACATCCCGCTGGCCGTCGGCAACCCCGTGCAGTCCTTGCTCACCTCCGAGACGGGCGCCGTGATCGGCGCGCACATCGGCGGCAAGGGCGTCGAGTCCAGCCGCATCAAGGCCGGCAAGGTGATCCTGGCGTGCAACGGCTTTGCTGGCAACCGCGCGCTGGTCAGCGAGTTTTGCCCGGAGATCGCCGGTGCCGAGTATTTTGGCGCGCTGGGCAGCCAGGGCGAAGCCGTGATCTGGGGGCGCGAGCTCGGCGCGGGTCTGGCCAACATGGGCGCCTACCAGGGCTACGCCGCTGTGGCTTATCCACACGGCTCGCTGCTGTCGTGGACCACGATTGAAAAAGGCGGCATTTTGGTCAACGCGCAGGGCGAGCGCTTTGGCAATGAAGACCTGGGCTATTCGGGCTATGCCCGCCTGGTGCTGGCGCAGCAAGGCGAGGTGTTTGCCATCTTTGACGAGCAGATGAAAGCGATCGCCTCCAAGGAGGAGGAGTTTTGCGAACTGGTCAACTTAGGCGGCGTCAAGTCTGCCGCCAGTGTTGAGGAACTCGCAGCGCTGTTCAAGCTGCCAGCCGACGCCCTGGTACGTACCGTCGAGGCCTACAACGCGGCCGCCAGCGGCCAGGGCCAGGACCCGTTGGGACGCAGCAAGTTCGCCCTGGCGCCGCTGCAGAACAGCTACTGGATTTGCCGCGTCACGCCAGGCTTGTTCCACACCCAGGGCGGCCTGGCCATCGACAGCGCGGGCCATGTGCTCAAGACCGATGGCACGCCGATCCCCAACTTGTTTGCCGGCGGTGGCGCGGCGGGCGGTATCAGCGGCCGCGAAGGTGCTGCAGGCTACGCCTCGGGCAACGGCTTGCTCACAGCCATCGGCCTGGGCTACCTCAGCGGCAGGGCCGCTGCTCGCGAGATCCAGCAAGCCAGAGCGGTCTGACCATGAGCCCGGCGACTACCTTCACGCTGGCCGAACGCATCGCCGACTTCGCGCTGTCCCTGCGCGAACACGACATACCGCCCGACGTGATGCAACTCGCACGCCTGCACACGCTGGACGCCCTGGGCGTGGGCACGGCGGCGTCGGCCGGCGCGGTGCAAACGCGCATGTCTCGCAGTCTGCTGGGTACCAACACCCAGGCTGACGGCTGCAGCGTCTTTGGCAGCGCCGCCTGCAGCAACGCCGCCACCGCGGCGCTGCTCAACGGCAGCTTCATCCACGCCCTCGAATACGACGACACCCACATGGGCTCCATCGTGCATGGCAGCGCCGTGCTGGTGCCGGCGGCCCTGGCCGCAGCCGAACAACACCAGCTCAGTCTGGGCCAGATGCTGCGCCTGATCACCCTCGGCTGGGAAGTGCTGGTGCGCATCGGCCTGGCAGCGCCGGGCGCTTTTCAGCGCCGTGGCTTTCAGGTGACGTCGGTCGGCGGCGCGCTGGTGTCGGCCCTGATCGCCAGCAGCGCGGCGGGCGCCAGTCGCAGCGAGCGGGTATGGGCGCAAGGCATCGCCGGCAGCCAGGCTTCGGGCATCTTTGAATTTTTAAGCGAGGGCGCCACCGTCAAGGCCATGCACCCGGGCTGGGCCGCCCACGCCGGCCTGATGGCCGCGCAACTGGCCAGCGCCGGCATGACGGGACCGTCCACGGTCTACGAAGGCCGCTTTGGCCTGTTCAACACCTACACCGACGAGCCGGGCGCGGCCGATGCACTGGGCCAGCAACTGGCCAGCCTGGGCCAGCGCTGGACCGTGCGCGAAGCGGCCTTCAAGCTGTTTCCTTGCTGCCACTACATTCACCCCTTCCTCGAATGCGTGCAGCAGCTCACGCCGCTCTGGGGTTCGGCCGCCGACATCGTCAGCCTCGAATGCCAGGTCCCTGCGGGCGCCGCCCCCATCATCTGCGAGCCCTGGGCGCGCAAACAAACACCTACTGCCCCCAATGAAGCCAAGTACAGCCTGCCCTACTGCCTGGCGCTGGCACTGCTGGACATTCCCATCACACCCGAACACTTCATGGCGCCCGAGCTCAACGCCCAGGCCGTGGCGCTGGCGCAAAAAATGAGCTGGACCCCCCTGGCAGGGGCCAACTTTCCCGAGCAGTTCGAGGCGCAAATTGACATACGGCTGAAAAACGGCCAACAGATCACGCAGCGGATTGATCAAGTCAAGGGCAGCGCAGACAGGCCGGCAGCGCCAGGGGAGATCAGCGCCAAGTTCCTGGCCAACACCGGCAAGGTCTACGAACCGGCCCAGCAGCAGGCGCTGATTGGCCTGTTGCTGCAAGGCGACCCCGCGCTACCGGTGGCCGAACTCAGCGGCCTGATGCGGGCGCGCTAAGGGCGGCTGCGGCAGTCACGACCGGCATTCTGCGCACGACCCAAAGCACCCGTTAGCAAACCCCACCAGGCAGACCCGAGCAGCAGACCCGAGCAGCAGACCCGGGTAGCAGACCCGGTTAGCGCGCCAGATAACCGCCGTCAACCGGGTAATAAGCCCCGGTGACAAACGAGGCCCGGCTCGAAGCCAGCCAGGCCACCAGTTCGGCGACTTCTTCGGGTTGGCCGATCCGCCCGATAGGATGCTGAGCGACCAGCATGGCGCGCACTTTCGTGTCGGCCTCAAACTGGCTGATCATCGGTGTGTGAATGAAGCCGGGGCCGACACTGTTGATGCGCACACCCAGGGCGCCGTACTCCAGGGCCGCCGCTTGCGTCAGACCGACCACCCCATGTTTGGACGCTGTGTAGGCCGGCGCATTGGCAAACGCGACACTTCCAAGAATGGAGGCGATGTTGACGATGGCGCCGCCACCGGTCCGAAGCATGGCGGGGATCTGGTACTTCATGCCATAGAAGACGCCCGACAAATTGGTGCTGATCACCCGCGCCCAGTCGTCCAGCGGGTAGTCGGCGGTGGGGGCACTCACGCCGCTCACGCCGGCGTTGTTGCAGGCGATGTCGAGCCGGCCGAAGTTGCTCAGCGCGCGCTCCACCAGGTGGCGGGCGTGGTCAGGTTGCGCCACGTCAGCGGACTCAAAAATCGCCTCGCCACCCCCGGCCCGAATCAAGGCCACGGTTGCCTGGCCGCCTTCGGCATCAACGTCAGACACCACCACCCGGGCCCCCTCGCGCACCAGCACCAGCGCAATCGCCCGGCCAATGCCCGACGAGGCACCCGTGACCAGCGCCACTTTGTTTTTCAGCATCGCCTTGACTCCCGGCCCTTGTCGGGCCAACGTCGGATCACACAGCCGTCAACTCGGCGAGTCATCCCGGCGGCAAATAGGCACAGCGCCCTTCACCGCAGGCTCAGACTAAGTCTGCAAATCCCCCGCACCTGTCAGCCAGGGGACCGCAGCGCAGCCAGACAAGGCCCCGCAGCGTGCGGCTTGAGGGTCAGTCCAGGCTGATGTTCTTGCGCTTGACCAGCTGCTCGTAGGTCTTGAACTTGATGTCGGCCTGTTTGCGGATGTCGGCCGGCGACCAGGTGATGGTCTCGAAGGCGAAGGTGTTGTAGCGAGCCTTGACTTCGGGGTCGGCCAGAACCTTGAGGACATCGGCGTTGATCTTGGCGGCAACGTCAGCGGCCAGGCCTTTGGGCGCGACCAGCGAGACGAAGGAGTTCACCTCAAAACCGGCGGGACCACCGGCTTCGGCCACGGTCGGCACCTCGGGCATCTGGGGAATGCGCTTGGCAGCAGCCACGGCGATGTAGCGGATCTTGCCGGCCTTGAAGACGCCCTGGCTCGACGGAATGCTGGCCATGCTCCAGGCCACGTCACCGGCGCCCACGGAGGTAAAGAGCTGCGAGACTTCGCGGTAGGCCACATGGGTCATGTCCATGCCCAATTGCAGTTCCATTTGCTCGCCCGCCAGGTGACCGGGGCTGCCCACGCCCCAGGAGCCGTAGCTCACCTTGCCGGGGGCGGCTTTGGCAGCGGCCACCAGGTCTTTCATGTCTTTCCATTTGGAGTCGGTGGCCACGGCCACCAAAAATGGCGTGCGAAACAGCGGCGCCACGGGGTCGAAGTTGTCGAGCGTGACGAAGTTTTTGGACTTGTACAACAGCGGCAGCGCGGACAGGTGTTCGCTGTCGAGTTGCAGCAGCGTGTAACCATCGGGCGCGGCACGGCGCGTGGCCTCGATGGCGATGAAGCCGCCGCCACCGGGCTTGTTGTTGATGAGCACAGGCTGACCCCAGAGCTTGGAGAGCTTGTCGCCGACCTGACGCAGCACCGCATCGGGGCCGCTGCCGGCTGCAAAGGCGGTGACCACGGTCACGGGTTTGTTGGGGAAGGTGCTGCTGGTTTGCGCGCCAGCGCTGCCCATCCAGCCAAGGGACAAGAGGCTCAGGCCGAGCAGCGTTGCGAGCTTGGTGCGGCGGGACGTTAACAAGGTTTTCATGTTCTGACTTTCAGGCTTTCAAATGAGGGGGAAATATGGCGAACGGGCGCTGAGGACGGGCCGGCGCTCGTGGGCGACGCGAGACCGCTCAGGCCGCGTCCGGCTGCAAGGCCGGGGCCGCGAGGGCAAAGGCCTCGAGCTGGCCGCAGGCCGCATCGACGGCGCTGATCAGCGGCCAGCGGGCCATGTCAACCTTGAAACGGCGGGCGCTTTCGACTTGCGGCACCAGGTACACGTCGGCCAGGCCGGGCTGGCCACCAAAGCAGAAGTTACCGCGCGCGGCGTCGGCAGCCAACAGCGCTTCGAGCGCGTCAAAGCCGTCACTGATCCAGGTCGCGCACCAGCCGTTGATGGCCGCTTCGTCGGCCTTGAACTGCTTGCGCAGGTACTCGAGGATGCGCCGGTTGTTGATCGGGTGAATGTCGCAGCCGACGATGGCGGCCAGAGCCCTCACGCGGGCGCGCTGATCAGGGTCGGCCGGTAGCAGCGCCGGGGCGGGGTAGCGCTCTTCGAGCCACTCGATGATCGCGGGCGACTGGATCAGCACCTGCTCGCCCTGTACCAGCGCCGGCACCAGCGCCTGCGGATTGAGCGCCCGGTAGGCGGCGCCCAGGTGCGCTTCGGTGCGCAGGTCAACCGGGATGTAGTCCACCGTCAGGCCCTTAAGGTTCAGGGCTATGCGCAGGCGGTGCGAGGTGCCGCTGCGAAAGAAGTTGTAGAGCTGCATGGGCTTGCGGCTTATTGCGCAGCGCCGATGGTCAAGGCGACTTCGGCTACGCCATCCACACGGCCGGTGATCTTGTCACCGGGCAGCACAGCGCCCACGCCTTCGGGCGTGCCGGTGTAGATCAGGTCGCCAGGCTGCAGGTGGTAGAACAGCGACAGGTCGGCAATGATCTCGCGGATGTTCCAGATCAGCTTGTCAACATTGGAGTTTTGCTTGGTCTGGCCGTTGACCTCGAGCGCGATGCCGGCGTCTTCGATCACCACGCCGGGCATGGGCACGATTTCGGAGCAGACCGAGGACTGCTCGACGTCCTTGCCCAGGTCCCAGGGACGGCCCTTGTCACGCGCCAGCAACTGCAGGTCGCGGCGGGTCATGTCCAGGCCCGCGCCGTAGCCGTAGATGATCTTGTGCGCATCCTGCGCCGCCACCTGAAAGCCTGGCGCTCCAATGGCCAGCACAAGTTCCATTTCAAAGTGGAAGTTTTTGGTTTCGCTGGGGTAGGTCATGGTGGCGCCGGACTGGGTCAGGGTCTGCGGCGCCTTGGTGAAGTAAAACGGCCGCTCGGCCGATTTGTCGACGGACTTGCCCATTTCAAGCGCGTGCGCGTGGTAGTTGCGGCCCACAAAGAAAAGGCGGTTGACGGCCAGGCGTTCGGTTTTGCCACGGATGGGCAGGGAGGCAATGGCAGGCGGGGGGAAGAGGTAGGTGGTCATGTGGAAGGTGGTTCTGTGTTGAGGGCCGAAGATGGGGCTTGGATCGGGAGGATGGCGTTGAGGTTGTCGGTTTTCGGGGGTTTAGCGCCGCCCCTCCGCTAGCGAAGGCGCGGCGCAAAGACCTGGGGGGATCAGCCGCGGCTTTCGTAAACGCCGAGCTTGCGGTGCAGCGGTGATTCGTCGGCCAGGAACAAGAAGCTGGGCTTGTCGGCCTGGCGGTTGTGCAGGCTCACGCGGGTAAAGCCGGGGGCGCAGCAGGTGTCGGCTTCGGCAAGGCTAAAGGCCTGCTCGCCAATGGTCACGTCGGCGCCGCCTTCAATCACATGAAAGACCACCGCTGGGGAGCGCACCGGCAACTGCAGGGTTTGGCCGGGGCGCAGCATGAGGGCGTAAAAGCCGAGGATGTTTTCTGCGTCATCGCCGGTCTCCGGGTTGACGTAGGTCACCTGCACCGCGTCGAGTTCGCTCTGGTCGGCTGCCAGCGCCAGCAGTGCGGCGCGGGCCTCAACCCAGGGGTAGCGCAGCATGGGGTAGGCCTTGCTGCTGCGGTTAAAGACGGCCGTGGGCACCATGCCGCCGCGCGCGTAGGCGCGGTCACCGCGGCCCGGCTTGATCTCTTGGCGCTCGCCGTTGATGTGGTAGCTGGCCTCCATGTAGTAGACCAGCGGCAGGTCGAGCACGTCGAGCCAGACCACCGGGTCGGTGCCGTCGTGGCCGTGTTCGTGCCACAAGCCGGTGGGCGTGAGGATCAGGTCACCGCGGCTCATGGGGCATTTTTCATCGTCGACCGTGGTGTAGGCGCCTTCGCCTTCGACGATCATGCGCACCGCGTTGGGGGTGTGCCGATGCGAGGGCGCCCACTCGCCGGGCAGCAACAGTTGCATGCCCAGGTACATGGCCGCGCTGGCCTGCATTTTTTCAAGGCCATGGCCGGGGTTGGCCAGCACCAGCACCCGGCGCTCGGCTTTTTCGATGGGCGTGAGTTCGCCAGCCTGCAGCAGCAGCGGCTTGATGTCGCTGTAGGCCCACATCGTGGCCCGCGTGTTGGGGCGGGGCTGGCCAGGCGGCAGCACGCCGCGCAGGCTGGGCCACAGGGGCACCAGGTTGCGTTCGGTCAGGGCCTCGCGGTACGCGATGGGCAGGTCTTCCAGGCGTCCTAGTTCTTGCATGTTCATCTCCTGTGAATGTGAAGTTGGCGCTCAGTCGGCCAGGCAGTTGCCTACGTTCCAGCCGTAGAGCCATTGCACGGCATCATAGAAACGTTCGGGGGTGCGGCCTTTCCAGAGGTCGTTGCGCACCAGACGCTCGACGCCTTTGGCGTGGTAGATGCGCCCCATCTCGCGCGAGGACAGCACGATGCGCGCCGTGCGCGCCACGCGTGAGCGCTGGTAGAGCTCAAAGGCTTGGAGGAAGTCGTTGTCGAACTTCTTCAGGGCTTGGCCCAGCGTGACGGCGTCTTCCATGGCCATGCAGGCGCCCTGGGCCATGTACTGCGTGGTCGGGTGCGCAGCGTCGCCCAGCAAGGTGGCGCGGCCGTAGCACCACTGGCCGATCGGTTCGCGGTCGGCAGTGGCCCAGCGCTTCCAGCTCTTGGGCAGGTCGATGAGCTGACGCGCCCAGGGGCAAATGCCTTCGAAGTAGCTCTGCACTTCTTCCTTGCTGCCTTCGGTGACGCCCCACTCTTCTTGCTGGCGGCTGTGAAAGGTCACGACCACGTTGTACTGTTCGCCGCCACGCAGCGGGTAGTGCACCAGGTGGCAATTGGGGCCAACCCAGATCGCGGCAGCGTTCCACTGCAGGTCAAGCGGAAAATCTTTTTTGTCGACCACCGCGCGGTAGACCACATGGCCGGTGACGCGGGCCGGGTCGTTGACGTACTTGGCGCGCACCACCGACTTGACGCCATCGGCGCCAATCAGCGCCACACCGCGAAAAGCCTTGCCGTTTTGGTCGTAAACGGTGACGCTGTCCGCATCTTGCTCGATGCGCTCGACCCGGGTCGAGGTGATGAACTCGACGCGGCCGGTTTCGCGGGCGCCTTCGGCCAGCGACAGGTGCACGTCGGCGCGGTGGATCACGGCATAAGGGTTGCCAAAGCGCTGGATGAAGGCTTCGCCCGTGGGAATACGGCCGACCAGGCTTTCATCGACCGCGTCGTGCATCACCATCTCGTCGGTGTAGACCGCGCGGCCACGGGCTTTTTCGCCAATGCCCAGCGCGTCAAAGGCATGAAAGGCGTTGGGGCCAAGCTGAATGCCAGCGCCGATTTCGCCGATCTCGGGGGCTTGCTCCAGCACCTGCACGGAAAAGCCCTGGCGCACCAGCGCCAGCGCTGCCGCCAGGCCGCCGATGCCGCCGCCGGCCACCAGAACGGGCAGTGAAGTTGAGGGTGTGCTCATAGATGTCCTTGTGAAAGTGTGGCGCGCAAAGGTCGCGCCAAATCGACGGGGTTGAAGCGGCGAGCGATTGTCTAAGTATACACATCGTCAGTGTACGCATCATAAGTATAGTGATACCATGGTGGCTACAAACTAGGGTTTACCCTTTAACCTCAACATCCAACCCCATCGCCCACCGTGCCGCAGCCTACGCCCTTGCCCAGCCTCGCCCCCGAAATTCTGGACACGCTACCGGGTCACTACATCCGGCGTTTGCAACAGATCGCCGTGGCCATTTTTCTGCAGGAGACGCAAGCCCATGGCCTGACGCCAGTGCAATATGCGGCGCTGCAGGCGGTGTGCCGTGGCCCGGGGTTGGATCAGCGCTCGTTGGCGCGAACGATCGGCCTGGACACCTCAACCACCGCCGGCGTGATCGACCGTCTCGAGGCACGTGGCTGGCTGCTGCGCAACCCCTCGGCGCAAGACCGGCGCGTGCGCCTGCTCACCCCCACGGACGCGGGAACAGCCCTGCTCGGCGAGGTGGAGCCGGCCATGCTCCGGGCGCAAGAGCGCATGCTGGCGCCGCTACCGAGCCACGAGCAGGCCGAGTTCATGCGCATGCTCAAGGTCCTGGTCAACGCCAACAACGAGCTGAGCCGGGCGCCTAGCGACGGTTAAGCCGGCGGCTCTGCGAGGCGCACAGCCAGGATCTGGCTCCTTGCACGCTTGTCAAGCCGCAGCTTCGTCGTCCGCTCCCGCTTGAATAGCCTGAATCGCCATGCTGATTTTTGCCGCCGTCGCCACCGCCAACTCGATGAGCTGAGGAATTTCCCGCTCCTTCAAGTTCACGAGTCGCCGACCAATGGTCAAGCTGCCCGCAACGCCTTTGGTGTGCATGATCGGGGCGGCGATGCCGTACGCGTCCGGGTGAATATCGCCCGGTGCGGCGTAGTAGCCCGCTTGCCGGATCGACTTGAGTTTTTGGTTGAATTCCTGCCAGTTGCTGCCAAAGCCGGCGGCCGCAATATCTGCCGCGTGATGGAGCATCAGATCCTTCAGCTGGCGCTGGGGCAAGTGCGCCAGTATCACGCGCGACGGTGCACCGCGAAACAAGGGGAAGGGTCGCCCCCGGTCGAAGCCCGAAAGAATGTCTTTGTCGACTCGCACGTCGTGTATGCACAGCACATGATCGCCGTAGTAGCTGCAAAGCACCTGGATGCCGGCGGCCTGTTTACGAATCGCCTCCATCAGCGGCGGCCCGGTGCGCAGCATGGGGTCGCTCAGCCGAATCTGCCGGTCCAGCTGAATGATCCTCGGACCGAGCACATAGACACCTGAATTGAGCGAGGCCAGCAAACCGGCATCCGTCAGAGTTCTCGCATAGCGGTAGGCGGTCGTGCGCGCCAGATCGAGCCGCTGGGAGATGCCTTCAATCGTCCAACTCGGCTCGGCTTCCGTGAACAGATCCATCACCCCCAAAACGCGCTCCGAGCTGCTTTTGGGCACGGGCGCAAGGGCTGTGTCTGCTGATGCCAGTGGGTGAGTCTTGGATGCCATAAGGTGAGTATGTCGGGAGGGCGGAACGCGAGTGGGTCGACTCACGGCAAAGCCGCTCAAAGAGCGCCTGACATGGCGAGCATACCAAGCTTGCCGAAAAAGGTAAATTTTTCCACCCAAGGGAAAACGATAGTATTTCCATATTTTGGGACTATTGCAAATTAACCGCCAGCCACCCTAAAATCAAAACGCGTTTCGCGAAAGAGCCGGTTTAAAAAACAGCGCCATGTCAGCCAGGGTCCAGAGCGCTCCAGTGCGCATCACCAGCGGCAGACCGTGGGGTACGACAGGCTCCAAAACTTGATGCAGGCCGGGCACTTTGAGGTTCTACGCCAGCTGTGATTTGCGCGCTTTGCAAGGGCGTATGTGGCAGCCCATGCACAGTGAAGCCAGTGTCTGAAGAACCGTTCGAACAATTCAACTCGATGGGCGCGCGAACATGATCACTGCCAAAGACCTCGACTATCACTTCACCGAGAACGACGACTACACCTGGACCGAGACCTACTACATTCCGATCTCGGTGCCGGCCGAACGCCTGTTCGCACACGTCTATGTCGCCGCGCGGCCCGTGCTAGGCAGCATGGCCAACGACATCCGAGTCATGGGTGCGGTGAGCGACACGGAGTTCGACTTGCTGTATGTCGACAGCCAGTTTCATCTGCCAGCGCCCAAGCAGTTCTCGAAGATTCACGGACCCAACGGCCTGAGTGTGGTGGCGGTGAACCCGCCGCGCGACTACCGCATCGACTACGTTGGCAAAGATGACACCGAGATTCATGTGGACTACATCGGCATCATGAACCCCTTCGACATCCACGACCCGAAAGAAAATCCGCTGGCCGGCAAAACCGAGGCCGAGCGGCTCGCACGCACATCGATGGGAAGCGGCTACAAGGGCCACTTCGATATGCATGCCAGGGTCAAAGGGACCTTGCGCTTGCATGGCAAGGACTACCTGATCGACAACGTCGACCGGATGAATCACAGCTGGGGCCCACGCCCGGAAATGGACATTCCCCCAACGAACTCGATCTGGGCGCAGTTTGGCGAGGCGCTGGGCTTCAGGATACACATGCACCTTGACCCCAGCAAGCCGGCCGGACAGGATCAAAAATTCGCCCATGGCTACTTGCTCGACCAAGGCCAGGTGCATGCCATCGTTGACGTAAAGACCGTCACCACGCGGGTCGGCATCATTCCATTTTCAGTTGACGTCACGGCCACTGACGTGCGTGGCAACCGCTACGAGTTGCGCGGCACACCGTTGGCCGGCGCACCATGGCGGGCTTACTCCAACAGCGTCTGCTGGTGCGGCCTGATGCGCTGGGAGCACCGCGGTGACATCGGTCATGGCTCGTTTCAGGAAAACCACTCTCTGTCGGTAGAAAGCAAGATGCGCGGGCGCCGGTGGACAGACCCGATCCCGGCCCTGACGGCCTGAGTCAACGCACGTCAACCCTGCCCACCACCGTCGCATCGGCCCGCTGAGATGGCAACACCATGAGCGCTCTTTACTTGGGAGACACAAGACATGCACACCGTTGATCCGCCCGCGCAAGCGCAGGGAGCTGAGCCAGCACAACTGGCGCATTGCCTGGCGCCGGCAACCATCACCGACAGCGATCGCGATGCGCCCAGCCAGGCCTTTATCGCCAGCATGCGAGAGCGCTTTCCAAGCGAGCGCGAAATCGACTTGATGCTGACCCGAAAAATGAACCGGCGCACCGGACCGCCCTTTCTGGACCTCAGTCTGGCGAAAGTCACGGCCTATCTGACGGCTTTTTTACGCGACCACGTCGAGGGCGATTTCGAGCTCAGCAAGCAGCAGTGGTTTTCGGGCGGCGCGTCCAAGATCCAGATGGGCTTTGAATTGACCTGGAACGAACCCGGCGTTGGCCGCTCTACGGCGCGCCTGGTGGTGCGGATGGAGCCCACCGAGTCGATGAACTCGACCAGCCGTCTGCGCGAGTTCCAAATCCTCCAGGCATTCGCGGGCACCGTCCCGGTGCCACGTGTTTACTGGGTGGATGACGAAGCCAAGTGGTTCCCGGAGCCCGCCTTGATCTATGCCTTCGCACACGGAGTGACCAAGCCCAAGCTGGTCAAAAACGACCAAATATCGGGCACGGGCACCAACTTTGGGCCCGAGCTGCGCAAGCGCTTGGCCCCGCAGTTCGTCAAGCATCTCGCTGCGATTCATACTTTCGACACACGGGGCTGCAACCTGAGCGCATTTGACATGCCGTCACTAGGCTCCACCGAGAGCGCCTTGTGGCAACTCAACCGGGCGCGCCGGGTGTGGGAAGAAGACCGCGGCGAAGACCTGCCCTTTGTCGAGGTGGCCGCCAACTGGCTAGAGCGCAATTTGCCGCTACTCGACCGGGTCAGCGTCATCCATGGCGACTACCGCAGCGGCAACTTTCTGTTTCGCGAAGAAGACGCTGAAATAACAGCCGTGCTGGACTGGGAGCGTGGCTACCTCGGCGACCGTCACCGCGATCTGGCGTGGGCCACCGCCTACCCCTTCGGCCACCTGGCCGAAGATGGAACCACTTTCCTGGTCTCTGGGCTGATGCCTCTTGATGACTTCTGCGAGTCCTACGAAAAACTCTCGGGTCTGACGATTGACCCCAAACGCATGCAGTTCTTCAAAATCTTCAACTGCTATCAACTCATGCTCTCCACCCTGGGAACGGGCCACCGCGTGGTGCGCCAGGGCAAGTCGCATCAAGACATCGTGCTGTCGTGGGCGGGTGCAGCGGGCTACAGTTTTGCCGAGCCCTTGCGACTGGCACTCGAGGAGGTGCTCTGATGGCCGACCCCATCGACAACGGACTGATCGCGTCGATCAAGGCGCTCAACGATGTGGTTGCGCAAAGCATGGACGCATCCAACCCGCTGGCGCGTGAGCAGCTGGCGCTGGTCACGCGCTACCTGGGCTTTCTTCGCCAGCGCTTGCCTTACCAGTTCGAGCGTGATCGCTTTGAGCTCGAGCACTACGTTGCGCTGGCCAAGTCCTTGGCCGAATTTGCGCCGCACTGCAGCGTCGCTGGCGCGCCGTCGCTGGCCGCAGCAGCCAGCGCTGGTCAGACCGTTCTGGATAGTTCGCGACCCACCACTGCGCAGCTGCGCGCGGCGACTGAGCAACTCACCACCGCCATCGCGGTGCTGGTGCGCGGCGCCGCGCACGCCGAACCGCAAGTACGCCGACAGGTCGAGCGCACCGTCACGCTGGCGTCGGCATCTTTGTTCGACCTTCAACGCGCCTGGTACCTGCCCATGGGCTTCGAGCCAGACCCTAAATTGGTACCCGCACTGGAGCAGGCCCTTGCCGCCCCGCCCATCGGTTAACCAGGCTCAACGTATTTCAGCCCAAGCGCAACGGTTTCCCTATCCCGCTTCCATTTCAACCCAGGAGACAACCATGACGAGCTACTTCAAGAAGATCGCGACTGCATCCATGCTCGGCAGCGTCCTGCTGCTGCCCCTCGCCAGCGCGCAGACTGTTTTGCGCTACTCCAACTACATTCCACCCACGCATATTTTGCGAGCGCAAGTGTTTGATCCGTGGATCGCCAATGTTGAAAAAGTCACTGCTGGCCGCGTGAAAATCACCATGCTGCCCAAAGTGGTGGGCACTGTCGCCGGCCAATATGACGTCGTCAAAGATGGCTTGGCCGACATCGCAGTGGTCGTGCCGAGCTACACGCCCGGCCGGTTCGACTTGACAGAGATCGTCGAAATTCCATTTCTGGGCGATCGGGCTGAATTGGTAGCGCCCGTATTTCACAATTTCTACACCAAGAACCTGCTCAAGCATGGTGAATTTTCGGGCGCGCATGTGCTGAGCATATTCACCAACACACCCCCTTTGCTGTTCATGGCCAAGCGCTCTCTCAAGACGATCGACGACTTCAACGGCATGAAGTTACGCACCAGCTCGGCCTCGATGGCTCAGTCGGTGACGCTGCTAGGTGGCGTTCCGATCATCAAGCCGGTCACCGATATCTACGAGATGGTCTCCAGCGGTTTGGTCGACGGTGCCTTCTTCCCGGCTGTCGACCACAAGAGCTTCAAGCTGACCCAGACCTTGCCCAAGGCCAGCTTCTTTCCCAACGGCATTTCCTGCTCGGCCATCGCCCTGGTCATCAACGAGAGCAAGTGGCAAGCCATCTCGCCGGCCGACCGAGAAGCGATCATGAAAATCTCCGGCGAGGCCATGGCCAGAACCGCAGGCAAGGCTTACGACGACGCCGGTCGCGAGGCGCTCGAGGAGTTGCGCAAGTCGGGTGGCTCGCTTGACACGGTGCCGGCAGAGATGGTGGCCGAGCTCAAGAAAAAACTGCAACCCGTCGAGCAGGCGTGGCTGGAAAAAGCCAAGAAGAAGGGCCTGGCCGACCCTGCAGGAACGCTGCAGACACTGCGTGCGAGCTTGAGCGCGCGCTGATCCAAACGCTCACCAGCGTCCAACCGGACGCTGGCGCCGCACCCCAGGAGAAAAAGCAATGAAACACCTAGAGAAACTGGTGGGCTATATCGCCGCCATGGCCTTGCTATTGATGATGCTGATCGTGCTGATCGACGTCATCGGCAGGGGGCTTTTTAATGCACCCCTGGCCAGTGCCACCGAGCTCTCGGAGATGGTGATGGCGGTCATGGCCTTTCTTGCTTTCCCGCTGCTGGCTTTTCGCCAGCGTGACATCACGGTCGACTTGTTAGACGTGCTAGAGGGCAAAACCCTCAAGCAGTTCCAGGTCTTCCTAGCGAGTGTCTGTGGTGCGATCGTGTTCGGTTTGACCGCCTTTCAATTGGCTGTTTTTGCCAAACGCTCACTCACCAATGGCGAAATCAGCCCGGAGCTGCATTTCCCAATGACTTATCTGTGGTGGTTCATGAGCGTGATGGCGGCGCTGACGGCCATTGCCGCGCTGGTAGTGGCGATTCGCGCCTTCACGGCCAACCCGGTCGCTGCGGCCCAAAACCAAGCGATGGATTGAACATGACCGCTTCACTGATCGGCTTTTTAATCGCCTTCGCGCTTATTTTTTTGCGCGTACCGATTTCGGTGTCGCTGGCGCTGACCGGGTTTGGCGGTGTGGTGCTTATGAGTGGCTGGCTGCCGGCCATGAGCACGCTCGTCATGTCGATCCGCAGCTCGACCATGAGCTACACCTTGACGGTGCTGCCGCTTTTTATCTTGATGGGCAACCTCGTCGCCGGCGCCGGCATTTCCGGCAATCTGTTCAAGGCGGCGCAACTGTTTGTCGGACGCCAGCGCGGCGGCCTGGCGATGGGCACTATTTTGGCCTGCGGCGGTTTTGGCGCAATCTGCGGCTCCAGCGCCGCCACCGCCGCCACCATGGCCCGCGTCGCCATCCCACCGATGCGCGAGCTAGGCTACGCAGACCGCCTGACAGCGGCCACTTTAGCCGCTGGCGGCACGCTGGGCATCCTGATTCCACCCAGCGTGATCATGGTCATCTACGGTGTGAGTACGCAAACCCATATCGGCAAGCTGTTTGCCGCTGGCATTATTCCGGGCATCGTCGGCATCTTGTTTTACATCGCGGCAGTCAAGTGGACGGTATGGCGTGACCCATCGACTGCGCCGGTAGCACCCGATGCAGACTGGGCCGACAAGTTCGCCACCCTCAAAGGCCTGTGGCCCGTGATTGCGCTGTTCAGCCTGGTCATGGGCGGCATTTACGGCGGCTGGTTCACCGCGACCGAGGCCGCTGGCATCGGTGCCACGGGCGCCTTCCTTTTTGCCTTGACGCACAAGTCGCTCAAACTCAAGGACATAGGCGCTATCTTGGTCGACACGGCGCTGGTCTCCACCACCATGTTCGGAATCTTGTTTGGCGCCAGCATGTTCGTCGAGTTCATCAACCTCACCGGCATCCACCAAGGGCTGGAGGTTCTGGTCAAGCACAGCGGCGCCAGCCCGTTTGGCGTGGTGCTGATCATCATTGGCATCTACATCGTTTTGGGCTGTCTGCTCGAGAGCATCTCGATGATTTTGATCACGATCCCGATTTTTTTCCCGATCGTCATGGCCTTGGGCTACGACCCGGTCTGGTTCGGCATCATCGTGGTGGTGGCGACCGAGATCGGTTTGATCACGCCGCCTATCGGCGTGAACTTGTTTGTCATCCGCTCGATTGCGCCCGACATCTCCATGCGAACCATCCTGAGTGGCATGGGCCCCTTCATCACGATGGACATCTTTCGCATCCTTTTGCTGGCAGCCGTGCCCGCCATCTCATTGTGGCTACCCGGCATCTTGTTTTGACAAGGCTCGTTGGCGCGCCTGGCCCCTGCTCTTTTAAACCTCAAACCGCCTCAGCTGGCCGTTCGTCACCGCATGAAACAACTCTTTGTCGTCCGACATAGCCTGCCGCATGAGGGGCACCCTCAGTGGCCGGGCGATCCGCCACTGCACCCGCAGGGCATGCGTCACGCCAAGCGCTTGGCGACGGTCATGGCCAAGCTCGACATCGACAGCATTGTTAGCAGTCCGCAGCGACGCGCACTCGACACTGCCGAGCCGCTGGCGACGCGCTTGCAATTGAGACCGAGGGTCGTCGACGGATTGGCCGAAATTGACCAGCACGTCGAACGCTACCGCTCGATAGAGACGATTCGCTCCGAAGAGCCGCATCGCTGGACCGAATTTGTGGCGTCACCGGCGCGCTTTTTTGGCAAAGACCCCGAGGCCTTTCGGGCCAAGGTGATCGCCAGCTTCCAGGAGATTTTGCACACGTCGGGTACGCGGTCCATCGCCGTGTTTTCGCATGGCATGACGATCAAGACCCTGCTGAGCGCAGTGCTCGGTCTGCCTGAGACCGAATTCGCCAAATTTTCGCTGGCCTATGGCGGCGTCACCCGCCTGAGCGGTGACGACGTGGGGCAGTTGCGCATCGACAGCATGAATGAGTCGCTCTGCGCGCCTATCGCGCCGAAAGCGCCGAAAAGGAAAAACGCCTAGCGGCCAGACGCCGCGCGCAAGCGCCGCGGATCCGTGTAACTTCCCCTGCCGGGGGAAGGCGGCAAGATGCGCCCGACCGCTGGATGCAGGCTCAGTCCACCCACTCAAGGTTGTGAAAGTCAAAGCCGCTGACCACGGTGGGCTTGATGACATCGAAATAAGGCGAGACATCGAAGTCCCGCGGCGTGAGCAGGCTGTGGTGGCGCCGCCGGAAAGCTGGTGGGCCAAAGCCCGGCGCCTGGACCTGGGCGCTACCGGGCACCGGTTGTAGCGGCAGGATAGGGTAGCGCACCACTTCAAAGGCCTGCGCAATCAGGGTCGAGCAAATCGCCTGCGTCGGGTCGCCACTGCCCAGCGCCAGCAGTTGACGCCTGAAACGGGTGGGCACCGGCGGCGTGGGCAGCAGGTAACGGGCCAGGTCAATGATGTTGCGCAAATCGTAGCGGTGCCCGATTCGGTCCATGGCCGCCTGCGTGACTTGCCGGCACTCCTGCTCGCTCAGCCCGATCGGCCTGCAAATGCGGGTGTGCAGGCTGGCGAAAGCCTCCAGGCTGGCACTGCGCACGCCCTCAATGGTGTGCGCCTCCACCAGGCAGTGGTCAGCCGGCGCGCCGCGGCCCGACAAATGCTCGCCAACATACAGGGCCGCATGCGACCAGGTTGACTGGGTGATGTATTTGATGGCCGTGCTGACCCGCGTATTGCCCTCGACCAACAGCACATCGCCCGGACGCAGGCTCGCTTGCAGATGCAAGGGATTGGCCGGCGGCGCCGAGCTGTTGATGGCGATTTCCTTGGACAGGTAGGCCGCTAGCTGTCGGCCGATCGCTCCACTCAGGTTCTGCAGCAGGTTCATAAGGACGCTTCGTAGATTTAAGGCTATCCGCCACCGGGCTGCCAAATCAATGACAACCTTCGAAAGAATCAGGGCAGCTAATGCCAGCGGGTCAATATACGGCAAACGGATCAGTCTGCCACCGAGGCGTCACAGAGCCAGGGCGATGCGGGACCGGGCACCCGCGCGCCTGCGGGTCAAACGCGACGCGACCGCAGGACACGCGCGCGGTCCTGGTGGACGGAAAGTCCGACCTGGCTGGCAATAACCCCCCGCCCTCCCCCGGAGGCGGTGGGAGCAAGACCCGTTGTCACCTCTGGCACCGTCCGGCAGTCCCCCCCCCCCATTGGTAAGACTGGGAAGAGGGCGTCCGGTGGCGAGCGCAGGCGCAGGCCGACGAGGGCCAGACCCGCAGCGCGGGCCACAATCGGGGCATGACCGATCTGCCCGCCAATGCCGCCCACCCTTATGAACACCTCACGCCCGACGTCGTACTGGACGCGCTGGCCGGCGTCGGCCTGATGGGGGACGGGCGGCTGACGGCGCTGTCGAGCTACGAAAACCGCGTCTACCAGGTGTCGCTGGAAAGCGCACAGCCCGGCAACACGGCGCCCGCCGAGAGCGTGGTGGTCAAGTTTTACCGGCCGGGCCGCTGGAGCGACGCGCAGATTCTGGAGGAGCATGCCTTTGCCGCCGAGCTGACAGCCGCCGAGATTCCGATGGTCGCACCGCTCGCGCTGGACGGCCGCACGCTGCATCACTTTGCCGGTTTTGCTTTCAGCGTGTCGCCGCGCCGGGGTGGGCGCCGGCCCGAGTTGGACAACCTGGAAGTGCTCGAATGGATAGGCCGCTTTCTGGGCCGGATTCACGGCGTCGGCCAGGCCGCCCCCTTTGTGCACCGGCCTGCTCTGACACTGCAGACCTTTGGCCTGGACAGCCGCGATCTGCTGCTGGCGGGCAACTACCTGCCGCTGGACATGGCGTCGCGCTGGCGCCAGGCCTTTGAAGAGGCCATGCAGGTCGCCGCTGCCGTCATCGCCGAAGCCGGAGTCGTCAGCAGCTTGCGTCTGCATGGCGACTGTCACCCCGGCAATATCTTGTGGACTCCAGAAGGCTCGCCCGGCGCCGGCCCGCATTTTGTGGACCTGGACGACGCCCGCAGCGGCCCGGCGATTCAGGACCTGTGGATGCTGCTGTCGGGGGAACGCGCACAGCGCACGCAGCAGTTGGGGGCGCTGGTCGATGGTTACGAAGAATTTCGCGAACTCGACCGCCGCGAACTGGCCCTGATCGAGCCCCTGCGCACCCTGCGCCTGGTGCATTACAGCGCCTGGCTGGCGCAGCGCTGGAGCGATCCGATCTTTCCAATCAACTTTCCATGGTTCGGCAGCAGCGACTACTGGAAGGGCCAGGTCGACATGCTGGTCGAGCAGACCGAAGCCATGCAGGAGGCGCCGCTGATCGTCTGAGAACAACGCGACACCGAGGTCAACAAACCGGTTACAAAACCAAGCTCCTAGGGAATGCGATGAGCCCACGAGCCGCTGCTGCCGATACGATGAGAGCCTCTAAAAACCTTCGACACTTTCACCAGCGCCCTGACACGTACGGCCCCTGATCCTTACCTTGGCTCCGCGCCCTGGCCGCGCGCCAGGGCCGGCACCACCCGCAGGGGCCGCCGGCCAGCCAAACGCTGATGCGCCCCCTCAACCTGAGCTCGACTCACCCTGGAGACACCTCATGCATCGTCGTTCCCTGCTGCTCGGCAGTCTGATTCTGGTCGCCACTTCCTGGGCCGTAGCCCAGGGCGCCTGGCCCACCCGCCCCATCACCATGATCGTGCCCTTCCCGCCCGGAGGCCTGGCTGACCTGGTCGCGCGGCCGGTGGCCGAAGCCATGTCGCGTGAACTCGGCCAGCCGGTGGTGATCGAAAACAAGGCTGGTGCTGGCGGTGGCATCGGCATGAGCCTGGCAGCCAAAGCCAAGCCCGACGGCCAGACCATCCTGATGGCCTTGTCCTCGCTGACGGTGATTCCCGAAGCCGATGCGCTGCTCGGCCGCGCACCCATGTTCGCGCTGACCGACCTGCGCCCGATCGCCCGCTACACGGCCGACCCGACCGTGCTGGCGGTGCGCGCCGACGCGCCGTGGAAGACCGTTCAGCAGTTCGTCGACGACGCCAAGAAGCGCCCGGGCGCCATCAACTACGGCTCGTCGGGAAACTACGGCACCATGCATGTGCCCATGGAAATCCTGGCGCAAGCCGCCGGCATCAAACTCACCCACGTGCCCTTCACCGGCGCCGGCCCTGCCGTGGTGGCGCTGCTGGGCGGGCAGATCGACGCTGTCTCGTCCGGTCCGGCCACCGTGCTGCAGCAGGTCAAGGCCGGCAAGCTGCGCGTGCTGGGCCATTGGGGAACGGCTCAGCTGGGCGCCTTGCCCGAGGTGCCAGCGCTCAAAGACAGCGGCTTTGCAGCCGAGTACGCGCAGTGGTCGGGCCTGTTCATTCCGGCCGCCACACCGGAGCCGATCGCGCAGCGTTTGCGCACGGCGGCGCGCAACGCGGCGCAAGACGCCAGAGTCAAGGAAGTGATTCTGGGCGCCGGCAGCCCCATCTTGTTTCAGGACAGCGCCGACTTTGAAAAATACGTGCAGGCCGACGCTCGCCGCATGGCCGAGGTGGTCAAGCGCATCGGCAAGGTCGAGTAGGCTTTTCGCATTTTCAAAAAATTCAAGAAGGAGACTTTCATGCGTCGTCAACATTTCGTGGCCTCGGCCATCGCCGTGCTCGGCCTGGCCAGCACCTTGTTCCAGACCCCTGCCGCAGCGCAGTCCTACCCGGCACGCAGTGTCAAGATCGTGGTGCCTTTTGCGGCAGGCGGCCCGGCCGACGTGTACGCCCGCTTCATCGCCCAGCGGCTGAGCGACGCGCTGGGTCAGTCGTTTGTGGTGGACAACCGTCCGGGTGCCGGCTCGGTGATTGGCACCGATACCGCGGCCAAGGCGCCGGCCGACGGCTACACCTTGCTGCTGATGTCGAACACCCACACCGTCAATGAAACGCTGATTCCCAGCAAACCGTTTCAGCTGATGCGCGACTTTGTAGCCATTGCGCCGATCAACTATTCGGACCTGGTGCTGGTCGCCCATCCTTCGGTGCCGGCGGCCAACCTGAAAGAGTTGATTGCGCTGGCCAAGGCCAGGCCGGGCAAGCTCAATTACGCCTCGTCCGGCCCCGGAACGCCCTACCACATGGCCGGTGAGCTCTTTAAAAGCATGGCCGATATCGACATGGTGCACGTGCCCTACAAAGGCAGCTCGGGCGCCCGCACCGACGTCATCGGTGGCCAGGTCGACCTGATGTTTGACGCGGTCACCACCATGACCGAGCAGGTCAAATCGGGCAAGGTCAAAGCGCTGGCCACCAGCGGCCAGAAGCGCTCCGACGTGCTGCCCGACGCCCCCACGCTCGGCGAAGCCGGCGTTCCGGGTTACGAGGCCACCATCTGGCTGGGCCTGATGGCGCCACGCGGCACCCCCCGGGCGGTGGTGGATCGCTTGAACGATGCCGTCACAAAAATCGTCAGCCAGCCCGACGTCAGGCAGGCCTGGACCCGGCAGGGCGCCGTGCCCATGGTCATGAACGCCGAGGTGTTCGACAAGTACATGCGCGATGACATCGCCAAGTGGGCGGGCGTCATCAAGAAAGCCGGCATCAAGCTCGACTGACACCCGCCCGCCGCGTGACAAAGCCGCCGCGGCAGCGGGGGCCGCGCCTGGACCGTCAGGTCTTCACCAATATTTTTTCTAATTAAGGCACTCCCAGCATGAGTCCACTCCACATCCTCAGCGGCGGTGCCGCACAAGGCCTGGTCACCCGTTTGCAAGACCGCTTCAAGACCGAACACGGCCAGACGCTGAACAGCACGTTTGGCGCCGTCGGCCTCATGAAGGACGCCCTGATGGCCGGCGCGCCCTGCGACGTGCTGATCCTCACCGATGCGCTGACCCGGCAACTCACCGCCAGCGGCCAGTTGCGGCCCGGCAGCGCACGCGACCTGGGTCGGGTCAAAACCGGCGTCGCGGTCATTGCCGGGCAGCCCCGGCCGGCCGTGGCCACGCCCGCCGAGCTCAGGGCCGCCCTGTGCGCCGCCACGGGCATTTACTTTCCCGACCCGATCAAGTCAACCGCCGGTATTCACTTCATGAAGGTGCTGCGCGAGCTCGGCCTGGAGGCGCAACTGGCCGGCCAGTTGCGATCCTTTGCCAATGGCGCCACGGCCATGGCCGCCATGGTTGAAGACGGCCGCAAAGGACACATCGGCTTGCTGGGCTGCACCCAAATCACCGAAATTGTCTTTACGCCGGGCACCGAGCTGGTGGCCGCGCTGCCGCCAGAGTTCGAGCTGGCCACGGTCTACACCGCTGCGGTGACCACCACGTCCGGCCAGGCCCAGGCGGCGGCCGGCCTGATCGAATTGCTGGGCCAGGCCGACACCGCTGACGTGCGCCGCCAATGCGGCTTTGCGTAACCCCGGGTGCAATATGACGACAGACCATAGCGGGGCTGAAGGCCTATCCAGCACCACCCGCCTGCTCGGCGACGTGGGCGGCACCAACATCCGGCTGGCCTGGCAAGCCGGGCCGGGCCAGGCGATTGAGCAGGTGCGCGTCTACCCCTGCGCGAATTTTCCCGACATCGAGGCGGCCCTGCGTCATTACCTCAGCGAGACCGGCCAGCGCCTGCCGGCGCAGATCGCGCTGGGCATGGCCAACCCGGTGGCGGGCGACCAGATCAAGATGACCAACCACGATTGGGCTTTTTCGATCCAGGCGCTCCAGGCCCGTCTGGGTGTTCTGCGCCTGCAGATCATCAACGACTTCACCGCGCTGGCGCTGGCGCTGCCCGACATCGAGCCCGAACAGTTGCGCCAGGTCGGCGGTGGCGCTGCCGTTGCCGCCGCGCCAGTGGCCTTGCTGGGCGCTGGCACGGGGCTAGGGGTGTCGGGCCTGTTCCCGCTGCCAGGGGGGCGGGGCTATTTGCCGATTGCCGGCGAGGGCGGGCACGTCACGCTGGCGGCCGAGACGGCCGAGGAGTGGCAGGTCATCGAATGCCTGGCCCGGCGCTACGGTCATGTGTCGGCCGAACGGGTGCTGTCCGGCCAGGGGCTGGTCGACCTGTACCACGCGCTACGCGAGACCCGGCAACTGGCGGCCAGCGAAGTTACCAGTGCGGCCGATGTCACGGCGCAAGCACTCACGGCGCAAGACCCGCTGGCGCTGCAGACGCTGGCCATGTTTTGCGGCTTTTTGGGCAGTGTCGCCGGCAATCTGGCGCTGACGCTGGGCGCGCGCGGCGGTGTCTACCTGGGCGGCGGCATCGTGCCCCGGCTGGGCAGCTGGTTTGACCAGTCCCCCTTTCGCCAGCGCTTTGAAGGCAAGGGGCGCTTCAAGGCCTTTTTGGCGCCCATTCCTTGCTGGGTGATTGACGCGCGCGTGTCGCCGGCCCTGCAGGGCGCAGCCCGCTCGCTGGATTTGCCGTCGGCCTGACAGCGGCCTGATATCGGGGGGGGGGTAGCGGACAGGGAGAGGGCCGGGCGCTCAAAAAACCGGTTGACGAATTTACTTTAAGCCTAAACAATAAAGGAAAGCCAACCACCTGAGAAAGCAACCATGAACATCCTTTGCCTGGGCGGCGGGCCCGCCGGACTTTACTTTGCCGTGCTGATGAAGCTGCAAAATCCGGCCCACCAGATCACCGTCGTCGAGCGCAACCGCCCTTTTGACACCTTCGGCTGGGGCGTGGTGCTCTCCGACCAGACACTGGGCAACCTGCGCCAGGCCGACCCGGTCACGGCCCAGCTCATTGGCGACGCCTTCAACCACTGGGACGACATCGAGGTGTTCTTCAAGGGCACCAGCGTGCGCTCCGGCGGTCACGGTTTTTGCGGTATCGGCCGCAAGCGTTTGCTCAACATCCTGCAGGAACGCTGCCTCGAGCTCGGTGTCGAGCTGGTCTTTGAAACCGATGTGCAAGACGACCAGACACTGGCCGAAAAATACCAGGCCGACATCCTGATTGCCAGCGACGGCCTGAACAGCCGGGTGCGCACGCGCTACGCCGAGACCTTCAAGCCCGATATTGACCTGCGCGCCTGCCGCTTCGTCTGGCTGGGCACCCACAAGACCTTCGACGCCTTTACCTTCGCCTTTGAAAAGACCGAGCACGGCTGGTTTGCCGCGCACGCCTACAAGTTCGACGACAGCACCTCGACCTTCATCGTCGAGACCCCCGAGGCGGTCTGGAAAGCCCATGGTCTGGACACCATGAGCCAGGAAGAAGGCATTGCCTTTTGCGAAAAACTGTTTGCCCCCTACCTGGACGGCAACGCGCTGATGAACAACGCCACCCATGTGCGCGGCTCGGCGATCTGGATCCGTTTTCCGCGGGTGGTCTGCGAGCATTGGGTCCACCAACAAGACATCGCTGGCAAGACCGTGCCGCTGGTGCTGATGGGCGACGCTGCCCACACCGCGCACTTCTCCATTGGCAGCGGCACCAAGCTGGCGCTGGAAGATGCGATCGAGCTGACGCGCTGCTTTGCCGCGCACGGCGAGCCGGCGCAGGCGCTGCAAGCCTACGAGACGGTGCGCTCGGTGGAGGTGCTCAAAATTCAGAACGCGGCGCGCAACTCGACCGAATGGTTCGAGAACGTGGAGCGTTATAGCGGCCTGCAAGCCGAGCAGTTCTTTTATTCGCTGCTGACCCGCTCGCAGCGCATCAGCCACGAAAACCTGCGCGTGCGCGACGCCGGCTGGCTGCAAGGCTATGAAACCTGGCTGGCGGGCCGCAGCGGTGTCAGCGCAGCACGCCCGCCCATGTTGCTGCCGCTCCAGGTGCGCGAGCTCACGCTCAAAAACCGGGTCATCGTCTCGCCCATGGCGACCTACAGCGCCGTTGACGGCATGCCGCAGGACTTTCACCTGGTGCACCTGGGCGCCCGCGCCCTCGGTGGCGCGGCCATGGTGTTTGCCGAAATGACCGCCCCTTGCGCCGAAGGCCGGATCACCCCCGGCTGCCCGGGGCTGTGGGACGAGGCGCAAATGCAGGCGTGGAAACGTATCGTCAACTTCATTCATAACTCGGGCGAAGGCGCGCGTGCGGCGATGCAGCTGGGCCACAGCGGGCCCAAGGGCTCGACCCAACTCGGCTGGGACGCGCCCGATGAGCCGCTGCCCACCGGCAACTGGCCGCTGCTGGCCGCCAGCGCCGTGGCCTACGGCCCGACCAACGACCTGCCGCGCGCCATGACGCCGGAGGACATGGCGCAGATCAAGGCGCAGTTTGTGCAGTCCACACGCTACGCCGCCGAGGCGGGTTTTGACTGGCTCGAGCTGCACTGCGCGCACGGCTACTTGCTGTCGAGTTTCATCACGCCGCTGACCAATCGGCGCGATGACGCGTATGGCGGCAGCCTTGACAACCGTTGCCGCTATCCGCTGGAAGTGTTCGCGGCCATGCGCGCCGTATGGCCGGCCCATCTGCCGATGAGCGTGCGTATCTCGGCGCACGACTGGGCGCCGGGCGGCAACACGGCCGATGACGCGGTCGCCATCGCGCGTCTGTTCAAAGCAGCTGGCTGCGACTTCATCGACGTCTCCTCCGGCCAGACCAGCCGCGACGCCCGGCCGGTCTATGGCCGGATGTACCAGACGCCGTTTGCCGACCGCATTCGCAACGAGGTCGGCATTCAGACCATTGCGGTCGGCGCCATCAGCGAGGTCGACCACGTCAACAGCATCATTGCGGCGGGCCGTGCCGATTTGTGCGCGCTGGCCCGTCCGCACCTGGCCGATCCGGCCTGGACGCTGCATGAAGCGGCCAAGCTGCAAAGCCGCGACGTCAGCTGGCCCAAGCCTTACCTGAGCGGGCGCGACCAGCTCTACCGCGAACTGGGCAAACAAAACGCCATCGCTGCGGCCGCCGAAGCAGCGCTGCTCAAATAAGGACCGGAGCCGGCGATGGACCTGGAAGCCCGCGGTCACAGCGAACACCCGGAGGCGCTGCGTCTGTGGCTGCGCTTGCTCACTTGCACGCAGCTGATTGAAAAGCAGGTTCGCACGCAACTGCGGGAACGCTTTGACACCACCTTGCCGCGCTTTGATCTGATGTCCCAGCTCGAGCGCAGCCCGGACGGCCTGAAGATGAACGAGCTGTCGCGCCGCATGATGGTCACGGGCGGCAACGTCACCGGCATCACCGACCAGCTGGTGACCGAAGGGCTGGTCGAGCGCCTGCCGGTCGAAGGCGACCGGCGCTCGTTTCGCATCCGGCTGACCCCGCTTGGCCGGCAGAGCTTTGACGACATGGCCAGGCAACATGAAGCCTGGATCGTGCAGGCCTTTGGCAGCCTGAACCTGGCGCAAATCGAGAACTTGCACCAGCTGCTGGGCATGGTCAAACAGCAAAACAGCCAGGTCAGCCCCGACTCGGCCAACAACCCACCACCTGAGGAGAACCCATGAAACACTTTATCGGCGCGGCCAACCCCATGCATGCCCAATTCAACGCCCTGCACAGCTACCAGGCCAGGCACTTCGCCTACGCCTTTGACGCCGGCGTGGCCACGATCACACTGAACCGGCCCGAGCGCAAGAACCCGCTGACCTTTGACTCGTATGCAGAACTGCGCGATTTGTTTCGCTTGCTCGACACCGCCACCGACGTCAAGGCCATTGTCCTGACCGGGGCGGGTGGCAACTTTTGTTCGGGCGGCGATGTGCACGAGATCATCGGCCCGCTGACCCGCATGAGCATGCCCGAAATGCTCGAGTTCACGCGCATGACCGGCAACCTGATCAAGGCCATGCGCTTGTGCCCGCAGCCCATCATTGCCGCCATTGACGGCATCTGCGCCGGCGCTGGCGCCATGATGGCGCTGGCCGCCGACATGCGCCTGGGCACCGCCCGGGCCAAAACGGCCTTCTTGTTTACCCGCGTCGGGCTGGCCGGCGCTGACATGGGCGCCTGCGCCCTGCTGCCGCGACTCATCGGCCAGGGCCGCGCCAGCGAGTTGCTGTTCACCGGCCGCGCCATGAGCGCGCAAGAAGGCCTGCAGTGGGGCTTTTTCAATGCCCTTCATGAAGAAGCCGAGCTGCTGTCCAAGGCGCAGGCCCTGGCGCAGTCACTGGCCAGCGGCCCGACTTTTGCGCACGGCATGACCAAGACCATGCTGCACCAGGAGTGGGCCATGACGCTGGACCAGGCCATTGAGGCCGAGGCACAGGCGCAGGCGATTTGCATGCAAACCGGTGACTTCCGCCGCGCCTACGAGGCTTTTGCCGCCAAACAGTCGCCAGTGTTTGAGGGCAACTGAATGTCAGCGCCGTCCACCGCCCACCTCGACTTGCCCTTCTTCGAGCCGGTCCATCGCAGCCTGGCTGATCAACTCCTGCCCTGGGCTGCGGCCCAGCAGGTCGATGAAGCCGACGACCGCCGTGCCTGCCGCGAGTGGGTGCAGCGCCTGGGCGCCGGTGGCTGGCTGCGCTACTGCGTGCCGGCCCACGCGGGCGGTGCCCTCGAAAAACTGGACTCGCGCGCGCTGGTGATCCTGCGCGAGACGCTGGCCTTTTACTCGCCACTGGCCGATTTTGCTTTGGCCATGCAGGGCTTGGGCAGCGGCGCCATCACCCTGGCCGGCACGCCCGAGCAGCAGGCGGCCTATCTGCCGGACGTGGCCGCGGGCCGCAAAATTGCGGCCTTCGCCCTGAGCGAGCCGGACGCCGGATCGGACGCTGGCGCCATGCGTACCCGCGCGGTAGCCCACGCCCGCGGCTGGACGCTCGATGGCTGCAAAAGCTGGATCAGCAACGGCGACATGGCCGACTTTTACGTCACCTTCGTCAACACCACGCCGGGCGCCGGCACACGCGGCATCAGCGCCTTCATCGTGGACGCGCCATGCGCCGGTCTGGACAGCAGCGAACACATCGCCCTGATGGCGCCGCATCCCCTGGCCGTGCTGCAGTTCAAGGACTGCGACTTGCCGGTCACCGCGCTGCTGGGGCCTGAAAACGGCGGTTTCAAGCTGGCCATGCAGACGCTGGATATTTTTCGCGCCTCGGTGGCGGCAGCGGCGCTGGGCATGGCCCGCCGCGCGCTGGCCGAGGCCGTAGGGCACGCACAAAACCGCCAGATGTTCGGCCAGCGTCTGGCCGACTTT
>CAIMVC010000124.1 GCA_903844825.1 uncultured Burkholderiales bacterium | reverse complement strand
CTCGTTCAGCATAGGAGGGTGTCAGTGGTGCATCGACGAAAACGACGTCAATATCGCCTACTTCGGCTTTGGCGGATATCTCGATTTTTTTTAGCAAGTCACGGAAGGGTAAGTCCTCGGCGTTGACCTGAATACCTGAGTCTTTCGTGAATGTTTTAAATGCAGGATTTAGCGCCGGCGGCGCCCAATTACCGATGAGAACTTTTAATTTGACCTGGCTTTGAGCTTGAGCCATGGCTCCACCTGAGAGCATCAGCGCTGCGGCTGCGACGACACTGACGAGTAATCTGCGTTGTTTCATCTTCAATCTCCTTGGGTCTGTCTGGGATGAGGGTTCTTGCACTTGGAAAAATGGAAACTTCAAAGGTCGGTGCGAAGGCGGTTTGAGCGCATATAAACGTTTGCGCAAAGGTTTTTATACGGTCTGAAGAAATTTAAGCAGACATTTCCACTCATGTACAGGCCCTTGCGTCCGTTTTTCCCGGGGGTTAACCCCCATGGCATCGTAGCCTCACTATGTCTGTCGAGTCCCCGACGAATGCATTCATTTTCAGCACGCGAGGAAGCTAGAACTATTGAAGTGACTTCTCTGAGCGGCTGTATTCTTTGCGACGGTCACGGGCTTTTGCCTTGACCTGCAAGTTCAGTCGGTGCCGGCTTGCTTTCTTGTTCAGGGGGGCGCAGGGGCGCTTATCCATCGGCTCCGGTGCGATCGCCTGAATATTGCTGGTTATTGGGGTGATTCTCGAGAAAACGGTGGCTAAAGGGCACTACCCATTCGCGTTGGTGTCAGTCACGGCTCGCGGTGGATGAAATTCCCTGAATTCTTCGCCACAGGGCCAAGTCCCCTGGCGTCATCCGGTCGGCTTGTTGCGCCACCCGTTCGAACTGTTCGCGGTCGGTCATGATGCCCAGTTGCCGGATCTGGCTGATCAGTGACTTGTAGTGCTCCACGGCATGCTCGGACTTGCGGGCGATTTTGTGCAGGGGCAAAACGGACACGTCTTCCATCAGCACGCGTTCTCGCCTGGCCTTTTCGATCAGCTGGTCCACGTCGTCCTGGCTCATGTGCAAGCGCTTGGCTTCGCGGTTGATTACCTCCGCCTCGCCGGGGGAAAGGACGCCGTCTTCCAGCATTTCGTAGAGCTGGTTTCTCAGGTTTTCGCGTTCGATGCGCAACTGGTCGGTGAAGGCCGATGACAGCAACGCCGCCGGGATGGCAAAAATTCCGATGCCCATCAGTGCCAGGACAATCGTCATGATCCTGCCCATGGTGGTCACCGGCGAGATGTCGCCGTAGCCGACCGAGGCCAGCGTGATCACGGCCCAGTAGATGGATTGGGGAATGTTTTCGAACTTGTCGGGCTGGGCTTCGTGTTCAAACAGGTAACCCAGACTGGCCGTCAGCACGACCAAGAGCAGCATGATGAAAGCCGAGGCGCCCATCACCGGCCATTCGCGCGCAATGACCTTGGTCAAGGTCGCTGTGGCGCCGGTGTAGCGGGTGAGCTTGAGCAGCCGCATCAGCCTGAAAACGCGCAAAAAGCGCAGGTCGAACAGGTGGTGCAAAAAAGCTTCCAGAAAAAAGGGCAGTATCGCCAGCAGGTCCACCAGCATGGAGGTTGACTTGGCCTGCTTGAGTCGCCCGGTCAGCGCATTCTGAAAACCTGGTTGCTCCACGCAGCAATAAAGGCGCAGACAGTACTCCATGGAAAAAATGCCGACGGCCACCGCGTCGAGCACAATGAATTCGAGGCTCAGCACGTGGTGGATGCTTTGCACTGACTCCAGAATGACCGCAATCACCGAGACGATCACCCAGATCACGATGAAGGTATCGAAGATGCCGTGCAATGCGCCACCGTAGGGGCTGGGGTAGACCAGCGCGTGCATTTTCTGCCGGAACGTGCGTCCCTCATTGAGGTGCCTGAATTCCCTGACGGCCGGCACCACCACGCGAAACAGTTTGAGAATTCGCAGCAGACGCAGAAAGCGCAACACGCGCAGGTCGACCGGTAGGAAGGCTTGCAGATAAAAGGGTGCAACAGCCAGAAAATCAATGACGGCGAAGGGACTGCGCATGTAGCGCAGGTGAGGCTGCCCTTTGCTTTTAAATTCCGGATCTTCCGGTGCCAGGTACAGCCGCAGGACGTACTCGACCGTGAAAATCAGTACCGAGAACACGTCGAAGACATGAAACCCTTGCCGATAGGGCTCGTAAATGGCCGGAACGTGTTCGAACAGCAGGGCAAACAAGTTGGCGACGATCAGCACGCCGATCCAGCGGTCCACGTCCTTTTGGTAGTTGTCCGCAATCTCCGGGTCCAGTAGCCAGGCGTAGAGCCACTGGCGCATGGGCAGGTCGGCCGGTATCTCAGCGCGGTGGTCGACGCCATGAATCTGAACATGAACATGTTCACCCGCGCTTGGGGTGCTGGTGGTGCTTAGGGTGTTGTCGCGTGTCATGGCTGCCTTCAGAATTCGGTTTCAGCCGGCCGGCCGGGGTAAGCACCTCCGTCGCAGTACGTGACGCGAATTTGCAGTTTTTGATCAATCCTGTCACCGGTCACCAAAGGAGCGGCAAAAAACGCGATGCTCGAGCCCGGCGCGGTGGGCGTGAGCTTTTCAATGACAAGGGCGCCCGCCAGCGATTTGTTGCTGCTGTCGCACTTGGCCACCAGCGCCGGGGCTTGCCGGGTGAAGGGGTTGCGTTGCGCCGCCAGTGCGCCGTTGGTGCCCGTCAGGAAAGTCAGGCACTCGCCCCAGGTGCTCGGCTTGCCCGGCGCCGCCGGGATGGCCGCACAGGCAGCCGGTTGGTAGCCTTCCTGGTGGCGCTGGCTTGCCGCCTGCGCGAGCCAACTCACCCAAGCCTGCGCATTTTCCTTGGAGACTTCGTTTTTGAGGCCCTCGTTGTAGCTGAGTTTTCCGACCCACACCACGCAGACCAGCACGGCAGCCAGAAACAAGAAAAACAGCAGATCCGCAGCGGTAGGGCCCAGAGGCGGCTTTGACCCGGATGGCGCAAGAGTTGTCATGGGGTGGCCAAGCCTGATTTAATAAAAATAGGTTCTTAGATTGGGGCCTAAATGGAAAAGTGTCAATAAACGTAATTTAAATTGACGTTACTGGCGCTTCGGCAACACGGGTTGTGACTCGCCCGCGCAACGATCCGCGCCCAGCTGTTCAGCCCAGCGAATCAGGTCTGGCGTGCGCGCAGCAGCCGGTTGATGACTTCAAACCACAACAGGCACAGCAGCACCGCCCCCAGTCCCGCCAACGCCAGCCCGGGCTCGGGCAACTCGAACCCAAAGAGGCGGCGCGTGGTGGGCGCTGCCAGCACCAGGGTCAGCAGCAGCGGTGCGCCCAGACTGACCCAGCGCATGGCCACATTGTCCTGCGGCGGTTGCTGCCAGAGCGCCAGTTTCCAGGATCGGTTGGCGTGGATCAGACCCAGGTTGACCAGCACCAGCGCGGCGAAGGTGACGGTGCGGGCGGCGTCATGCGAGCCGCCATCTTGCACGGCCAGGGTGTACAAGGCCAGCAAGATCAGCAGCAAAGGGCCGCCTTGCAGCGAGCCCCTGAGCAGCACGCCCGGCTCAAAGAGCCGCTCGCTGGCGCTGCGCGGCGGGGTCCGCATCCCATCGGCTTCCAGTGGTTCGGCCTCAAACACAAGCGAACAGGCCGGGTCAATGATGAGCTGCAGGAAAAGCACATGCGCCGGCATCAGCAGCATGGGCCAGCCCAGCAGCACCGGAAGCAGCGACAGGCCGACGATGGGAATGTGCACGGCGACGATGAAGGCGATGGTCTTGCGAAGATTGGCGAACACGCGCCGACCATGCCGCACGCCGCTGACCAGCGACGAGAAGTCGTCGTCAAGCAGGACCAGATCGGCTGCCTCGCGGGCCACATCAGTGCCGCGCGCGCCCATCGCCACGCCGATGTGCGCGGCCTTGAGGGCAGGGGCATCGTTGACGCCGTCACCGGTCATGGCGACGACTTCGCCGCGTTCGCGAAGTGCCTTGACGAGGCGCAGTTTTTGTTCGGGCTGCACCCGACAAAACACCGTGGTGTGCGGCAGGCGCTGCAACAAGGCCGCGTCGCTCAGGTGGTCGAGTTCAGCGCCGGTGATGGCTGGCCAATCCGTCGCCAGTCCGGCCTGCGTGGCAATCGACAAGGCCGTCGCGGGATGGTCGCCGGTGATCATCACCACCTTGATGCCGGCGCTGCGGCACTCGGCGATGGCCGCGGGTACCTCTGGCCGTACCGGGTCTTGCAGTCCCAGCAGTCCCAGGAAGCTGAACTCGAATGCATGCTGCAACTCAGGCAGGGCGGCGCTGGCAGCGAAGTTGGCGCGTGCCACACCCAGCACACGCAGGCCGGCGAGCGCCATCTGATCGACCTGCCGGGCGATTTCGGCCTGCCGCTGCGCGCCCAGGTGGCACAAGTCCATGATCGCCTCGGGTGCCCCCTTGGCGGCGATCATGCGTTCGGTGCAATCCGGAGACTGCCAGACCCGGGTCATGGCCAACATGTCTGGCGACAGCGCATAGTCATCCAGCAAGGTCCATTCGCTGTGCAGATGGCCCGTGCCGGCCAGCAGCAGGTGCCCGGCCTCGGTGATGGCTTTTTCCATCGGATCAAAGGCTTGCCGGTGGCTGGCGAGCACCGCGAATTCCAGCAGGCTGTGCAGACCTTCGGGCAGGTGCGGCAGCGCAGCCTTGACCGGCTCGCTGGTGCCGGGCTCTCTGGCGCCCGCGCCAACGCGGCAAGGCCACCCGTCCTCTTCGGACCAGAGCTGCTCAACGCTCATGCGGTTCTGGGTCAGCGTACCAGTCTTGTCCACGCACAGCACCGTGGTGGCCCCGAGCATTTCAAGCGCCGGGATGTGGCGCACCAGCACCTGGTCGCGGGCCAGCCGCCAGGCGCCCAGGCCCATGAACAGGGTCAGCACCACCGGCAGTTCCTCGGGCAGCACCGCCATGGCAAAGGTCAGGCCGGCCAGCAAGCCTTGCAGGGCGTCGCCCAGGCTGACCCAGTAGGCGATGGCGAGTGCGCAGGCCAGCAGCAGTCCGAGCTGCGCCACGCGTTTGACGATGGCGGCGGTCTCGACCTGGATGGGGGTGCGGTCCTCGTCTTTGTTGAGCCCGACCAGGATCTGCCCAATACGCCCCAGCGTGCTGTTCGTGCCTGTGCCCACCACGCAGGCACGCGCCGTACCCTGGGTCACCAGGGTGCCTGAAGAGACCAGGTTGGCCGGGTCGGGGTTGGCGTTTTTGTCAGCCAGGGCTTGCTTGCTCACGGGAACAGACTCGCCGGTAAGCATGGATTCGTCGAGCATCAGGTTGGCGGCTGCGATCAGCACCATGTCGGCCGGTACACGATCGCCCTCGGCCAGCAGCACCAGATCGCCACAAACCAGTTCGCGGCCGGCGACTCGCGTGGCCTGACCGTCGCGTACCACCAAAGCGCGCGGGCTCGACAGGTCTCGCAGGGCTACCAGCGAGCGCTCGGTGCGGCTTTGCTGCGCATAGCTGATACCGATGATCATGAAGACGAAGGCCAGCAGCATCAGCGCTTCCCCCGGATCGCCCAACACAAGGTAAAGGGCGCCGCAGCTCACCAGCAAGATGAACATCGGTTCGGCGAGGATGTCGCGCAGCAGCCGGAGTTGGCTACGCCGGCCTGCCGCCGGCAACTCGTTCGGGCCGTCGCGCGCCAGGCGCTCGCGGGCCTGAGCCTGGTTCAGGCCCGCTTCGGACGGCGCGAGGGTCTGCCTTGGCGTCTGGTTCATACCCCCGCCAGGTGCGCCATCAGCGTCGTGGGCCCGAGGTGTCGTCATGTTGAAAATACTAGCGGCGCTTGTCAAATTTTTAGCAACACAGCCGCAAGTAAATTCCATCTCTTTGGCTTTTAATCGGCGGCGAGTTGGTGTAAACCCTGAAACCATGCCATAATCGCAGGCTTGCAACCGCACACCGTGCCTTGCATTTGTACATCTGCCTCACACTTTTGGACTCTAACAACAGAGTCACCGCTTCGGGTTCTTTTGCACCCGAACCGCATATTCGTTTGATGGTTGATGTTTTATTAACCATGAACGAAGCTACCTGCATCGCGGGTGGATAGTTCCCTGTTCCTTCGTCAAGAACGCAGCGAACAGGTGATTAGTGAGATGAAAAACATGACTGACTCTTTTGAGGCTCGTGGCGACTTTTTGCCCGAAGCCGGCGCCGACATCGTTTCCGATAGCGACAACTCTGCCATGCCTGACTTTTCCGACGCCCCCGTGGCGCAGGGCGAGTCGCTGCAGGCGGTGGTCGCTGCGCCCAACGGCTTTGTGAAGCTGGGCCTGGCTGCAGAACTCCTGCAAGCCGTCGCTGACTTGGGTTTTACCCAGCCCACAGCCGTTCAGCTGGCGACCATCCCGAAGGCCATGCGCGGCCTGGAAGCCGGAACCGCTGGCGCCGCTGACGCGCCCGGCAAAAAGGCCAAGTTCACTGACTTGCTGGTGTCCAGTCAGACCGGTAGCGGCAAAACCGCCGCCTTTTTGTTGCCCGTGCTGCACACCTTGCTCAAGCAGCAAGAAGAAGCCGAGCGTTTTGAGCGCTCCGAGTTTGAACGCCTGAGCGCCGAGGCGGTTGCCCGCGGCGAAGCCCCGCTGAAAAAGCCCAAGCGCAAAGACCCGACCAACGCCCGCAACTTCAAGCCTGCCACGCCTGGCGCGCTGATTTTGTGCCCCACCCGCGAACTGGCCCAGCAGGTGTGCGCCGATGCCATTGACCTGGTGCGTCATTGCCGCGGTCTGCGCGTGGCCAATGTGGTCGGCGGCATTCCTTATCAGTTGCAAATTGCCAAGCTGCAAAACGCCAACCTCGTCGTGGCCACACCCGGCCGTGTGCTTGACTTGCAGCGCAGCTTGCAGATCAAACTCGATCAGGTGCAGTTCCTGGTGGTGGACGAAGCCGACCGCATGCT
>CAIMVC010000123.1 GCA_903844825.1 uncultured Burkholderiales bacterium | reverse complement strand
TGGTGCGCAAAGCTCACGGGCTGCGCCACTTGCAGGTGGGTGAAGCCGGGCATGATGACTTCGACGTTTTGTTCAGCCACGTCGACCAGTGACTTTTGCAGGTCCAGCAGCAAATCGATGATGAGATCCATCTCGCCGCGCAGCCACAGGCGCACATCGGTGGCGACCTGGTCGTTTCTAGAGCGCCCGGTGTGCAGGCGCTTGCCCGCATCGCCCACCAACTGGGTCAGACGCGCTTCGATGTTCAGGTGCACGTCTTCCAAGTCGAGCTTCCACTCAAAAGCGCCGGACTCGATTTCTTGGGTGATCTGCGCCATGCCGCGCTGGATGTCGGCCAGGTCGCTGGCGCCGATGATGTTTTGAAAGGCCAGCATCTCGGCATGGGCCAGGCTGCCCGTGATGTCGGCCTGCCACAGGCGCTTGTCAAAGAACACGCTGGCGGTGTAGCGCTTGACCAGCTCGCTCATAGGCTCTGAAAACAGTGCTGACCAGGCCTGGGACTTTTTGTCGAGTTGGTTTGTCATAGGTGCAAGATTTTATCGGGGTGTGCGGTGACTACAGGCCGTGGCGCCAGCCGGGGACGTTGATGTAGTACCGCAAAGCCTTGCCTTGGTATGCAGTCCATAGCCCCTGGGCTTGTACCCGTGCCGCGAGATCCCGGGTGGCGGTGGCTTTCGATGTGCCGGTCGTCTTCATGTTTTTTTCGGCATCGAGCCCCATTCGCGTGTTTGCCAGACCAGGACGGATGAGGCGGTCATGAGCCGATTTTCATCAGATACGGCTCAAACGGCTTCAGCCCGTGTTGCGCAAACCCGCCGCAATCCCGTTGATGGAGATATGAATCCCGCGCTGCACCCGCTCGTCAGCCTTGCCTTCGCGGTAGCGGCGGATCAGTTCGACTTGCAGGTGGTGCAGGGGGTCGATGTAAGGGAAGCGGTGGCGGATTGAGCGTTGCAGCGCGGCGTTGCCAGCCAGGCGCTGTTTGTCGCCGGTGATCTGGGTCAGGGCATCTGCCGTGCGGTGCCATTCGGCGTCGATCATGGCAAAGATTTTCTTGCGCAAACGGGCATCGCCGACCAGCTCGGCGTAGCGCGAGGCCAGCGCCAGATCGCTTTTGGCCAGCACCATGTCCATGTTCGACAGCAGGGTGCGAAAAAAGGGCCACTGCTTGTACATTTTTTGCAGCAGGGCCAGCCCTTCCTTGCGGGTGTGCGGGCCTGCGCTGAGCAGTTGTTCAACTGCCGAGCCAAAGCCGTACCATCCGGGCAGCGTCAGGCGGCACTGGCCCCAGCTAAAGCCCCAGGGGATGGCGCGCAGGTCTTCGATTTTTTGCGAGGCTTTGCGCGATGCCGGGCGTGAGCCGATATTGAGCTCAGCGATCTCGCGAATGGGGGTGGCGCTGAAAAAGTAGTCGGTAAAGCCCGGAGTCTCGTAGACCAGCGCTCGGTAGGCGGCCATGCTGGCGCTCGAGAGCTGGCTGGCCGCGTCCAGAAATGCTGGCGTGGCGGGCTTGGTGGGCTGCAGCAAGGTTGCCTCGAGCGTGGCGGCGACCAGGGTCTCCAGGTTGCGCCGGCCGATTTCGGGGTTGGCGTATTTGGAACCGATGACTTCGCCTTGCTCGGTCAGCCGGATTTGCCCGCGTACCGTGCCCGGCGGTTGCGCCAGGATGGCCTGGTAGCTCGGGCCGCCGCCGCGGCCTACCGTGCCGCCTCGGCCGTGGAACATGCGCAATTGAATGTTGTGGGAGTTCGCCAGTTCGTCGAAGAGCTCGACCAGCGCAATTTCAGCGCGGTAGAGCTCCCAGTTGCTGGTGAAGATGCCGCCGTCCTTGTTGCTGTCCGAATAGCCCAGCATGATGTCCTGCTCGGCGCCGCTACGCTGCACCAGGGCAGCGATGCCGGGCAGGGCGTAGAACTCGCGCATGATGGGTGCGGCGTTGCGCAGGTCTTCAATGGTTTCAAAGAGCGGCACCACGATCAGGTCGCATACTGCGTCCACGTCCAAAG
>CAIMVC010000122.1 GCA_903844825.1 uncultured Burkholderiales bacterium | reverse complement strand
GATCTGGCTCGATGTGCTGGACCTGCCCTTGGTCTATTACATGGAAGCCAGCTACCACATCAACGGCGACCGCCAGACCGTGCAGCCTGGCCGCAGCGACCAGCAATACGCCCGTGGCGGCGTGGTGCCCTCGCATGTTTTTGACCGCAGCAAAAAAGCCTACCCCATGCTGCGTTACGCCTGGAAAGACGCCAAGGCCGCGCTCGAATCGCTGGCGTCTGACGATTCGAATTTGGAGCAAGTGCAAGTCACTTACACCAACCCCGAAACCGGTTGCGACGCCGAAAACATTTTGGGCTTTTACGCACTCATGCTGCGCCCCGGCCAGAGCCTGCGCCTGCCTGCACGCTCTCCTGCCCAGGTTTTCCATGTCATCGAAGGCGCAGTGCACGCACAGATCGTGGCCAGCACCTTCACCCTGGCCGAAGCCGACACCTGCTGCGCGCCCGGCTATGAAGCTGTGACGCTGAAAAACCTGAAGTTCGATCAACCAGCATTCATCTTCATCGCCGACGAAACACCCTTGCACCGGAAACTGGGTGTGTACGAGAACCGTGGCTGATCTTTTTTTCTTTTCATTGCACACCATGACTTCTTACCTCTTCAATCCCCCCGCCGTCCAGTCCCTGCCCATCCGTGGCAAAACCGAACGTTTCCCCATCAACCGCATTTTTTGCGTGGGCCGCAATTACCATGCGCACGCCGTCGAAATGGGCCGCCCGGTCGACAAGAGCGTCGAGCAGGCGTTCTACTTCACCAAGTCGCCCCAGACCCTGGTGGAAAGCGGCGTGGACTCTGTTGCGGTGGTCGCCTACCCGCCCCGCACCAGCAACTACCACTTTGAGATGGAGCTGGTGTTGGCGATTGGCAAAGCGGGTTTTCGCGTGAATGAAGTCAACGCACATGAACTGGTGTATGGCTACGCAGCAGGTCTGGACATGACGCGCCGTGACCTGCAATTGGTGGCGCGCGATAAGGGCCGCCCCTGGGACACGGGCAAGGACATCGAGCAAGGCTCGGTCTGCTCCGAGATCGTCCCCATGCCCGGCGTGGTGATCGAAAACGGTGCCATCGCGTTGGAAGTGAACGGTGCGACCAAGCAGTCGTCCAACGTGGACAAGCTGATCTGGAACATCCGCGAAATCATCGCCGACCTGACCACCTACTACCACCTGCAGCCCGGCGACCTGATCTACACCGGAACGCCCGAAGGCGTAGGCGCGGTGCTGCCCGGCGACAAAATCACCGGTCGTGTCGAAGGCGTGGCTGAGGTCGCGCTGACAATTCGCGCTGCTGAATAAGCAGACCATGAACAGTCCTTTCTTTGTCACACGCGAGGAGCGCGTCGCATTAGCGCGTCAGCGTTATTTCGAAGAAGGCATCTTGCCAACGGGCGTAGTCAGCGAAGCGGTTTTTCAGTCCTGGACCCGCTGCCACCGCTCCAGCCAAAAGCCTCATGACAAGATCGAATTCCAACCGGTGTCGATCAGCCGCAGCCAGTTGGCATTGCAAAAAAATCGCACTCTGCACGAAGCCTGGCTCGATGAAATGCCAGCTTTGGGTAATGCCTTGGGCTCGGCGCATTGCTCAGCGATCTTGACGGATGCATCTGGCGTACTGATTGGTGCAACCCCATCTGGTCATCTCGCGAAAGGGATCATCCCTTTAGCCCACCGAATTGGCGTCAATTTATCGGAAGAACATGTCGGCACCAGCGCGCCCGGCATCGTCGCTCGAACCGGCAAACAAGCGTCTGTGCTGGGGGCCGAGCATTACGCCAATGCGGTCAACACGATGTATTGCACGGCCGCACCCATCCGCAATATTCAGGGCCAACTGGCGGGCATTCTGGACTTTTCAAGCGAAGGTGTACCCTTCAAATTTGACCCCGCCTCCGTGGTCGGTTTGTACGCCGCCTCCATAGAAAACCGTTTGCTGGTGGCGCAGTCTAAGGATTTGCTCATCGTCAAATTCCAATTTTTGCCCGCCATCATTGAGACCCCGATGGTCGCCATGTTGGGATTCGACTTGTCCGGCAAACTGGTCTGGCTCAATTCCGTAGCCAGCAATTTGTTGGGCATATCGGTCAACCCCGACGAGCGGGAAGCCTGCGCCACAGAGCACATCTTTGAAACCAATTTTAGTCAACTGGCTTCGTTGGTCGGTCAGGGTTTTCAACCGCAACGTTTACGCAACGGATTGCATGTTTTCGTCACCTGCGAGCTGCGCAAATATGGCTCACAGGTCGTTCAGACCAGGCACCAAGCTGAGCACACTCCAGACTCCAATGGGACTGCGCAACAAAGCGCAGGAGCGCAATCGTTCAGCACAGTTTCGGTGCTCGGCCAACATGAAGCTTATTTGCCGGCGGACAGCCTCAGAGATGCCGATGCCGACCTGATTCGGAAATGTCTGGGCGAACACAGAGGCAATGTGTCGCGGGTGGCCAAGCGGTTGAAAGTGTCACGCGGTCTGATTTACAGACGCCTGCAAGAGCTGGGCATTGATGCCGCCCACTACAAAAAATAAACCCATCTGCCAGAGAAGAACCGCCGTGCGGGCGGACCGTCAAGACGCCACTGTTTTGTGGACTCCACAAAGCTGAAGGCTGAGCGATTCCTGTCGTTACACCGAGAACCATTTTGCTGCGGGCTTTGCAGGTGTGGATTTGTTCCAAGACAGAACAAAAAAGCTAGGGGAAATCCCGACATACAAGGCTCTTGACGTGCTGCTTAAAGTCGCATCTGCGCTGTGCGTACGAGGACCCGCCAGCACCAGCGAGTTGATCCCGACAACCGAATCACAGGAAGACAAATGAACCACCGCATTGACCCACTTGAAGCACACAACGACACCCTGATGGAGCGCCTGGAGCGCGCCCTGATTGCAGGTCGACTGAACCGTCGCGGCTTCATCCGTGCAGCCACGGCCGCAGGCTTTGGCTCGCTGGGCCTGAGCGCCCTGGCCGACGAACTCGATGCCATGCGCGCCAATCAAAACGAGCGCAGCGCCAAACTCAAAGCGTCATACGACTATGTGGTGGTCGGTGCAGGCTCTGCAGCTTGCGCTCTGGTCGGCCGTCTGGCCACGCGCAAAGAGGCTTCGATTTTGATGATCGAAGCCGGTGACTGGGACACAGCACCTTCCGTGCTGGACCCCAGCGTGTGGTTCACCAATTTGGGCACTGAGCGTGACTGGGGTGATGTGGCCATCGCATCGCCGCACACCAACAACCGTGCCATCCCCGAACACATGGGCCGCGTGGTTGGCGGGGGCAGCAGCATCAATGCCACCATCTGGGCACGCCCCTTCAAAAATGATCTGGAATTTTGGGCCCAAGCCAGTGGCGACAAAGCCTGGGGTTACGAGTCGGGTCTGGAGGTTTACCGCCGCATGGAAAACTGGCAAGGCAAACCCGATGCCCGTTACCGTGGCAAAAATGGCCCGGTGTGGTGCCAACCAGCGCACAACCCCCATCCGGTGGCCAATGGCTTGCTGCAAGCCTGCAAGACTTTGGGCTACCCTGTATTGGACGATCAAAATGGCCAGCGTGAAGAAGGCGGCATCGGCTTCGCATTGATGAACCAGATCATCCGTGATGGCCGCCGTCAGAGCATGGCCCGTTCTTATTTATACCCCGTGCTGTCGCGTCCCAACGTGACGGTGGTGGTCAACACGCATGTGGACAAACTGGCCCTGTCGGGCACCAAGGTGACCGGCGTGCACATCAACCGTGGCGGCGCTCAGAGCGTGATCGGCGCCAACACCGAAGTCATCATTTGCTCAGGTGGCATCAACACACCCAAACTGCTCATGCTCAGCGGCATTGGTGACGATGCGCAGTTGCGCCAGCACGGCATCAAAACTGTGGTGGATTCGAAGCAAGTGGGCAAGAATTTCCAGGACCACCTGCTGCACGGCGGTTGCATCTTTGAGCCTAAAGAGCACATTCCCCACCGTAACAGCGCAGCCAATGCTGCGGGCTTCCTCAAGAGCCAATCGTCTTTGGCCTCACCCGACGTCAACATCGTTCAGATCGAGTTGCCCTACGCCTCTGACGTGGTGGCCAAACAATTTGCGCCACCCGGCACCAGCTGGGCCCTGTGCGCAGGTCTGGTGGCCCCCAAGAGCCGGGGTGAGATCAAGCTGCGCTCGGCCGATCCCAAAGAGCGCCCCATCGTCGATGCCCGTTTCCTGAGCCACCCGGATGACGTGAAAGCTTTGGCATTTGGCATCGAAGTCAGCCGCGACATCGGCAACTCAGCCGCCATGAAAGACTTCGTCAAACGCGAAGTGGCCCCCGGGAAAAAACTCCAAGGCAAAGAAATGGAAGATTTCGTACGCAATGGCGCGACGACCTATTTCCACCAATCCGGCACTTGTCGTATGGGCAAGGACAAGGAAGCGGTTGTTGATGCTCAACTGCGTGTGAATGGCGTTCAAGGTCTTCGCATTGCCGACAGTTCCATCATGCCGCGCATCGCATCGGTCGCCACCATGGCCACCTGCGCTTTGATTGGTGAGCGCATGGCCGACATCCTCGCCCCACGCAGCTGATATCGCACTCTCCACGCTCAATCATTTGAAAAATATTTTTTCCACCCAAGAACCTCAACCAGACAACTTCATGAAATCCCAACTCCTCATCGATAACCAGTGGGTCAACGCTGAAAACGACGCGAAATTCGAACGGCGTCACCCAGTCAACAACGCCTTGGTCACAGAAGCTTCTTCGGCCAGCGTTTCAGACGCCAAAAAGTCTGCCGAATCCGCACATGCCGCATTCAAATCTTGGCGCAACTCCCCACCCAGCGAACGCCGTCGCCTGCTGCTCAAAGTCGCCGACATCCTGGAATCCAAAACGCCTCAGTTCATTGAGGTGATGGCTTCTGAAGTGGGCGCATCGCCGCTGTGGGCGGGTTTCAACGTGCACCTGGCCGCCAACGTGTTCCGCGAAGCTGCATCGCTGGCCACGCAAATTCAGGGCGAAACCATTCCAACCGACAAACCCGGCGCGCTGTCCATGACGCTGCGTCAACCTGTGGGTGTCATCCTGAGCATCGTGCCTTGGAACGGCACCGTGGTGCTGGCCGCTCGCGCCATTGCTTACCCTCTGGTGTGCGGCAATACCGTGGTCTTCCGCGGCTCTGAAGCCAGCCCGAAAACACATGCCCTGGTCGCCGAGGCCTTGGTGGAAGCCGGTTTTCCGGCCGGTGCGTTGAATTACCTGAGCAACTCGCCACAAAGCGCTCCCGAAGTGGTCGATGCCCTGATTGCCCACAAAGCCATCCGTCGCATCAATTTCACAGGCTCCACACGCGTAGGCCGCATCGTGGCCGAAAAAGCCGCCAAGCAGCTCAAGCGTTGCCTGTTGGAATTGGGCGGTAAATCTCCTTTGGTGTTGCTGGACGATGCCAATGTGGATGAAGCCGTCAAAGCGGCCGTTTTTGGCTCCTTCTTGTACCAGGGCCAAATTTGCATGTCCACCGAGCGCCTGATCGTGGATGAGAAAGTGGCCGATGAATTCGTTGCCAAATTTGCGGCACGCGCCAAAGAACTGCAAGCCGGTGATCCTGCTGTTAACCCCCAATGCATCATTGGCCCCATGATCAATGCCTCGTCGGGCACACGCATCAATGAGATGCTGCAAGACGCATTGAACAAAGGCGCCAAGCTGGTTTGCGGTGGTCTGGCCGATGGTGCCGTGATGCCAGCGACCATCCTGGACCATGTCACTTCGGACATGCAAATCTATGACCAGGAAACCTTTGGCCCCATCACGGTGGTGATTCGTGTCAAGACCACCCAACAAGCCATTGACGTAGCCAACGACAGTGACTACGGTCTTTCTTCAGGCGTCTTCGGGCGCGACGTTAACCGCGCATTGGCGGTGGCCATGGCAATGGACTATGGCTCTGTCCACGTCAACGGCGCAACCGTGCAGAATGAGGCTCAAGCACCTTACGGCGGCACGAAAAACAGCGGCTATGGTCGCTTTGATGGTCGCGCAGTGGTTGATGAATTCACAGAGCTCAAATGGGTCACCATCGAGCCTCATCAACAGCAATACCCTTTCTGATCAGAAATCAGAAATCAGAAATCAGAAATCAGAAATCAGAAATCAGAAATCAGACATTGGCTTAAACGACTTCAATGGGCTGTCGTTTAAACCGAGCACTGCCTTTGTGCCGCGTATGACGTAAGCGGCTAGGCAAGGCACCTTGACCGTGCCGACGATTCAGGATTGCGGTTGCCACCGGTGTGGCAACCGCTCCTCAATGCGACGGTTCACGTGGCCGGGCAGTCTTGTCAGAACATCCTTGAGATAGGCCCACGGATCATGCCCGTGCAGCTTTGCGGACTGCAATGACGGGTTAGGCCACACGTCGCCCGTGCCCCTACTGACCGTTTTGCAAGCAGCCGGGATTTCGAAGTTGCCAATAATCATTGGCTCGATTGTGTGTTCGAGGTCAGGCGTCCAAATCGCACGCAACTCAGCTTGCGCCCGGAAGCTCGGCTCTTTAAGGAGGGCTGGGTGAGTTCCCCAATCGCTTCCATTCCATTGTTCCTCTCTAGATGAATACGTCACACGATGAAGGCCTTGAAAAGTTACTCGTGAAAGAGCGTTCAGAGACACAGAGATATGTCTGAAGAAGGCCTCTGGATCAATGATCTCTACACATGAGTCTGAGCCTTCAAACTCGCGATACATATGGGTTGAGTTTGTACTCGACGCTTGGCGTGCTTAGGGGTACACCGTCAAACTAGTTTTCCTGTCTCTGATGTCTGCAGACGAGGCGGTTGTCCGTGTCGCCAACCGTGTGCGGCAGGGCGGGCATCACATCCCAGAAGACACCATTCGCCGCCGATTTGATGCGAGTTTGCGGTCATTCCATGACATTTACCGCCACAGAGTTGATTATTGGCAGTTGTTTGACACTAGCTGTGACAGACCGCTGTTGCTGGCAGAAGGAGCCCACGCATGGAGTGTTGCGATAAAAGACAAAATGCGGTCAATCGACATGAGAATTCGGCTCGCTGAGCCAATAGAAATCAGTAAGCCATTGATTTGTATGGTTTTATCTAAAGGACAAGTTTGGATTTTGTCCTTTAGAAACCTTGGCTGCGTCCAATAGACGCCGCGAGCCGCCTTACACGCCACAAGATAAACGCCACAAGACAAAGCGGACGTGGCTCAGCTGGTGTACCGCCAGATCTTGCAGCAGAGCATGCAGTGACCCTCAACCCCGCATAGCGTGGCGGGGCTTAGCCCACTACCGATCAGCTCGCCGCCTTTCGGGCCAGCCAGCCCCACCCCACCGCACCCCGATCCAGACCCAGCACGCCTTGTTACAGCGCGATAGCGCCAACGTGCGAACCTTGTAGCCATTCAGGGCGCCCGGCCCGGTCAGCGCCTTGGCGCCAGCGCTCGGGCGTGAACCTTCAACCTCAACTTGGTGAAGCTACGGCTTTACCCACCGCCGCGAGCTTGCCTGCCGATGCCTGAGAGTCTTTTGATCATTGCGCTGCCGCAGCAGGCCCTGACGCCCGCCTCTGAGCTGGCGTTTGTGTTGCTGGTCGATGGTGAGGTCGTTGAAGATGGGCGCGTGTTGCCGGCGGCGCTGCCCAAGTTGCACGAGCGTGGCCACGAGGTGGTGGCGCTGGCGCCGGCGCGTGTGCTGTCCTGGCACCAGGTGCTGTTGCCGGAAGGTGTTGGCGCCGCATCGCCGCGCTTAAAGCAGGTGCTCGGCGGCTTGCTGGAGGACGAGCTGCTGGATGACCCGGCAAGCCTGCACTTCGCCCTGGCGCCGGCCCCGTCCCACGCGCCGGATGGCCTGCACTGGGTGGCGGCCTGCGAACGCCGCTGGCTGGCCATGGCGGTGCAAGGCCTGCAGCTGGCTGGCTGCCCGGTGACGCGGATCTTGCCGCAATGGGGACCGCCCGGCGCGGGTTGGCTGCACCTCAGCGGCGGTGCCGACGCGCTGCAACTGACGGTGATCGGGCCGACCAACGTCACCGAGTTGCCCTGCAGCCCCGACAACCTGGCCTGGGCGCTGCAAGCCGGTGCACCGACTGCGGCCATGACAGGGCATGCCAGCGCAATACGTCTACGCATCACCGCCGAGCCCGAGCTGGCCGAGCTCGCCGCCGAACGTTTGCAACAGCCTGTAGCGGCCTTGCCGCGCAGCCAGCGTTGGGCCGAAGCCGCGGCACCGTCGTGGGACCTGGCGCGTGCGCTGCTGCTGCGGCGCGACCCCAGGCGCAGCAGCCTGGAGTGGCTGCGGGCGCCTCGCTGGGCGACGGTGCGCTGGGCCGGCACCGGCCTGCTGGCGGTGAATCTGCTGGGACTCAACGCCCTGGCCTGGCAGCAGACCCAGCAGCTCGATGCGCAGCGGGTGCAGGTCAAGGCGCTGCTCACGCGCACCTTTCCCCAAGCCCGCGTGATGCTTGAGGCGCCGCTGCAAATGCAGCGCGAAGTCGCGCAACTCGCACGTGCCACCGCTGCACCCGCGGCGGCCGACCTCGACGCCATGCTCAGCGCACTGAGCGCCAGCCTGCCTGCCGGGCACACGCCGCAGGCCATCGACTACCGCGCGGGGCAGTTGGGGGTGAGCGGGCTGTCACTGTCCGGGCCGGAGCATTCGGCGCTGCTGTCGGCCCTGCGCCTGCGCGGCTACATCAGCACGCCGGGTGCCCAAGACGCTCCCGGCCAGGACCGCCTGGTGCTGCGCAGCGCCCTCACGCCATGATGAACCCATGAGGCCCCGCGCATGACACACCTGAGCTATTTATCTGACCGTCTGCGGGCCCTGGCTGCGGACCTGTGGGCGCGCACCGGGCCGGCCCAGGCAACGCCCATGAGCAGCGTTCGCACGGGCCTGCTCGTCTTCACTGCGGCGGCGTTGGTGGTGGCCGCCACGCTGCCAGCGCTGTCGACCTTGCGCAACAGCAGCGCGCAGCTAAGCCGGCTCGAGCGCGAGCTGCAGCAGATGCAGCTCCTGGCCAGTCAGGCGCGCTACCTGCAGACCCTGCCCGTGAAAGACCGACAGCAAACACCGCAGCGGCTCACCGAGACTTTGCAGAGCCTGGGCCAGAGCGCACACCTGAGCCTGGCCGAGGGACGCGCCAACGTCAGGCTCAGCCATGCCGACCCCGAGGCGCTGGCCGCCTGGCTGTTGCAGGCGCGCACGCAAGCCGGTGCCGTGGTGACCCAGGCCAGCTTGCAACGCACCGATATAGATGGCAGGCCCGCGTGGACCGGTGAGCTGGTGCTGCTCTGGTAGCGGCGCTTTAGGCAGCGCTGCCCACGCGGTAAAAGTGCTTGGCATAGATCATCCAGCGGCCTTCATGGTGCATGAGGTTGAGGTGGTCTTCCATGATGTTGTTAAACAGGCGAAGCCGCACTTTGACCACGGCCATGGTGGGCGACAGCACATCGAGCATCAGGACTTGTTCGTCGCGCGGGTAGCCGCCCGATGCGGGCGACTGGCGGCCCTGCACCATGTCACGGTAGACCGCATAAGGGCGCACCACCAGCTGGCCGTCTTGCTGCGAATACAGCACACAGTCTTTGTGAAAAACCCGGTCAAACAGGGCCATGTCCTGGGTTTGCAGAACGTCAAAATAATCAGCCAGAAAGGGGCGCAGATCGTCGATAAGCATGAAATGTTCCTTGTTACACTTTTAAAGCGTTGCACCCCGATGGGCCCAACGCTGTTGAGTCTATGCAGCGCAGGACACGGCTGACCTTCATCTTTTTCGAGTAACCAGACAATGGTATTGACATGACCGGACGTGCGCCGCCCCTGCCCGCCTTAAGGGCCTTTGCCGCCTGGGTGCGGCTGGGCTCGGTCAGTGCTGCGGCCGAGGAACTCAATCTCACGCCCGGGGCGGTGAGCCATCAGATCCGGGCGCTGGAAGAGTTTGTGAACACCCCCCTGATCGAGCGCAATGGCCGCCGCTGGGCGCTGACTGACACCGGGCGTATTTACGGCTACCAGGTGCGTCAGGCACTGCAAGACATCGTGGACGTGACCGAACGGGTGCGCAGCCACCGCCCGCTTGAGCAAGCGCAGGACCTGCGGGTGGCGGTGCTGCCCTCGTTTGCCCATGGCTGGTTATTGCCCCGGCTGGCAGACTTTACCCGCTGGCATCCGCAGGTGCGGCTGCAACTGCACGGCTCGATGGACTATGTCGACTTGAACGAGGGCCGGGTGGACTGCGCCATTCGCTTTGGCCATGGCCGCTGGCCGGAGGCTGACGTGCGGCCGCTGATGGCTGACAGCCTGGTGCTGCTGGCTGCGCCGTCTTTGCTGGGGGCCGAGGCAACGCACACGTTGCAAGAAGTGCTGCAGCTACCGCTGCTGCACGCCAGCGAAAACTGGTCCACCTGGCTGGCCGATCTGGCCCAGGCGCACACCAGCGTGCAGCGCCCCCAGAGCCAGATGACGTTTACCGATTCAACCCACCTGCTTGAAGCCGCCCGTCAGGGCCTGGGCGTGGCGCTGAGCCGTCGCGCGATTGCCGACAACCTGCTGCAACGCCAGGAACTGGTGCCAGCCCACCCCCACGAATGCGCTCACCCCTCGGCCTACTACCTGCTGCAACCTGCCGGCGGTGGCAAACACCCGGCACGAGACGCTTTTGTCGACTGGCTGCAGGGCGCTTGCGCGCGCTTTGCCCAGCGCCATGCCTGGCCGGCAGTCGCCTTGCCGCCAGCCTGAGCGATGCGGGAGGTGCTGATGGGCACGGCCAGCCCGCATGCCGTACAGAGAGATGGCTGCAGGGGGCAGGTGGTGCCTAGTGCCTGGTGGCCGGCAGCGGCTGGTGCGCCTAGCTTGCCGGCGTTCGGCGCTCGGCGCTCGGCGCTCAGGGGTGCAGCCCGCCCATCAGCACGTACTTCAGTTCCATGTACTCATCGAGGCCGTGGCTTGAGCCTTCACGGCCGAGGCCGGATTGTTTGACACCGCCGAAGGGCGCTATTGCTGTCGACCGCACCCGAAATTTTGACGGTTGGCAGATCGACTGCCAAAGCCAGACCAGTCGTTGTTGCGAGTGCCACGGCAACGAGTCCGGATTGAAGATGAGATTGCATGAATTGAGGTCTCCGTATTTTGATAATTGATTGAGTCAGGGTGCCTGCCGTGCGTGCAGCACATGAGGTCTGGCGATCGTATCGACGGGTCTTTTCGCCAGCAATTGACTCAATCTGAGTATTTGCGGCATTGGTTTTCCCGATGGGCTGTTGTCACGTCAGGCGAGCGACGCGACCCCGATCGGGCAGCATGCGCGCAGCTAGGCGCGCGCGTTCTGGCGTTCTAGTTTTAGCGCACCAGCTGATTGAGCTCGATGATCGGCAGCAGCACGGCCAGCACGATCAGCATCACCGCGGCGCCCATGACAACGATCAGCAGCGGCTCCAGCACGGTCGCCAGGTTCATGGCGCGGCGCTGTACTTCGGTGGACAGCTGCGAGGCGGCGCGCTGCAGCATGGCGGGCAGCTCGCCGGTTTGTTCGCCGAGTCGGGCGAACATGTTCAGCAGCGCGGGAAAGCGCGGCTTTTGTGCCAGTGCCAACCCCAATGACGCGCCTTCCCGCACATGTTCAAGAGCCGCCAGCGCGTCGGCGCGCATGGCCTGGTTGCTCAGGGTTTGCGCGGCCGACTGCAGGGCCTTGAGCATGGGTACACCAGCGCCTACCAGCATGGCCAGTGTGCTCGCAAAGCGGGCCGTGTTGTAGTGACGTGACAGCCGCCCGATCACGGGCAGGCGCAGCCAGGCGGCATCAAAGCCAATGCGCAGCGCGGGCCTTTTCAGGGCCAGCCGCAGCAGCAGCGCCAGCAGTGTCAGCAGCAGCAGCAGCAGCCAGCCCCATTGGCGCACCAAGGCGCTCAGCGCCAGCAAGGCCCGCGTGATGAGTGGTAGCGCGCGCTGACTGCCCAGAAACACCGAGGCCACCTGCGGCACCACGTAGCTGACCAAGAAGCTGACGATGAGCAGCGCCAGCACGGTCACGATGGCCGGGTACAAGGCCGCGCCTGTCAGCTTGGCGCGCAGGTTCTGGTCTTCTTCCAGGTCGTCGGCCAGTCGCTGCAGCACCGGGCCGAGCTGGCCACCGGCTTCGCCCGCCTCCACCACACTCACCACCATCGCGGAGAACTCCGACGGATGGTGTGACAAGGCCTGAGCCAGGGAAGAGCCGGCGTTGACATCGGCGCGCAAAGCGGCCACCACCGCGGCCTGGCGCGGCTCTTCGGCCTCGTCGATCAGGGCTGTGAGCGCCCGCTCCAGTGGCAGCCCCGCGGTCACCAGTCCGGCCAGCTGGCGCGTCCACACCGCCAGCGTGCTGGCACCGAAGGCAGCGCGCGCCCAGAGCACGCGCTGCAGGCCGTGCGCAGCCGCTTGTCCCGGGGCGATGCGGTCGGCGTGCAGGGGCTCGACGTGCAGCGGAATCAGGGTTTGCTCGCGCAGCAGCGTGCGCGCCATGCGCGCGTTGTCGGCCTGTACCTGCCCCTTGCACAGCTGCCCTTTTAGGTTCAGGGCTTCATAGGTGTAGGCGTTCATGACGCGGGTCGGCGAACCGCTCGTTCAGGCGATACAGGGACCTGACCGCCACCAGCGCAAGCGAGCGGTCCGGCAGCTGCTGCAGGCGCTGGCGCCGCGACGTCATTCACGCGTGACACGGGCGACCTCCTCGGGCGAAGTGATGCCGGCAGCCACCAGTCGCCGGGCGTCTTCGTGCATCAGCGTCATGCCGCCAGACAGGGCGCTTTGCCGAATGCTGGCCTCGGCTTCTCGGTTGTGAATCTGCGCCCGGATCGCGTCATCGATCACCAGCAATTCAAACACGCCAGTGCGTCCCTGGTAGCCGGTGCGTGCGCAACTGGCGCAGCCCTGGCCGGCGCAGAGCAGGCACAGCTTGCGCACCAGGCGCTGCGCCAGCACGCCAAGCAAGGAGGAGCTCAGCAAGAAGGCATCAAGCCCCATGTCGGTCAGGCGCGTGACGGCGCTGGTGGCGTCATTGGTGTGCAAGGTCGCCAGCACCAGGTGGCCGGTCAACGAGGCCTGGATGGCGATTTGCGCCGTCTCAAAATCGCGGATTTCGCCGATCATGATCACGTCCGGGTCTTGCCGCAAGATGGCGCGCAAGGCTTTGGCAAAGTCCAGGTCGATGCGAGCGTTGACCTGCGTCTGGCCGATGCCGGGCAGCTCGTACTCGACCGGGTCCTCGACCGTCATGATGTTGCTTTGCGTCGCGTCAAACCGGGCCAGCGCCGCGTACAGCGTGGTGGTCTTGCCCGAGCCGGTCGGCCCGGTCACCAGCACAATGCCGTGCGGCTGCGTTAGCAGGCGCGCAAAGCGCTCCAGCGTGCGGCCTTCCATGCCCAGCGACTCCAGGCTCAGCGTGCCGGTGCTTTTGTCGAGCAGGCGCAGCACGGCGCGCTCGCCATGCACGTTGGGCAAGGTGCTGACCCGTACGTCGACGGCCCGGGTGCCGATGCGCAGGCTGATGCGGCCATCCTGCGGCAGGCGCTTTTCAGCGATGTCCAGATCGGCCATGATTTTCAGGCGCGAGATCAGCGCTGCATGTAAGGCCCGGTTGGGCTGCACCACTTCGCGCAAGATGCCGTCAATGCGAAAACGGACGGCCGAATTTTTCTCGTAGGGCTCAATGTGAATATCGCTGGCGCCGTCACGCACCGCTTGCGTCAGCAAGGCATTGAGCAGGCGGATGATGGGCGCGTCGCCGCTGGTGGCGAGCAGGTCTTCGACGGCCGGCAAGTCCTGCAGCATGCGCGACAGGTCGACGTCGCTCTCGACCTCGCTGACCACCGTGGCCGCGCTCGACTCCTCCTGTGCATAGGCTGTGCTGATGCGCTGCGCCAGCGCGTCCGGCTCGGTGCGCTGAACGCGGCTGACCGAGTACCGGCGCATCACCTCGGTCCAGGCGCCGGCGGGCAGTGCGCCCGCATGCCAAAGCACCAGGCCATCGGCGGCGGCGTCTGCGCCCTCGGCGTGTTCAAGCAGGAGCTGAAAGGTGCGCGCAAACGCATAGGGCAAGGGGTAGCGCGAGGCCATGTTTCGAGTTCACGGTGAGGCCGGCGGGCTGGGTGTTTCGCCGGATGCGGGCTTGGCATCGCGCGGCGACACGGCGGGCAGCAAAGGGGCCTGATCGATCGGCAGCAGCGGATGCGGCTTTGGTTGCGTGGCTTGCTGCTGCACGCGCATGAGGTCGTAGCGGTCCATCGACAGGGCGTCGGTGGCGACTGCATCGCGCACCACCACGGGCCTCAAGAACACCATCAAGTTGGTCTTGCGCCGGGTCCGGCTGCGGTTCTTGAAGAGGTTGCCCAGCAGCGGCAAATCGCCGAGCAGCGGCACACTTTCCTCGTTGTCGCTGTAGTCGTCCTGCAGCAGGCCGCCCAGCACCACAATGGCGCCGTCTTCCACCAGCACACTTGAATCAATCGAGCGTTTGTTGGTGATGATGCCCGACAGCGAATTCACCGATGAGGCCTGCACTGTGCTGACTTCTTGCGAGATGGCCAGCTTGACGTTGCCGCTCTCACTGATTTGCGGGCGCACGCGCAGCGTCAGGCCGACGTCCTTGCGCTCGATCGTCTGAAACGGATTGACGACGCCGCTGGTGCCTGCCGCCGTGCTGGTGTATCGGCCGGTGACCAGTGGCACGTTTTGGCCGATCACGATTTTGGCCTCCTCGTTGTCCAGCGTCAGCAGGTTAGGCGTTGACAAAATATTGCCGATGCCGGTTTGTTCGAGCGCGCGAGCCAGAAAGCCCAGCACGTAAACGCCGTTGCTGCGCCCCAGCGCGCCGACGTTCAAGCCGGTGCCGGGCGTCACGCCGTTGGCCGACACGCCAGACAGACCTTGTGAAGCCAGCGTCAGCAAGTTGTTGCCGGCCGTGCCAAAGTTGGTGCCCAGCAGGCCGATCAGGCGGTCGCCGGCCTGCCCGAGTGGGCCCTGCCATTGAATGCCGAACTCGGCGGCCTTGTCGGCATTGACCTCGACAATCAGGCTCTCGACCCAGACCTGTGCGCGCCGCCCGTCGAGCTTGTCGATGACCGCCCGCAACTGGCGAAATTGCGGCTCGGCGGCGGTGATGATCAGCGAGTTGGTGGCCAGGTCGGCCTGAATCTGTCCGCCGCCCGTGGCGCTGCGGGCGGCGCCGGCTGCCGTGCCCGGAGCTGACGACCCGGCTGCGAGGCCGGCCGGCATCGCGCCAGCAACGGGCGCCGTGCCGGGCTCGCCGCCCGTCATGCCGCCCATGACGCCGCGCAGCGTCAGGGCCAGCTGCGCCGCATCGGCGTTCTTGAGGTAGACCACATGGATATTGCCAGCCGGGTCGTTCTGCCCCGGGCGTGCCGGCCGGTCGAGCTTGTCGACCAGCGCGCGCACCAGTGCCAACCGCGCCGGGTTGGCCGCCCGCAGGATCAGCGAATTACTGCGCGGCTCGGGCAACAGCGTGGTGCGAAAAGAGGTGTCGCTCTGACCTGGCCCGCCCGGCCCCGCCCCCCCGGACTCGAGCAGGCGAATGACCAGCGGGGCCAGGTCGGTGGCCAGTGCGTTATCCAGCGCAATGACCTCGACCTCGGTGGCGTTGGCCACATCCAGCGCAGCAATAATGCGGCCCAGCCGCTGCAGGTTGTCGGCATAGTCGGTGATCACCAGCGCGTTCGCCCCGGGGGTGACATTGATGCTGTTGTTGGGGCTGATCAGCGGCCGCAAGACCGTCACCAGGTTGCTGGCCGTCTCGTGGTTAAGCCGGAAAATCTGCGTGACGATCTGGTTGCCGTTGCTTGCCGCTGGGCCTGTGACGATGGCTGCGGATTGCAGTTTGGCCTCGGCCTCCGGCACGATCTTGTACAGCTCGGCAGTTTGCACCACCGCAAAGCCTTGCACGCGCAGCTGCGCTGCGAACTGATTGAAGGCCGCTTGCGGCGAGACGGGTCGCTCGGTGTTCAGGGTGATGGTGCCTTTAACGCGCGGATCCAGCACCACCTGACGGCCGGTCAGCGTCGCCAGCGTGCGGGCCACCGCTTCAATGTCGGCCTGGTTAAAGTTCAGCGTCACCGGCTCATTGCGGCGCCCGGGTGCGGCCGCCGCCGGCGCAGTTGATGAAGTTGGGGCAGCGGGCGCAGTCGTTGCGCTTGTCGCTGGCGTGGTCTGCGCAGCCGCATTGCCTAGCCCGGCCAGCAACACACTGGCGTTCCAGGCGGTACGCCAGCTCAGCTGAAAATCTGTCGCAAAAGTCATACAGGAGAAGGCCAGTCAATCGGGGTGCTGTGCAAGAGGCAAGCCGCATCAGTGGCAGGTCGCCCATGGAGGATTCCTAATGTGCCGCCTGACACCGCTACTGGCGTCTTGTGTGTGCCAGCGCACCGAGTGCGCCGCAAGGCGCGAATGCGCTAGAGACCCAGCCTGGCGAACTGCTGCAAGAGCTCCTGGCACCGCCCCCCGGCGAAAGAAAGATCTTGCTGGCTGGCAAGAGCCCCCATCCCAGCCTTCCCCCGGCAGGGGAAGGGGCCGGATCGGAGGCGCAGCCGCTGGCCCGCTGCTGAGCGCTGCAGGCCGTGCAGGCCGTGCAGCTGCCTTGGGCGGCGGCGGCCCTGGGTGATTTGCGCATCAAAGTTGTAAGTCCCGGTGCTTGCCGTGCGACAACTTTTACCTTGCTGCAGACCGGTTTATTGGCAAGGCCTGGATGACTACAGCGAAGGTCGAATTCATCGCCTTGTTGGCGTGCCGGTGTGCGCGTCAAATCAGAGTTGGATGCGCGGCAGTTCGACTGGCGCCATGCCACTTTCACAACCTTAAAAAATCCTAAAGGGCGAGCGCTTGCAGGCAAATTTATCCTTGGCCAACGGCTTGATCGCAGCGCTGCCAGCGGCCGGTCGCGCGCTGCTGCTGGCGCAGTCCGAACTGGTTGAGTTGTCCCTGCACGATGAAGTGCTGCAGGTTGGCCAGCTGCTGACGCATGCCTGGTTTCCCGTCGAAGGCTTTGTCTCGGTGTCACTGCCCGTGGCGGGGCGCCGCAGCGTGGAGGTGGCCCTGGTTGGCAGCGAGGGCATGTTCGCCACCTCATTGGTGCTGGGCGTGACCCGCTCCGCGTTCAGCTGCCGCGTGCAGGGCGCGGGACGTGCGTACCGCATGACGCAGCCAACCCTGATGCGGCAATTGGAGCAAGACCCGCTGCTGCGCTGCTTGCTGCAACGCTACGTGGACGTGCGCTACCGCCAGCTGTCGCAGCAGGCTGCCTGCACGCAACAGCACCGGGTCGAGCAGCGCCTGGCCCGTTGCCTGCTGATGGCTCGCGACCGTGTCCAAAGCCGCGAACTTTTTCTGACACACGAAGTCCTTGCGCTCATGCTGGGCGCGCGCCGTGAAAGCGTGACACAGGCGGCCAGTCAGTTGCAGCAGCGCGGCCTGATCAGCTACAGCCGGGGCTACGTGATGCTGCTTGACGAGGCCGCCCTGCTGCAGCGGGTGTGCCCGTGCTACGAAGCCGACTTGCAGAGCTACAGTTACGCGATGGGCAGCGCCCGAGTGGGTGAGCACGAACGCCCGTATCCATCCGGCTCGCAGCGCCTGGCGCAGGGGCATGCAGGCGCCAGCAGCTTGCTCGGTCTGAATTGACGCCGCGCGCTGGTCTCTTCGCTCAGTGACTGACCGCGGGTCAGACCGGACCGGGCGCTTGCGCTGGTGTTGCCGCAGCCTGTGACCACTGCCGCCACATGTGCCGAAGTTGCGCGCAGAAATCGCTGACATACAGGTCGGGGTTCCAGCCGGGGGCGTTCAATGTGCGTTGCCGCAGTTCGCGTTTGAGGGCGAGCAGCGCCTGGCGGTCGAAGGCCATCGCGGCGGCGATGCGAACATAGTCGTCGTCGTCGGTGGCGACCCACTGCGGCAGATCGGCCGCGCGCATAAAACTCGCGCCCATGCGCGAGACAAAGTGGCCGCCCTCTTTGACCACCACCGGGACGCCCATCCACAGGGCTTGCAAGGTGGTGGTGCCGCCGTTGTAGGGCACCGGGTCCAGCCCGATATCCACGTCAGCGTACTCGGCCATCATGAGGCTCAGGCCGACAGGTCCGCGAAACTCGATGCGACCGGGGTCGATGTTTTGTTCTGCAAACAAACGGGCATAACGGCTGCGGGCACCAGCGTCGTTGAAGCTGGGCGCCTTCAGGATCAGGCGCGAGTCGGGAACGGCATGCAGCACGCGGGACCACAGGGCAATGGTGTGCGGCGTTAACTTGGGAATGTTGTTGAACGAGCCAAAGGTCAGCGGCCGTGCGGCCATGGCGTCAGGCATGTCGGGGTAGGGATACTCGACTTCGGGCGCATAACAAAACACAGTGTTCGGCAGCCGCGCCACGCGCTCCGAATACAGCGCATCATGCGCTGGCGGCGTGACCACCGGATCGCCGATGATCCAGTCCATGTGCGGCACTCCGGTGGAGCCCGGGTAGCCTAGAAAAGTCGCCTGCACCGGCGCCATGCGCTGGGCAAACAGGCTCATGCGCTGCATTGAGGTGTGGCCGGCCAGATCGATCAGGATATCGATGCCGTCGGCCTCGACCTGGCGCGCAAACTGCGCCGGCGTGGCCTGCGTCATCTCGCGCCAGGTGCCCACGCGAGACTTCGCCAGATGGGTCTGATCGTCGTAACTGACGCCGGTGAAATACACGGTCAGCGCAAACTGCGTGCGGTCCCAGCGGGCCAGCATCGGCTGCATGAAGAGATTGACCGGGTGCTGGTGATGAAAGTCGGCCGTCACCAGGCCAATGCGCAAGGGGCGATCGGGGCGCCGGTCATTGCTAAAACTCGCCGGCGAACGCGCGCCATCGCCCAGTGAAGAAAACAAGTTCCGGTGCAGCGCTGCCACTTCCTGCGGCGTGAGCGTGTCGGAGTACAGGGCGCTCATCGCCACACTTGAGGATAGGCTCTTGTCACCCGCATCGACCAGGCTTTGGTAATGCGCCAGTGCCGTATCTGCATCGCCCATTTTTCCGGCGATGGCGGCACGCATGGAAGCCGCATTGGGCATCGAGGTTTGGGCTTCGGCGGCGTCGAGTGCCAGCAGCGCTTCTTCCATATGCCAGCTCTCGGCCAGCATGTGCGCCAGGTTGTAATGGGCGGCGCCACTGCGCGGATGCAGTGCCACGCTGCGGCGCAACACCTCGATGGATTCTTGCCACAGATTGAAACGAAACGACAGCTGGGCCAGGCGGGTCAGCGTGGCTTCGCTCTCAGCGCCAGACGCTTGTGTGAGCGCGGCCATGGCCTCGTCGCGCAGGCCCAGTCGCAGCAAGGCGTCCGCCTCGTCGATGAGCAGTTCGTAGCGGGCGTCCAGCTCAAAAGCGTCCGGTTGCAGGCGCACGATCAGCCGGGCGGCCCGCAGCGCCTCGAGCGCACGCGGGGCACGGCCGGCATCCAGACGAAAGCGCGCCAGGGTGTGGTGCACCTCCATCTGTTTGGCGGGCGCTCCATCGGCCAGCGACAGCGCACGCTGGTAGTGAAATGCGGCCCGGTCCTGGGCCAGTGTCTCGTCGAGCTCTTCCAGGGCGCGGGCGCAGGCCAGATGGCCGCGAATGTCGTCCGGGTTGCAGGCAGCGGCGCGCTCGTAGCACTGCACGGCGCGCTCAATCGCCCCGAGCCGGCGGCTGACGTTGCCCAGCTCCAGCCACGCCGAGAACTGTGCCGGGTCCAGGCGCAGCACGACGGCAAAGCTGTCGCGGGCTGCCTCCAGATCGTCCAGACGCGTCTGGCAGCGCGCCAACAGCATATGCGCCACGACCAGGCCAGGGCTGAGGGCGATGGCCTGCCGCGCCAGCGCCAGCGCGTCGGCCCAACGCTGCTCCCGAAACGCCGCATTGCCGGCATTAAAAGCCAGGGCTGCTGGCGTTGCCGGATCGACGGTAGCGCCAGGCCCGGCGGCGCTCTGTGGGTCTTGGCGTGCTGTTTCAAGCTTCATGGTCTTGATGTGTTTCTTGTGTGTCTCGTGTTTAAGGGGGTTCATGCGCTGTTTTGCTGGCCACCGGACCCCGCTGCAGCCATGCCGCCAGCATAATGCAGCGCTGCTCGCCTCGGCTGCGTCCTGCACGGCCCGACCTCGCCGACAATAGAGGCCGCCCCCGGACGTGTCCGACCTGTGAGTGCCAGCATGCCGCCTGGCCTGACAGGCACGCTCCAGCCAGCTCACTTTATTTTCAAGGACGCCCATGCCTACCTACCACATCGAAATGTTTGAAGGCCGCACGCCAGAGCAAAAAACCAAGCTGGTTGCCGAGATCACGCGCGTCACGGTCGAGGTGCTGGGCGGCTCGCCCGAGTCGGTGGACATCATCATCAACGAAGTCAAGCGCGAGAACTGGGCCACCGGCGGGCGCCTGTGGTCTGAACCACGCAGTTGAGCGCACGGGCTGCGATGACCCGTCCCGCCACGCTCAGCGAGTTGCAGGCGCATTACGGCTCGCGTTACCGCTGGCTGCTGCTGATGTCGGTGATGATTGGCACCATGGCCTCGATCATGTCGTCGACCATCGTCAATGTGGCGATCCCCGACATGAGCCGTGCCTTTACGCTGGGTCAGGAGCGGGCGCAGTGGGTGAGCTCGGGCTTCATGGTCGCCATGATTGCTTCCATGCTGACCACCCCCTGGCTGCTGTCGCGCTACGGTTACCGCCGCACCTACGTCGGCGCCATGCTGCTGCTGATGGCTGGCGGCCTGGTCGGGGGGTTGGCCAACTTTTATGAACTGGTGCTGGCCGCCCGCGTGGCCGAAGGCCTGGCGGCCGGCGTGGTGCAGCCCATTCCCGCCATCATCATCATGCGGGCTTTTGCGCCCCACGAACAGGGCCGCGCCAGCAGCCTGTTTGGCATGGGTGTGGTGCTGGCGCCGGCGCTCGGCCCCAGCGTGGGCGGCGTGCTGGTCGACGTATTTGGCTGGCGCTCGATCTTTTTCATGGTGGTGCCGCTGTGCCTGGCCTCGGTGGCGCTTGGCCGGCGCTATGTGCCGGTGTCGGCGCCCGGCGGCGTGGCCACCAACCCCGACAGCACGCTGGACTGGCGCGGCCTGTTGTTGGCCGCCATCGGCACGCTGTGCCTGCTCAATGGACTGGTCGAGTTGCACAGTGGTGAGGTGTCAGCGGCCTGGATGTTGCTCGGTGCTGCCGCTACCGCGCTGCTGGTTTTTGTGATCTGGCAAAAGAAAATGGTGCAACGCGGCGCGGAGCCTTTGATGAATCTGGCGCTGTTTTCGCATCGTCCTTTTGCCATGGGCAGCCTGGTGTCTTTCATCTATGGTGCGGCGCTGTTTGGCTCGACCTATTTGCTGCCGGTGTACATGCAGTTGGGGCTGGGGCTGTCGGCGTCGCTGGTGGGTACCGCCTTGCTGCCGTCGGGGCTGGCGCTGGTGGCCACGATTGCGGTGGCGGGACGCTTGTCGAACCGGGTAGGCAGCCATGTGCTGATCACGCTCGGGCTGGCGCTGTTGTCACTGTCCTTTGCCCTGACCGGCCTTATGACGCTGGGCGCGAGTCTGTGGTGGCTGCTGGCGCTGGTGACGCTGGGGCGCATTGGCCTGGGCTTTGTGCTGCCATCGCTGAACCTGGGGGCGCTGCGCCCGCTGGGGCCGGAGCTGATCTCACAAGGCGCCAGCGCTATCAACTTCGTGCGCATGCTGGGCGGCGCCATTGGTGTGAGCGTGTGCGCTATTGTTTTGGAGTGGCGCCTGGCCGCCCACGGTGACTCACTGGCGCAAAGCAGCACCAGCGCGGCGCGGCTGACGGCTTTTCATGAATCTTTCTTCATGCTCGCGGGTCTGTGCGCCCTCTCCATGCTGGCGGCCTGGCAACTGCGCGACGCGCCTCGGCGGGTCTGAACCATGTGCCAGTTGCTTGGAATGAACTGCAACACGCCGACTGACGTGACCTTCAGCTTCACCGGCTTTGCGCAGCGCGGCGGGCGTACCGACCAGCACACCGACGGCTGGGGTATCGCGTTTTTTGAGGGCGACCAGGACGGCAAGGGGCTGCGCCATTTTGTCGACCACCAGCGCGCCAGCGAGTCCCCGGTGGCCGAACTGATTCGTCGCTACCCGATCAAAAGTCGCAACGTGATTGCCCACATCCGCAAGGCCACGCAGGGCCATGTGGCGCTGGAAAACTGCCACCCTTTTGTGCGCGAGCTATGGGGTCGTTACTGGGTCTTTGCGCACAACGGCGACCTCAAGGACTTTCATCCGCGCCTGCATGCGGGCTTTCGGCCCGTGGGCAGCACCGACAGCGAGCGCGCCTTTTGCTGGATCATGCAGGAGCTGGCCAAGTCGCATGCCGGCGTGCCCTCAGTGGCCGAGCTGACGATCACTTTGCGCGAGCTGGCGCGGCACATTGCCAGCCATGGGACTTTCAATTTTTTGCTCAGCAACGGACTGGCCCTGTGGGCGCATGCTTCGACGAATTTGTACTACGTCGAGCGCCGTCACCCGTTTGCGCACGCCAGCCTGAGCGACGAAGACCTGGCTGTGAACTTTGCCGAACTCACCCAGCCCAGCGACCGCGTCGCGGTGGTGGTCACGGCGCCGCTGACGCGCAACGAGCACTGGACGCCCTTTGCGGCCGGGGAGCTCAAGGTGTTTGTAGATGGCGCGCTGCTGTAGCGCCCCTGTCAGGACAGGTTAAAGACGCGCATCGCGTTGGCGCCACGAATCAAGTCGCATTGCGCCGCCGGCAACTGTGCGGTGTTGGCAAAGGAGCCCCGGGTGTCATGCACCTGGTGCGGCCAGTCCGTGCCAAACATCACATGGTCGGCGCCCACCACCGAGACCAGGTAGTTGAGCGCGCCTGCGTCGTAGGTGATGCAGTCGTAGTAAATATGCCGCAGGTAGTCGGTCGGCTTGCGTTTCATCTGGCGCCGCTGGGGGATCTCGACGGCGTCGCCTTTTTCGAACCGGCCCACCAGATACGGCAGCGTGCCGCCGCCATGGGAGGCGATGATTTTCAGGTCCGGGTACTGGTCAAAGAAGCCCTCAAAGATCATGCGTGTGATCGCCAGCGTGGTGTCAAACATGAAGCCCACCGACCAGCTCAAGTCAAACTTGGTCATGTCCATCAGGTCCACGCCGGGCGGGTCGGTCGGGTGCACCAGCACCGGCAGGGCGCGCTGGTTGATTTCTGCCCAGATCGGGGTAAAAAACGGGTCGGTCAGGCTGCGCCCGGCGATATTGGCCAGCACCATGACACCGGCGGCGCCCTGGTCACAGCTGCGGCGCAGCTCTTGCACCGCCCGCTCCGGATACTCCCAGGGCAAAGAGGTGAACCAGCGGATGCGGTCCGGATACCGGGCCTGCGCCTCGGCCATGGTGTCGTTGGACTCGCACGCCGCGCGGCAACTGATGTCTTCGTTGCCCCAGTACACATTGGGGCAGGTCAGCGAGACGATGGAGATGTCAATGCCGGCCGCGTCCATGTGCTGCACCCGCAGGTCGTAATCGAAGTGCCCGCGCTGGGGAATGACCACCGGGGTGTCGCCGCGGAAGATTTCCTGCTGTCCATCGGGACGGGTCTTGATGTTGTAGGTGCCGCCCTCGCTTTTGAGCAGCTCAAGCCACTTGGGCGTGAACATATGGGTATGAACGTCGATCACGGGCATGTTGTCTCTCCTCAAAGGAGGCTCGATGGTAGTGCCGATTGCGGACGTGTTTCGATGGGCGCTGCATTGTCGGCCCCACGCAAACCCCAATTGTCCAACCGTCATTTTTGAGGAGACTGCTAGCTGACTTGGCCTCGTCGAGACCTCACACACACAAGGACCCCTCATGAAAAGAAGACAACTTGGCTTGCTCGCGGGCGCAACGGCGCTGGCGCTGTCGGGCCTGAGCACAGGCTTGCTGGCGCAGGACAAGCCGACCATCAAAATATTGGTTGGCTTTCCGCCCGGCGGCTCGGTCGACGTGGTCGCCCGGCTGTTGGCCGAGCGCATGAAGCCTTTGCTCGATCAGAACGTCATTGTTGAAAACAAGCCCGGCGCGGCGGGTCGCATTGCCCTGGGTGAGGTCAAGCGCGCCGCCACCGACGGCAATACGCTGGTGCTGGCACCCAGCGGCAGCCTGGTGATCCTGCCCTGGCTCTACAAAAACTTAGGCTACGACCCGGTGCGCGACTTCACGCCGGTGGCGCGTGTGACCACGTTTGACTTCGCCCTGACGGTCGGGCCGGGCGCGCCTGCCGGCGATCTCAAGGCGCTGCTGGCCTGGCTCAAGGCCAACCCCGGCAAGGCCAACTACGCCACTTCGGGCGCGGGCACCGTTCCCCATTTCGCCGGTCAACTACTGGCCCAGGAAACCGGGGTCCCTCTGACGCATGTGGCCTACAAGGGCGGAGCCCCTGCGGCGCAGGACTTGCTGGGCGGTCAGGTTCCCCTGATGGTCGATACCGCCTCGGAAACCATTGAGCACCACCGCTCGGGCAAGCTGCGCATTTTGGCCGTGTCGGGCGAAAGCCGCTCCTTCGCCCTGCCTGAAGTGCCAACCCTCAAAGAGCTGGGCGTCAATGTCGTGGCCGATGCATTCTTTGGCTTGTACGGCCCCGCCAGCATGGCGGCAGACCGGACCCAGAAGATCAGTGACGCGGTGAACCAGGCGCTGAGCAATACTGACCTACAAGGCCGTATCAAGGCCTTGGGCCTGACGCCAAGCTATGCAGGCCCGCAGGCCCTGGTCGCCACGCAGGCGACGCATCTCAAGCGCTGGGAAGCGCCGATCAAGGCATCGGGCTACACCGCCGAGTAATTCCGCCGAGACAGGCTCACGGCCCCTTCCCCTTCCCCTTCCGGGGGAAGGCTGGGATAGGGGCTCGTGCCAGCAAGGTGTCTTGGTCAAGCCACACCAGCGGCAGGCAAGGCATCCAGCCCGCCCCAGGGTTCAGGACTTGAGCGCCGCCTCCAACGCGTCGATGAACATGGCCGCCACGTCAAAGTCGGTCTGGTCAAAAATTTCCTGAAAGCAGGTCGGGCTGGTGACATTGATCTCGGTGATGCAGTCGCCGATCACATCGATGCCCGCCAGCAGCAAGCCGCGCGCGGCCAGCACCGGGCCGACCGCTTCGGCGATTTCACGGTCTCGCGCTGACAGGGCTTGTGCCACGCCCAGGCCGCCGGCCGCCAGGTTGCCGCGCACTTCGTTGCCCTGCGGAATGCGTGCCAGGCAAAACGGCACTGGCTTGCCACCAATGACCAGCACCCGCTTGTCGCCCTTGACGATCTCGGGCAAAAATTTTTGCACCATCACGCTCTGTGCGCCACCCCGGTTCAGCGTCTCGATGATGCTGCCCAGGTTCATGCCATCGGCTGTCACCCGAAAAATGCCCATGCCGCCCATGCCGTCCAGCGGCTTGAGAATGATGTCCTGGTGTTCGGCATGAAAGCGCTTGATATCGTCGGCATCGCGCGTGACCAGCGTCGGGCCGATGAACTGCGCAAACTCCATGATCGCCAGTTTTTCAGGATGGTCGCGCAGCGCACGCGGCTTGTTGAACACCCGTGCGCCCTCACGCTCGGCTTGCTCCAGCAGGTGCGTGCTGTAGAAGTACTCGCTGTCAAAAGGCGGGTCCTTGCGCATGATCACGCAGTCCAGGTCCTTGAGCGCCACTGGTCGCTCGTTGGGCGCCTGCTGCTCGGCCACAAACCACTGGGTTTGCTCGCCCGTCAGTCGAATGTCGCGCACAAAAGCCGTGACCGGCGCCCCGCGCTGCCAGGTGATGTCCTTGGGCTCGCAAGCGCACAGGGTGTGCCCGCGCCGCTGTGCCTGGCGCATCATGGCAAAGGTGGTGTCCTTGTAAATCTTGAAGGACTCCAGCGAATCGGCGACGAAAAGAATGTTCATGGTGACGGTGCTTATACGGGTGATGCTTGCGCGGTTGGAGCCGCACCCGGGTGGGGTGCGGCTCAAGCGCTATTGTTGACCATCGCCGTGGTGCTGGATTCAGCGGGGTGCCTGTTGCTCGAACCGTGTGGCGAACGCCTGCATCCGGGCGTGGTTCTTGCCAAAGTCATAAAGGCCGAGCAGCGAGCGTGAGCGAAAGTCGATGCGCTGGGACGCGACGTCGATCCTGAAGTCCACCTGGTCCTTGAAGCCCAGCGTTGTGGTGAAGATGACCTCCAGCCCCAGCGCGTCGGTGCGCACTACCTGGGCTTCGGGAAAAGCTGCCAGCGTGGCCTGCAGCCGTTGCAGCGCCTGCGCGGCTGTACCGGCATGGCGCAGCGGCGCCAGCGCGCCCGTGCCCAGCGAGTTCACGCAGTTGCTGGGCAGCGCGCAGGCCAGGTCCGCAGCGGTTGACGCGCGCGCACCGCCGGCAGGCGGTGAAGGGGTGGATGCGGGTGGGTTTGCCGCACAAGCGCTCAGCAGCAGCGCCTGCAGCAAAACCACGGACCTCATGAGCATTTGAAAATTCAGCAATCGAAGCCTCCCGTTCTTTAGAAAAGATCCTACCCCGCGCCGCTACGGTCGCTGCCTTCATCAGTCCGCCCGCCACGGCGCGGCTGGCGAATGTCCAGCGTCAAGCGCCGCTCAAATCTCGATTTTGGAGCCGAGTTCGACCACTGAGTTATTGGGCAGCTTCAAAAAGTCGGCTGCGCCGCTGGCGTTATGGTGCATTTGCGCAAACAGTTTTTCGCGCCAGGTCGACATGCCCCCGCCAATGGTGGGGATCACGGTGTCGCGCGACAAGAAGTAGCTGGTGGTCATGGGGTCAAGCTCGCAGCCACGGCTTTTGATGCGATCCAGCGCTTTGGGAACGTCCGGGACGTTCTTGAAACCATAGTGAATCACCACCTGCCAGCAATGGTGGCCCAGGGATTCGATTTCAAGCCGTTTGTCCATGCCGATCCAGGGCACTTCGTGGTTGCACACCGTCACGAACAGGTTTTGCTCGTGCAGCACCTTGTTGTGCTTGAGGTTGTGCAGCAGGGCATTGGGCACAGATCCCTTGTCGGCCGTCAGAAACACGGCCGTGCCCTCCACGCGCACCGGCGGGCTGACGAAAACGGCCTCGAGAAAGGCGGGCAGCTCGATCGCATCGGAGCGCAGCTTGTCGTTGAGCAAGCGGCGGCCGTCCTTCCAGGTCAACATCAGCGTGAAGATGACCCCGCCAATGAGCAGCGGGAACCAGCCGCCGGCAAACAGCTTCATCATGTTGGAGGCGAAAAAAGCCAGATCGACCACAAAGAAAATACCGGTAGCGGCCAGGCACAGCCACAGCGGGTACTTCCAGCCAAAGCGAATCACGTAGAAGGTCAGCACGGTGGTGATCAGCATGTCCAGCGTGACGGCGATACCGTAGGCCGCAGCCAGGTTGCTCGACGAGCGAAACATGATCACCGCCAGCACGATGGTGACAAACAAGCCCCAATTGATCATGGGAATATAGATCTGACCGGTGTCGCGCACACTGGTGTGCAGAATATTCAGGCGCGGCAGGTAGCCCAGCTGAATCACCTGCTTGGTGACGCTGAAAGCGCCGGTGATCAGCGCCTGCGAGGCGATGACCGTGGCCATGGTGGCCAGCAGCACCAGCGGTAGCAGCGCCCAGTCGGGGGCCATCAGGTAAAAAGGGTTTTTGACCGCGTCCGGGTTTTGCAGCAGCAAGGCGCCCTGGCCAAAGTAGTTCAGCGTCAGCGAGGGCATGACCACCGAAAACCAGGCCAATCGGATTGGCTTTTTGCCAAAATGCCCGAGGTCGGCGTAAAGCGCCTCGGCGCCGGTCACGCACAGAACCACGGCGCCCAAAATGATGAAGGTGGTGCCGGGGTTGGACCACATGAACATCACGGCGTAATGCGGACTCATCGCCTTGAGGATGGCCGGGTGGGTAATGATCTGGGACACGCCAAGCACCGCCAGCACGCCAAACCAAACCAGCGTAATCGGGCCGAAAAATTTGCCGATGCCGGTGGTGCCGCGCCGCTGCACCGCAAACAGCATGAACAGGATCACCAGCGTGGCCGGGATCACGACGCCCTTGAAGGCCGGGGACACCACCTCCAGGCCCTCGACGGCCGAGAGCACCGAAATCGCCGGGGTGATGACGCCGTCACCATAAAACAGCGAGGTGCCAAAGATGCCGATGATCAGCAGCACCCGGCGCAGCTGCGGCCGGTCCTTGACCGCCTGCGACGCCAGCGCCAGCATGGCTACCAGCCCGCCTTCGCCGTGGTTGTCAGCGCGCAGCACCAGCAAGACGTACTTGATCGAGACGATGACGGTCAACGTCCAGAAGAAGATCGACAAGATGCCGTAGACGTTGGCGGGGGTGAAGTCGACATGGCCGGAACCGAAGACTTCCTTGAGGGCGTACAGGACGCTGGTGCCGATGTCGCCGTAAACAACACCGATGGCGCCAAGCGTCAGGGCCGTGAGGGATGATTTTGAACTTGACACACTGGCGCCCCCTCAGTTTGCAGGCTGGCCGGTCGGGCGGGCCAGGACGCGAGGGGGAAGTTGCTTTGAGCACTCGATTTTGCGCTTGCGCCTGCCGGATGCAAGTCGATCCTGTGACAGGGGCGCAAAACCTCGAGTTTTGTTGCGCTGCAACAACTGCAGGCCGCCCCTGAAAACAATCGCTGCGGATTCGGCCACAGTTCGGGCCCGTGCCCAACCGTGAGTTTGACCGCACGCCTTCGGCCGGGCAGCGCAGAACCTCGTCAGGCGCCTAATCGTAAACCTCGGCCTGCGGGTCGGTGGCTTCGAGCTCGTAGCTGGCCGCCAGCATGGCCAGGCGGGCAATCACCCCGTACATGTAAAAGCGGTTCGGACTGCTGGAGCCCGGCTTTTCGCCGGGCTGCGGCAGCCGGCCGCTGTCGGCAAAGGCCAGGGGCACGAAACTCGCCCCCGGGGCGTTGAGGTTTTCGTCCACGCCGCGCTCGGCATGGATGCGGTAAAAGCCGCCCACCACATAGCGGTCCATCATGTAGACCACTGGCTCGGCCACGGCGTCGTTGACGCGCTCGTTGGTCAGCACGCCTTCCTGGATGATGACCTCGGACAGCGCCTGGCCGTCCTTGGTGATGCTCATCTTGTTTTTGGTCTTGCGGTTCAGCACGTCCAGGTCCTTGACGTCGCGCACGGTCATGATGCCCATGCCATAGGTGCCGTTGTCGGCCTTGACCACCACAAACGGCTTTTCGTTGATGCCGTATTCCTTGTACTTGCGGCGGATCTTGGTGAGCAGGGCGTCCACGTTGGTGCGCAGGCAGTCCATGCCCAGGCCCTCGGCAAAGTCCACCTCGCCGCACTT
>CAIMVC010000121.1 GCA_903844825.1 uncultured Burkholderiales bacterium | reverse complement strand
TGTGAGTTCCAGCAGCCCACTAGGCGCCTTGTTTGCTCTAGCTTAGCCCTGAGAACGCGACTTTGCCCGACACGGCGCTTGCGCCCTGGCTCGGTAGCCTTCAGGCGCAGGTTTTTGAGCGGATGTATGCGCTGGATCACACCACGCTTGTCGAGGGGGGCGCCGGTATCTTGTCGGCCTCCAACGACCTGGGTCGCCTGCTGTTTCAGTCGGCTGCAGGCATCGAACATCTGGGTGAAGCGCTTGAGAAGCTACAAGGCGAAGCGGAGGCTTTATGGGCGCCCCGGAAAGCAAGCTCACGCGCTTACTACCAGGCGCAGGAGGCTTATGAAAGCGCGCAGGCGCAGTTCAAAGATGCGTCGCTGCGCACCAAAGACTGGAAGGCGCAGCACGATGCGCTGGCCCAGACGCATGCCGAGCTGCAAGCGGCCCGGCAACGCGATACCGACATTCGTCAGCAGTTGAGTCGCCTGGAGCGCATCCGTCGGGTTCGGCCGGTCTTGCTTGAGTGGGATGCTGCCTGGGCCCAGCGCCGCGCCCTGCTGACCGGCGGCGATATGGCCTTGTTGGCGGAGGATGCGGCCGAGGTCGTTCATACGGCTCGGCAGTCGGAGGTCTTGGTGCACGCAGACCTGGAGCGACTGACGGGCGATATCAAGCGAACCGAGACCGAGCTGCAAGGCTTGCGGGTGGATCAGGTGGTGCTGCAACTGGCCGCCGACATCACCGAGCTCAACGAGCGCCGTTTGCAGTTTCGCAATCACCCCACCGACCTGCTCAAACGCGGCGAGGAAATCCGCATGGAATGGTTGCGGGTGCAGGAGTTGGCGGGGGGCCTGGGCTGGGCCGCCGAGACTGAAGACGCCGTGCGCCAGCGCCTGCCCGCCGCGCCGATTCGCTCGCGCCTGTCTCGCTTGCTCAAAGATCAACTGGCGGTTTCCCAGGACTTGGCTGCGGCGCAGGGTGACCTCGCGGCCAGTGAGCAACAGGTTCAGCACGCACAGCAGGCCTTGGGGCGCCTCACCGCGAGCGCCGTCGATCCTGGCCTGGCCGCGATCCTCGAGCACGCGCTCGCGCTGGGGGACCACGCAGGCTTGATGAGCCAGTTGCAGCAGGAAGTCGACGGCTTGACTCACAGGATAGAGACCGGTCTGGCAGCACTGGGCGCCTGGCGCAAGGAGCCCGTTGAACTGGCAGCGATGGTGGTTCCGCAGGCCGCTCATGTGGAGAGTCTGATCGATCAGCAACGCAGCGACGCGGCCGAGGTCCAGTCGCAGCGCGATGCGCTCGACACCCGGGCGCAGGCGCTTGAGCGTCTCGAGGGGGAGCTACACAAGTTCGTTCGGGATTTTCAGCCTGTCTCCCTGGTGCAGGTGCAGGAGGCACGGCGGGTCAGGGATGCGTCGTGGCAGGGGATCAAGAATTCATCCGGGCAGGTTGCCGATCAGGCAGACCGGGCAGATAGGGCAGATAGGGCAGACCGGGCCCTGGCATTTGAAAGCCAGATGGTGGATGCCGACAGCCTGGCTGACGCCCGGCTCGACCGGGCGCAGGCGGAGGCCGATCGCCAGGCCAAGGCCGAACGCAT
>CAIMVC010000120.1 GCA_903844825.1 uncultured Burkholderiales bacterium | reverse complement strand
TCAAAGAAAAAGCTAGTAACCAAGTTGTTTCAAAGGAATTAGATCACTGGGCGGCTTGGGCAGTTGAGCAAGCTGATGCAATAGACCCACTTGCAAAAAGTCGAGAAGAAACAGAAGCGTGGATTCAGAGTTTTAGGTTGGTGTAAAGCTATTCGGTGATTAAGTTGCAATTGAATGCTTTTCCTAATTCAATCAAATAGTCTAGATCAGGACCCTTGGTCACTCAGGCCGGTATCAGAGCGCCCAGAATCTGGACGATAGTGGTGCTCTGGACGGGCAGGGGGTGTCCAGAGTTAGTGCAAGTTTGAGTGTAGAGCTTGGTTCAATTCCTGGTGGGCCCACCACATTGAAGCCTACTTTTTTTGAATTCAGCTGCCCAATATTCGTCTACAGAGCATTCACGTTGGGCAGACCAGTATGATTCATCAATATCTTTGAGGAACGCACATGCAAAACCCCCGCATCGGCATGATTGGTTTAGGCCTTATGGGCCTAGGCATTGCCACTAATATTGTCAAAAAAGGCTATGAACTCACCGCCATGGAACACCCGGGCAATCAGTCTCTGAGTGATCTGATTGCTGCTGGCGCAAAGACCGTTTCAACGGCACAAGCCGTGGCGCAGACCAGCGACATCGTCATCCTTTGCGTGAATGGCTCAGCCCAGGTCGAGGCTATTTTGGCGGGCGCCACCGGATTGCTGGCTGGTCTGCACGAAGGCATGACGGTCATCGACTGTTCAACCAGCATTCCGGCGTCCACTCAGCAAGTGGCCGCCACACTGGCTCAGCTTAACGTGCAATTTCTTGATGCGGCCATGACACGCACCCCTAACGAAGCGATGCAAGGCCGGCTTAATTTATTGATCGGCGGTGATGCTGCGCTGCTGGAAGAGTGCCGCCCTATTTTGTCCACCTTTGCAGAAAACATAGTGCACGCCGGTGCCGTCAGTGCGGGCCACAGCATGAAGCTATTGCACAACTTTGTCTCGCTCGGCTCTGTCACTCTCATGGCCGAAGCTGCAGCATGCGCACGCCGTTCGGGCATCGATGACGCGGTATTTGTCGAAGTTCTGGAAAAAGGCGGGGGCTGGGGCGCGGCACTCGAACGCCTCAAGCCTTATTTACTGCGCGGAGATACCTCTGGGTTGCGCTTTTCCATGGGCAACGCCCTCAAAGATCTTGGCTATTACTCCGACATGGCGCATGAGACGGGTTCGCACGACGCAGCTGCCATGGCCATTCAAAGCACCCTGGCTGCGGCCTGCGAGTTGGTCGATCCGCAGACCCTGTTGCCTGAGCTTGTGGGTCAGTTGGCAAAAGGCGCATTAAAGGATAAGCGATGAGCTACGATATCGTCACCATCGACGGCGACGGCATTGGCCCAGAGGTGTGCCAGTCCACGGTGGCTGTGCTGCGCGAAGCCTGCGGCAGCGATCGGCTTAACTTCATTGTCTCCGATGGCGGTGCTCTGCACTATCAACGCACTGGGCAAGTTTTGCCCGACGACACCCTGGCGGCCTGCCGCAGCGCACATGCCATCTTGCACGGTGCGGCGGGCTTGCCTGGCGTGACCTATCCCGACGGTACAGAGGTAGGCAATGATCTGCACCTGCGCCTGCGCTCTAAGCTCGATCTGTTTGCCAATATGCGACCTATTCGCCTGCTCCGGGGCGTGCAGTGTCCATTGAAGGACTGGCAGCCTGGCCAGATTGATTATGTGATCGTGCGTGAAAACACCGAAGGTCTATACGCCAGTCGCGGTGCTGGCGTGCGCTTGCGAGACGAACTTGCCACCGACACGCTGGTCGTTACACGAAAAGGTGTGGAGCGTGTGGCGCGCTTCGCGTTTAATCTTTCCCGACAGCGCCAAGGCGCGCCACGAGATAGCAAGCGTCGCGTGACCGTCTGCGATAAGGCCAACATCCTGAACAGTTACGCATTCTTTCGCGCCATCTGCACAGAAGTTGCACAGACCTATACCGATGTAGAAATAGATTACGCCTATGCCGATGCGATCACTGTACACATGATTAAAAAGCCCGATTTCTATGACGTGATAGTGGCCGAGAACATGTTTGGCGACATCATTTCGGATCTGGGTGCGGGCACTGTGGGCGGCCTGGGCGTGGCTTCGTCCGCAGAATTGGGTGAACACCATGGGCTTTTTCAGGGCGCGCATGGCTCGGCCCCCGATATTGCCGGGCAAGACGCGGCCAGTCCGGTGGCCACAATGCTTTCCGCAGCACTCATGCTGCGCTGGCTGGGTGATCGCCATGCCGATGCAGCCCTGCTGAGTGATGCCACGCGCATCGAGACTGCGGTGGAAGAAGTACTGGCTAATGGCCGCGTGGTGCCCGCCGATCAAGGGGGCAGTGCTCGTTGCTCTGAATTTACTGAAGCCGTTTTGCACAATTTGCGCTGACATAGGTTTGCCTTGGGGTCTGCTCTACACCTTCTGAATACAAGGGTTCGGGTAAATCTCTATTTTTATCTGGTCAAGTCGTCATACCATCAGATCATTGCAAATATCGGTTTTGGCCGATTTACTTAACCTTCGGGAAAACACACATGATCACCATCGCATTGTTGGGAGCCGGGGGCAAGATGGGCGCCCGACTCGCTAAAAACCTTCAAGGTTCTTCTTTTGAGGTCCGTCATGTTGAGGTCAGCGCAGCGGGGCAACAGCGCTTGAAAGACGAGCTCGGCATCAGTTGCTGCAGCCTTGATGACGCACTTCAGGGTGTTAATGCTGTGATCTTGGCTGTACCTGACACGCTGATCGGGCGCATCGCCGCCGATATTTCACCCAAGCTTGCATCGGGCACAATGGTCATCGCACTTGACGCTGCAGCACCATTCGCCGGTCATTTGCCACAGCGAGACGACTTGGCTTACTTCGTTACTCACCCTTGCCATCCCAACATCTTTAACTCGCAAGTTCATGCAGAAGGTGCCCCGGATTACTTTGGAGGTCTTCGCGCACCACAATCTATCGTGAATGCGCTGATGCAAGGTCCTGAAGAAAGCTATGCCCTGGGTGAGTCAATTGCAAAACTGATTTATCAGCCCATCGAACGTTCATACCGCATGACGGTTGAACAGATGGCGCTGCTAGAGCCCGGGCTGTCGGAAACTGTATGCGCCACGCTTCTCGACGTAATGCGCGAAGCCATGGATGAGGTGGTGGCTCGTGGCGTTCCTGCCGATGCAGCTCGAGATTTTTTGCTGGGCCACATGACTATCTTGTCGGCCGTCATCTTTAAACAGATTCCTGGCCAATTCTCGGACGCTTGTAACAAAGCGATTACGTTCGGCAAGCCGCGCCTGATGCGTGATGACTGGAAAAAGATCTTTGACCGGCATGAAATTGCCGACAGTATTCAACGCATCACTTGACACTTTCACCCCATCAACTTTTATCAAAACAACCCACAGGAGATATTAATGAAAACATGGCGATTGGCAGCGACCGCAATTTGTGCGGCAATAAGTATTGGCGCTCAAGCCCAAACCGTTATCAAAATTGGTTACACACCAGCAGCCACCTCGCATTACGGCGTGGGCTCTACAGTCTTGTGTGACGAGATTGAAAAAGGAACACAAGGCCGCTACAAGTGCCAGCAATTCCCTGCAGGTTCTCTGGGCGGTGAGCGCGAGATGATCGAGGCCGTCCAACTGGGCACACTCGACATCGTCAATACATCGACTGGTCCTGTTGGTAACTTTGTGCCTGAGGTCAAGATCGTAGACATTCCTTTTCTGTTCCGTGACTACGACCATGCACGCCGATACCTTGACAGCGCCGCTGGGCAGGAATTGCTGACTAAGTTTCCCTCCAAAGGTTTGGTGGCTTTATCCTGGACCGAAAACGGCTTCCGCCACATGACCAACAGCAAGCGTGCCATCTTTAAGCCCGCTGACGCGGCAGGCCTTAAGATGCGCACCATGGAAAACAAGGTGCACATGGAGGGCTACAAAGCCTTCGGTATACAGCCTACCCCCATGGCTTTCCCAGAAGTGTTTGGTGCTCTACAACAAGGTGCCGTGGACGGACAGGAAAATCCGATTCCCGTGATCCTGGCTTCTAAATTTTCTCAAGTGCAAAAGCACCTGTCCCTGACTGGCCATGTGTATTCGCCTGCCCTTTACTTGACCTCGCCACGATTGATGAACAAGCTCAGCGAAGCCGACAAAAAGGTTTTTTATGAAGCTGCCAAAAAAGCTACAGCGGCCCAACGCAAGAAAGTCAATGAAGACGAAGACAATGGCATTGCCCAGCTTGAAAAAGAAGGTATGAGCGTGGTCCGTAAGGTCGATGGTCAAGCCTTCCGTGCGGCACTGGCACCAGCCATGGCTTCTTACACCAAGGAATTTGGAGCTGACAACATCCGCAAGATCCAGGACTTCAAGTAATTGTGGTCCCCCTTTGACAATGGCCAGTGCGGACTTTACTGCACTGGCCGTTGTTGTAAAAATGCAGTATGTGTCATGAAAAAATTCGAAGAGTATTTCCTCGCCTTCAACCGATGGGCCTTGATTCTAATTCTGGGTACCATGTCGGTGATCATCTTCACTAACGTTGTTCTGCGCTACACCACCAGCCAGTCCATTGAATGGGCCGAGGAAGTGGCCCGTCACTTGATGATCTGGCTCACATTCATTGGCTGTGGCCCCGTCCTGCGCTACGGCGGACACATCGCTGTCGAAAACTTACAAGATAGCCTGCCAAACCGATGGGCTCAGATCCTGCGAGTGCTAATCGCCTTGCTGATTAGCGGCTTTTGCGTGTTCGCTATCTGGTTTGGCCTGCAATACATGGATCGCACCCAATACCAGAGCACTCCCGCCACGCAGATTTCTTTTGCCTGGATCTACCTTGCCTTGCCGTTGGGCATGGCCATGACACTGATCCACTGGCTGCTGATCGTTCGCAGTTACATCGCACGCCGGGAATTTGCCAGCGATGCCCACTTTGATGCTACCGCGAGTGCATCCTTATGAGTGCTAGCCTGGTCCTCTTGATTTCAGCCTGCGTCTACCTGGCAATCGGTGTGCCGGTGGCTTTTGCCCTGGGCCTTTCAACTGTGACGGCTTTGGTAATTTCTGACGCCTATCCTATGCTGGCCTTACTAAAAGAAACCTTCACAGGCGTCGACAGTTTCCCCCTCATGGCGGTGCCCTTCTTTATTTTGGCGGCCGAGCTCATGAGCGGCGGCTCATTGACAGAGGTACTGCTCAAGTTTGCGGGCCAATTTGTTGGCCACAAGCGCGGCGGCTTAGGCTATACCAACGTGGTGTCACTGACCTTTTTCTCGGGCATCTCCGGCTCGGCCCTGGCAGACGCGGCGGGTCCTGGCTCCATGCTGATCCGTATGATGGACAAAGCTGGTTATGGTCGCCCTTACGCCGCTGCACTTACGGCATCTACGGCCATAGTGGGACCGATCATCCCGCCCTCGAT
>CAIMVC010000119.1 GCA_903844825.1 uncultured Burkholderiales bacterium | reverse complement strand
GGCGAAGCCTTCAACCTGACCATGGAAGAGGTCGCCACCAGCGTGGCCATTGAGTTGCAGGCCGACAAGCTGATCTTTTTAACTGAAATTCCAGGCATCCGGATTCACCCCGACCAGAGCGCCAGCGACGACAACCCGATTGACACCGAGCTGCCCCTGGCCGCCGCTGAAAAGCTGCTCAGCCAGCTGCCCAACCCGCATGAGCCTACCGACACGGCCTTTTACCTGCAGCACTGCGTCAAGGCCTGCCGCCGCGGCGTCGAGCGCAGCCACATCCTGCCTTTTGCCACCGATGGCTCCTTGTTGCTGGAAATTTATGTGCACGACGGCATAGGCACCATGGTCATCGACGAGAAACTCGAAAGCCTGCGCGAAGCCACCATTGATGATGTGGGCGGCATCTTGCAACTGATCGAGCCCTTTGAAGAAGACGGTACCCTCGTCAAGCGTGACCGCACTGAAATAGAGCGGGACGCAGGCCAGTACACCGTGATCGAGCACGACGGCGTGATCTTCGGCTGTGCCGCGCTTTACCCCTATCCGGAAGCGCGCACCGGCGAAATGGCCGCGCTCACCGTCTCGCCACACACGCAAAGCCAGGGGGACGGCGAACGCATCCTCAAACGCATCGAGCAGCGCGCCCGGGCTCTGGGCCTGCAAAGTATTTTTGTGTTGACCACCCGCACCATGCACTGGTTCTTGAAGCGCGGCTTCAAGCAAGTCGACCTCGACTGGCTGCCCGAAGCCCGCAAGCGCAAATACAACGTCAACCGAAAAAGTCAAGTGCTGGTCAAGCAGCTGAGCCCCTGAAGTACCCCCGAACCCCAGCGGGTCAACGCTGCGGCCGGTCGTGGTCACCACGCCGTTCGGGCTGAGCCTGTCAAAGCCACCCGGCGAACTGGAGGGGACTTCCCGAAATTACGTTCGGGCTGAGCCTGTCGAAGCCACTGCGCGGACCCAAGGTAACCCATCGATACCTCAGGGCGAACGATGGAAAAGACGACCCTGCCGGCACGTCAGCACCGCAAGGGCCCAGGCCCTAGCGCTGCGAGGTCAGGCGTGAAGCGCTCAGCAGCCCCAGAACGTAGCCGACCAGCAAGGCACCGGCGACGGCCTGCACCGGATGGTCCTGCACGACCTGGGTCGAGTACGCCAGGGCGCGCTGGGGGGCGTCGGCCAGACGGCGGGTTTTTTCGTCCAGGCGATCCGCCAGGCTGGTGGCTCGGCTGGCCAGACGCTCGACCGTTTCATGTGCGGTGGCGGATACCTTGTCTATCGTCTGGCGCGCGCCGCCAGCTGCGTTGCCAGCGCCGATATTGACGCTGCTGCTCACTGTGCCAAACCCGGCGCTGGCGCTGCCGGCTGCGTCGAGGCGGCCAGACGAGGCTGAAGCGGCCTGCGCGCTCGAGTCTCTCGAGCTCGTGTTGGGGGAGTTGTCCATGGGGTATCTCCGGGCATGAAGGTGATGACGAAACCCAGGCGACGGGCCGGGCGCAAAACGGGCTGAATCGATCAACCCGCCGCTGTCACTTTAAAGCCGTCAGAGCGGCACGCTGTGAGCGATCACAAGCGCCCGCCGTAGGACAAGACCCGCCGAATCAGCCGGCCGCTGCAAGCTGCCGCAAGGCTTGCTCGAAAACATCGGCGGGCTGCCCGCCGGAGATCAGGTGGCGGTCGTTGATGATGACCGCGGGTACCGAGCTAATGCCCTGCTGCTGGTAAAAACGCTGCTGCTGGCGAACGTCTGCGGCGAACTCGTCAGACGCCAAAATAGCGCGGGCACGGTCGGTGTCGAGCCCGACCTGCGCCGCCAGCGCCACCAGCACATCGTGCGAAGCCGGGCTTTGGCCGTCGGTGAAGTAGGCCTTGAAGAGGGCCTGCTTGAGTTCGAGCTGACGCCCTTGTAGTTCAGCCCAGTGCAACAGGCGATGCGCATCAAAGGTGTTGTAGACGCGGTTGCGCCTGTCCATTTGAAAGTCAAAGCCCAGGGCCAGCCCGCGCTCGCGGATCATCTGGCGGTTGCTCTGGAACTGCTCGGGGGTGGAGCCGTACTTTTGCTGAAGATGCTCGGCCATGTCCTGGCCTTCGGGCGGCATGGCCGGATTGAGCTCAAAGGGCTGAAAGGTCAGCTGCGCCTGAACCTGACCGGCCACGCGCGCCAGCGCCTGTTCCAGCGCGATCAGACCGATCACACACCAAGGGCATGAGACATCAGAGACAAAGTCAATTTTCATGTGCACCGGTAGTGATGGCGACGCTGCGGTGGATGCAGAAGAAGAAGGCGACGAGCTGGTCGGGCTGGATGTAGACATGGTCTGGGCTTTCAAAAAACGGGCAAAGCAACTCGCTGGCGAGGTCTGCACGGATCATAAAGGCCCTGCATAAAGGCCCTGCAGAAAGGCCTCTGCCCGTGTCCTACACCCGCTTGGGAAATAACTGACACCCGAGCTGTGGCACCCCTCGTAGATTGGCTGCAGGAGGAATTTCTCATGCAAGCTTCGAACAACCTACCGCCCCAGCCGGGCCAGCCGAATACTGGAACTCAACCTGCGGGCGCGTCAACGAAACGCTCGGTCAGTAGCCAGGAGGTCAGGATTCCCAGCGGCGGCGCCTGGCTCTACGGCGACCTCGCCCTGCCGACCGAGATGCATGGCCTGGTGCTGTTTGCCCACGGCAGCGGCAGTGGCCGGCACAGCGCCCGCAACCGGCAAGTGGCCAAGGCGCTGCAGGAGGCCGGACTGGGGACCTTGCTGTTTGACCTGCTGACCACCGCGGAGGAGCAGACCGATATTCGCACCAGCGAGCATCGCTTCAACATCGGGCTGCTGACACAGCGCATGCAGGACGCCACCAGCTGGGTTCTCAAGCAGCCCGGGCTGGCCATGATGCCGATCGGCTACTTTGGTGCCAGCACGGGCAGCGCGGCGGCACTGATTGCCGCGGCGCGTCTGGGCGAGCGCGTCAGTGCCGTGGTCTCGCGCGGTGGGCGGCCAGACCTGGCGGGCCCTGTCGCGCTGGCCAGCGTGACTGCGCCCACCTTGTTGATCGTCGGCGGGGCAGACCACAGCGTGATCGGGCTCAACGAACAGGCCAGTCGCTACCTGACGTGCGACAAGAGTCTGAGCATCATCCCTGGCGCAACACACCTGTTTGAAGAGCCCGGCGCGCTCGAAGAGGTGTCGACGCAAGCCGCGCAATGGTTTGTTCACCACCTGCCCGGACAGGCGCTGCTGGGTATTTCGAAAGCCCAGGCGGCCAAGGCGGCCCAGGCGAGCCAGCCTTCTGCCATTCAGCCCTCAGGTAAATCGGCCCCTTCAGCGGCGAGTGCCGAACGCGCGGCGGCCAGCGCGGGGTCCAAGAGGCCTTCTGCCGGATCGCCCAAAGAAAAAAAGGAGGCTGGCAAGGGCAAAGGTGCTGGCAAGTCAGGCCCTTCCGCAGGCGGTGTGACATCGGCTGCCAAAACGACACGGAGGCCAAAATGAGCATTGATCAACCCGCTTACCGTGACCGCGAGGACGCTGGCTGCGCGCTGGCCGAAAAGCTCAGCCACTACCAGGACCAGGCCAACGTGCTGGTGCTGGCCCTGCCGCGCGGCGGCGTGGCCATCGGCTACGAAGTGGCCAAGGCGCTGCATGCGCCGCTGGACGTCTTTGTGGTGCGCAAGCTCGGTTTGCCCGGTCACGAGGAATACGCCATGGGCGCGATTGCCAGCGGCGGCGTGCGGGTGATGAACCCCCTGCCCGGCATGAGCGTGTCACCCGAGGCCGTGGCGACGGTGTTGGCGCGCGAGCAAATCGAGTTGCAGCGGCGCGAGGCCATGTACCGGGAGCACCGCGCGCCGATCAGCATCGCCGGTCGGACCGTGATTTTGGTCGACGACGGCCTGGCCACCGGCTCGACCATGCGCGCCGCTGCCCTGGCCGTGCGCCAGCAGCACCCGGCGCGGCTGGTGGCGGCGGTTCCGGTGGGTGCCAGCGACAGTTGCAAAACCCTTTCCGACGTCGTGGATGAAGTCGTCTGCCCCTTCATGCCCGAGCCGTTCCGGGCCGTCAGCCTGTGGTACGAGTACATGCCCCAGGCCAGCGACGACGAAGTCAAGACCCTGCTGCAAAAAGCCTGGCGTGAGCATGCTGCGCTCAAGCTCGGACAGCGCCAGAGCCCGCCGGCATCCGCCCGCCCTTGAGACCGGCACGCTGGCTAGTAACGCACTACCTCACCCTATGTCCACCACGAAATCACCCCGAAGAGCCGGCGCCAGCGCCGAAGCGGCCACCCTGCTGGACGGCCTGAACCGTCATCTGCAAGCGCTTGACGGCGCAGCCACTGACTATGACGCCTTGCTGCAACTCATCGGCCAGGCTCGTTTTGTTTTGCTCGGCGAAGCCTCGCACGGCACGCGGGAGTTTTACCGCGAGCGCATCACCATCACCAAACGGCTGATCCTTGAAAAAGGCTTCACCGCCGTGGCAGCCGAGGCCGACTGGCCTGACGCCGGGCGCGTGAACCGCTATGTGCATGGTGGCGCCGAGGACAGCCATGCCGCGGCGGCCCTGGGCGGGTTTGAACGCTTTCCAGGCTGGATGTGGCGCAACACCGAGGTCTGCGATTTCGTGGAGTGGCTGCGTCAGCACAACCACAAAGCCGATCCCGGCCAGCAAGTTGGCTTTTACGGCATGGACCTGTACAGCCTGTTTCGCTCGATGCAGGAGGTATTGAGCTATCTGGAGCGAACCGATCCGGTGGCGGCCCAGCGAGCGCGCTCGCGCTACGCCTGCTTTGACCATGTGCGCGAAGACAGCCAGGCCTACGGCTACGCAGCCACCTTTGGCCTGGCCCGCAGTTGCGAAGACGAGGTCATTGGCCAGTTACGCGACATGAACCTGCGCCTGGGCACCGAGATGTCCAAAGGCCAGGCCTATGACGAGCTTTTTTACGCGCAGCAAAACGCCCGGCTGGTTCGCAATGCCGAGGAGTACTACCGCACCATGTTTCACGGCCGCGTCTCGTCCTGGAATTTGCGCGACAGTCACATGGTCGAAACCCTGCAGGCCCTGGACAAGCACCTGAGCACCGCTGGACCGGCCCGCATCGCGGTCTGGGCCCACAACTCCCACCTGGGCGACGCTGCCGCCACCGAAATGGGCGCACGCGGCGAATGGAACGTCGGCCAGCTCATGCGCGAGCGCCACGGCGCCGATGCCGTGCTGGTGGGCATGAGCACCCACCACGGCTGGGTCACCGCTGCGCCGCAATGGGACTCGCCGCCCCACCGCAAGCGCGTGCGGCCCGGCCTGCCCGGCAGCTGGGAAGCCCTGCTGCACCAGGCCCGGGCGCCCGACTTCATGCTGCGCCTCAGAGGCAACGCAGACTTGTTAAAGTTGGTCGAGCAGCCCCGACTGCAGCGCGCCATCGGCGTGATCTACCGACCCGACACCGAGCGCCAGAGCCATTACTTTGACACCCACCTGGGTCAGCAATTCGACGCCCTGCTCCACTTCGACGAAACCCACGCCCTGGAACCCCTGGACAAAGGCCCGATTTGGGTCAGCGGCGAGGCGCCCGAGACGTACCCGTCGGGGGTGTGACACGCCCTTGCGCCTTTTTGGAGCCACCCGTTGCGATCGAAGTGGGGTGCGAAAGGGCACCCGCGCGCTCGGGTCAATGGCTTTGACAGACCAAGCGCAATCTCGGGAAGTCCCCGCGATTGCGCTGGTTGGCGTCGACCCTCTCAACCCGGCGGCAGTTGACCGAACTCGCCGAACTGCGCCGCCAAATCAGACTCTGCATGTTCGAGCACAAAGTACCGAAAGGCCTCGGCGGCTGGCGACAGCATTTTGGACAGGGTATGCACCACGTTCCAGGCCCGCACCATGGGCGTGCCGCGCACATCCAGTACGCACAACTTCTTGGCCTGAAGCTCCAGACCGATCGTGTGCAGTGACAAAAAACTCAAGCCCAGATTGGCTTTGACAGCCTGCTTGATCGCGTCATTGCTCTGCAACTCCATAGTGAAGCGCGGTTGAAAACGCGCTTGCGCAAAAAACATCTCCATCGCGCTGCGGGTACCTGAGCCTTGCTCGCGCACGATGAAGGATTGCTGGCGCAGGTCTTCGGCCTGCAAACCGCTTTCGCCGGCCAGCGGGTGCTCGGGTGAGGCGACAAATACCAAGCGGTTGGCGGCGAAGGGCTCTGAGCGGGTGGATATTTCAGAGGGGGCTCGGCCCATGATGGCGATGTCGACCTCGCTGTTTTGCAGCCATTGGATCAAGGCTTGTCGGTTGCCCACATTCAAGATCACCTCAATGCCTTCGTGCTCGTTCAAAAATTTTCTGAGCAAGGCGGGAATGAAATAGGTGGTGGTGTCGACCATGCCGATGGTGAGTTTGCCGGTCTCGATGCGCTGCAGGCGGGCGGCGGCGTCTTCGGCGTCTTTGAGCAGGGCCAGCATTTTGCGGGTGTAAACCAGCATGTACTCGCCGCTGGTGGTCAAAGACACTTTGCGGCCCTGGCGCTCGAACAAGGGCATGCCCACTTCGGCCTCCAACTCCTTGATTTGCATCGTCACTGCGGGGGCAGACACGTGCAAAGCTTCAGCCGCCTTGGCGAAACTCAGGTGGCGGGCGACGGCATTAAAGACCCGCAGTTGGCGGAAGGTGGCGTTTTTCAATTAAGAAAAGCTGAATTGAAAGCTCTGAAAATTTGAATTTACTTATTCTGCCAGCTTTTCTACAGTCATTTCATCTTCTCAACAGCTGGAGTTTTGAATGACTGAAAGCACCCAAATCACCGACGCCAAGAAGCGCTACAGCGCTGGCGTTTTGAAATACAAGCAAATGGGCTACTGGATGCCCGACTATGTGCCCAAAGACACAGACACCATTTGTCTGTTTCGCATCACGCCCCAGGACGGCGTGGACCCTGAGGAGGCGGCAGCGGCTGTGGCCGGAGAATCCTCCACCGCCACCTGGACTGTGGTCTGGACCGACCGCCTGACCGCCTGCGACAGCTACCGCGCCAAGGCCTACAAGGTCGAGCCGGTACCCAACAACCCGGGCCAGTATTTCGCCTGGGTGGCTTACGACCTGATCTTGTTTGAAGAGGGCTCCATCTCCAACATGACGGCCTCACTGATTGGCAATGTGTTTTCGTTCAAGCCGCTCAAAGCTGCGCGCCTGGAAGACATCCGATTGCCGGTGGCCTACATCAAGACCTTCAAGGGCCCCCCCACCGGCCTGATTGTCGAGCGCGAGCGTCTGGACAAGTTTGGCCGCCCGCTGCTGGGTGCCACCACCAAGCCCAAGCTGGGTTTGTCGGGTCGCAACTACGGCCGGGTCATTTACGAAGGCCTCAAGGGCGGCCTGGACTTCATGAAAGATGACGAGAACATCAACTCGCAACCCTTCATGCACTGGCGTGACCGCTTTTTGTATGTGATGGACGGCGTTAACAAGGCGCAGGCAGTCACCGGTGAAATCAAGGGCTCTTACTTGAACGTGACCGGCGCCACCATGGAAGACATTTACGAGCGCGCCGAGTTTGCCCAAGAGCTGGGCTCGGTGGTCATCATGCTGGACCTTGTGATTGGTTGGTCGGCGATTCAAAGCATGGCCAACTGGGCGCGCAAAAACGACATGATCGTGCACATGCACCGCGCCGGTCATGGCACTTACACCCGCCAAAAAAACCACGGCGTGAGTTTTCGCGTCATGGCCAAGTGGCTGCGCCTGGCGGGTGTGGACCATCTGCACACCGGCACGGCAGTGGGCAAGCTAGAGGGTGACCCACTCACGGTGCAAGGCTATTACAACGTCTGCCGCGACAGTTACACCAAGCAAGATTTGCCACGCGGTTTGTTCTTTGACCAGGACTGGGCCGACACCAAAAAGGTCATGCCCGTGGCCTCGGGCGGCATTCATGCCGGCCAAATGCACCAGCTGATCCACCTGTTTGGCGACGACGTGATTCTTCAGTTTGGTGGTGGCACCATCGGTCACCCGCAGGGCATTCAAGCGGGCGCTGTGGCCAACCGCGTGGCGCTGGAATCCATCGTCAAAGCCCGTAACGAGGGCAAGAATATCCTGGAAGAAGGCCCGCAAATTTTGAAAACCGCCGCTAACACCTGTGGCCCTTTGCAGGCGGCCTTGGACACCTGGGGCGACATCAGTTTCAATTACCAATCCACCGACAGCAGCGATTACGCGGTCACCCCCTCAGTTGCTTGAACAGGAAACCACACCATGATGTCCAACCCCACCGGTAAGCTCACACAAGGCCAGTTCAGCTTTTTGCCCGAACTGACCGACGCCGAAATCAGCTTGCAAATTAAATACGGCCTGTCCACAGGCTATGCCTGGAGCGTGGAATACACCGACGATGCACACCCGCGCAACACCTACTGGGACATGTATGGCATGCCCATGTTTGATCTGCAGGACCCGGCAGGCGTCTTGATGGAAGTCAACAACTGCCGCCAAACCTTCCCCAACCATTACATCCGCCTGATGGCCTTCGACTCCACCCGTGGCATTGAATCGGTGGCCATGAGCTTCATCGTCAACCGCCCTGCCCATGAGCCTGGTTTCCGCCTGGATCGTCAGGAGGTGAACGGCCGCAGCATGCGCTACACCACGCGGGGTTATGCCAGCGAGCAGCCTGAAAATAGCCGCTACAGCAAATAAGTCCCGGCCACCATGAATGCACCTGCCTACCACCTGCCCGGCGTCAGCCCCATGCCCGGGAAAGCGCCTCAGGCGCCTGCCTCCGGCGTGGCGCTGGCGGACACCGGGGCACGCACCGTCACCCAGGTGCTGGCGCAAACCCAGGTGCAGCAAGTCATGGACGCCCTGGACCGGGATCTGGTGGGCTTGAAACCTGTCAAAACCCGCATCCGTGACATTGCGGCCTTGCTGGTGATTGACCGTTTGCGCTTGAACCTCGGCCTGGCCGCGCAAGCGCCCTCCCTGCACATGTGCTTCACGGGCAATCCGGGCACCGGCAAAACCACGGTGGCGATGCGCATGGCGCAGATTCTTCACGAGCTGGGTTATGTGCGCAGCGGGCACCTGGTGGCAGTCACCCGCGACGATCTGGTGGGCCAGTACATCGGCCACACCGCCCCCAAAACCAAAGAGGTGCTGAAAAAAGCCTTGGGGGGCGTGCTGTTCATCGACGAGGCCTATTATTTGTACCGCCCCGAGAACGAGCGTGACTATGGGCAAGAGGCCATTGAAATCTTGCTGCAGGTGATGGAAAACCAGCGCGACGACTTGGTGGTGATTCTGGCGGGCTACCAAGACCGCATGGACACCTTCTTCCAGTCCAATCCGGGGATGAACTCTCGCATTGCCCACCACATCGACTTTCCTGACTACGCCGAGGACGAACTGGCGCAAATTGCCCAACACATGCTGCAAGCGCAGAACTACAAAATGGACGACGAGGCGCAGGCGGCCTTTGGGCGCTATGTGCGTTTGCGCAAAGAGCAGCCGCATTTCGCCAATGCCCGCAGTGTTCGCAATGCTTTGGAGCGGGCCCGCTTGCGCCAGGCCAGCCGTTTATTTGCCAACCCCGATCGCGTGCTGACCGCCGATGACCTGAGCACCTTGAATGCCCAGGATATCCTGGCCAGCCGTGTCTTTCAAAACCCGAAGATGAGCCCATGAGCAATTTAAAAGCACTTATTTTTGATGTGGACGGCACCCTGGCCGACACCGAGATGGCCCACCTGGCCGCATTCAATCAGGCCTTTGCCCAGGAGGGCCTGGACTGGCACTGGGACGTGGCGCTTTACACCGAGCTGCTGGCCATATCGGGTGGCAAGGAACGGATCTTGAGTTACTGGAAATCCATGCATCCCGAGATGAAGGACATCGACGGCAGCGGCTTGCAAGACACCATCGAGCGCTTGCACGCCATCAAGACCGCGGTGTATGAGAGCGCAGTGCAGCAGGGGCAGGTGCAACTGCGCCCCGGCGTCCTGGCGCTGATTCAGGCCGCGCACGCCCAAGGCCTGCGACTCGCCATCGCCACCACCACCTCGCCCGTGAACATTGCGGTGCTGTTGCGAACGGCCATTGGTCCCGATTGGAAAACCTTGTTTAACGTGGTGGAAGACGCCTCCACGGCGCCCAGGAAAAAACCCCATCCGCAGGTCTATCTGCAAACTCTGGCGCGCTTGCGGCTTGCGGCTGGGGACTGCCTGGCGTTTGAAGACTCGGCCAATGGTTTGAAAGCGGCCACGGGCGCTGGCCTGGCGACCATCATCACGCCCAACAGCTTTACCCAGCAGCACGACTTCACAAGCGCCCTGCAGGTTGCACCCGACTTGAGCCTTGTGGATGTAGCGCAATTAAAAACCTGGCACGCCAGCGTCAAATAAGCCAGACCGGAGACCCCATGCCTTTGCGCCACCGCACCACGCTGACCCAGTACCTGATTGAAGAGCGCCGCCGCTTTCCTAATTCCAAGGGCAACTTCAACGCGCTCATCCTGGATGTGGCGCTGGCCTGCAAAGCGATTGCCCGCGCAGTCGCCATGGGCGAGCTCGGTGGCCTCTACGGCGACCACGCTGCAGAAGCGGGCGGGGCCATCAATGTGCAGGGTGAAACCCAAAAGAAACTCGATGTGCTGAGCAACGACTTGTTCATCCGCATGAACGAATGGGGTGGCCATCTGGCGGGCATGGCGTCCGAGGAAATGGACCACCCCTATCAAATCCCCAAGCCCAATCCGCGTGGCAAATACCTGCTGGTGTTCGACCCCTTGGATGGTTCGAGCAACATTGATGTGAACGTCTCGGTGGGCAGCATTTTCTCGGTGCTGCGTGCGCCGCAAGACGCGATCGACAGCGGCCGCGACCTCACCGAACAAGACTTCTTGCAGCCCGGCGCCACCCAGGCGGCTGCGGGTTATGCCTTGTATGGTCCGACCACCATGCTGGTCTTGACCGTGGGCAACGGCGTTTCGGCCTTTACGCTTGATCCGAATCTGGGTGAATTCATGTTGACCCACCCCAGGCTCAAGGTGCCCGAAGACACGCAAGAGTTTGCCATCAACGCGTCCAACAGCCGTTTTTGGGAGCCGCCCATCAAACGCTATGTGGACGAATGTCTGGCGGGCAAATCGGGCGCACGCGGCAAGGATTTCAACATGCGCTGGATCGCCTCCATGGTGGCCGAGGCGCACCGCATCTTGATGCGCGGCGGCGTCTTCATGTACCCCAAGGACAACAAAGACCCGAGCAAAGCCGGGCGTTTGCGGCTGCTTTATGAGGCCAATCCCATTGGCATGATCATGGAACAAGCGGGCGGGCGCGCCAGCACAGGTCGTGAGCCCATGTTGTCAGTCAAGCCCAGCGGTTTGCACCAGCGCATTGGCTTGGTGTTTGGCTCCAAAAACGAGGTCGAACGCATCGAGCGCTACCACCGCGAACCCGTGGAAATAGAAAACAACACCCCCTTGTTTGCGGAACGCACCTTGTTTCGCGATTGACCCCTTTCGTCGTCAGGAAGTCCAAGCCATGTCCGTCAAACACCCCATCATTGCCATCACGGGCTCCTCAGGTGCTGGCACCACGTCGGTGACCCGCACCTTCGAGAACATTTTTCGCCGCGAAAAAGTCACGGCCGCCATCATTGAAGGTGACAGCTTTCACCGCTACAACCGCCTGGAAATGCGCAAAAAAGCGGCCGAAGCCGAAAAGCAGGGTGACAAAAATTTCAGCCACTTTGGCCCCAGTACCAATTTATTTTTGGAGCTTGAAACCTTGTTTCGCAGCTACAGCCAAACCGGCTCGGGCAAGCGCCGCCGGTACTTGCACGACCTTGAAGAAGCCGCACCTTACAAGCAAGATCCCGGCACCTTCACCGCCTGGGAGGATGTCCCTGCCGGAACCGACCTGCTGTTTTACGAAGGCTTGCACGGCGCGGTGGTCACGCCCGACATCAACATCGCGCAGCATCCCGATTTGCTCATCGGCGTGGTGCCGGTCATCAACCTGGAGTGGATTCAAAAACTCTGGCGCGACAAGTCCAAGCGCGGCTACTCCACCGAGGCGGTGACGGACACCATCCTGCGCCGCATGCCCGACTACGTGAACTTCATCTGCCCGCAGTTCACCCACACCCATGTCAACTTTCAGCGCGTGCCCTGCGTGGACACCTCCAACCCGTTCATTGCCCGGGAAATCCCGGCGCCCGACGAAAGCTTTGTGGTCATTCGCTTTGCCAACCCCAAGGGCATCGACTTCCCCTACCTGCTCAACATGATCAGCGACTCCTTCATGTCCCGTGCCAACACCGTGGTGGTACCCGGCGGCAAGATGGAACTGGCCATGCAACTCATCTTCACGCCATTCGTGTGGCGCATGATGGAACGGCAAAAGAGGGCCTGAGGCCACCCCCCTGCCCTTTTCAATCATCACCCGGAGATTCTCATGGCCCTCGTTTCCTTGCGCCAAGTACTGGACCACGCAGCCGAAAACGGCTACGGCGTGCCCGCTTTCAATGTCAACAACCTCGAACAAGTGCAAGCCATCATGGAGGCGGCGCAAGAAACCTTCAGCCCGGTGATCCTGCAAGCTTCGGCCGGTGCGCGCAAGTACGCGGGCGAGGCTTATTTGCGGCATTTGGTGCTGGCGGCCATCGAGACCCATCCCGACATTCCGGTGGTGATGCACCAGGATCATGGCGTGTCACCCGCGGTCTGCCAACAGTCGATTCGCTCGGGGTTTTCCAGCGTGATGATGGACGGCTCTTTGATGCAAGACGGAAAAACACCTTCGAGCTACGACTACAACGTCGAGGTGACACGCCGGGTGTGCGAGATGGCACATTCGGTGGGCGTCTCGGTCGAGGGCGAACTCGGTTGCCTGGGTTCGCTGGAAACTGGCGAGGCGGGCGAAGAAGATGGCGTGGGCGCGGCAGGCAAACTCAGCCACGACATGCTCTTGACCGACCCGGTACAGGCCAAAGACTTTGTAGAACGCACCGGCGTGGACGCTTTGGCAATTGCCATTGGCACCAGCCACGGCGCCTACAAATTCACCCGCAAACCCACTGGCGATATTTTGGCCATGGACCGCATTTTGGCGATTCACCAGTCCATTCCCAGCACGCATCTGGTGATGCACGGCTCCTCGAGCGTGCCGCAAGAATGGCTGGCCATCATTCGCGAGTTTGGTGGCGAGATCAAGGAAACCTATGGCGTGCCGGTAGAAGAAATTCAGCGCGGCATTCGCTCGGGCGTGCGCAAGGTCAATATCGACACCGACATCCGCCTGGCCATGACCGGTGCCATGCGCCAAACCCTGGCGCAAGAGCGCAGCGAGTTCGATCCGCGCAAAGCCTTGATCGCTGCCCGCAAAGCCGCACGGGGCATTTGCAAAGCGCGCTTTGAAGCTTTTGGCTGTGCGGGGCATGCCGAGCGCATCAAGCCGATTGCTTTGGACACCATGGCGGCGCGCTACAGCTAAGAGCGATATTTTCAAGCCTGTCTGCCCACCCGTTTTTTTTCAAGGGTGGGGGTCGGCCCGAACCTCAATGAAAGTCGCGACTGCGCGCGCTCAGCCGGCCCAGCAGGGTGCTGAGGTCTTCCAGCCGGTTCGCGATCAGGTTGCGCACAGCGCCAAAGCCCTGGGGCGCGTCGGCGTCTTCGTTGCGCTGCCACACACCCCACACGGCCAGCAGGCTCGACTGCAGTAGCTCAGCGCGCTGCCGTTCGCGCAGGGGCTTGCCGATGATGACGTTGACCGGACCGGTTTCGTCTTCCAGCGTCACAAAGACCGTGCCCTTGGCTGTTTGGGGCTGCTGGCGCACGGTGACGATGCCGCAGGCGGCCACCCGGCGGCCACCGGGCAAGGCGTTGAGCTCGCTGGCGCTGAGCAGGCCGCGCCGGCTCAGGCGCGGGCGCAACAAGGCCAGGGGATGGCGGCGCAGCGTCAGGCCGGTGGACTGGTAGTCGAACAAGATGTTTTCGCCCTCGGGGGTGGGCGCCAGGGTCAGCGGGGTTTCGTTCACGGGCACCGCCTTGAACAGTTGCGGCGCAGGCCTGCGGGCCGCAGTTTCCCAGACCTGCTGGCGCCGATGACCCGCCAGCGCGGCCAGGGCATCGGCAGCCGCCAGCGCCTGCAGGTCGCGGCTGCCGAGTTCGGCGCGCAGGGCAAGGTCTTCGGTATTGTTAAAAGGGGCCTCCTGGCGCGTTTGCAGCAAACGGTAGGCACCCGCCTGCGACAGGCCCGACACCAGGCACAAGCCCAGGCGCACGGCACTCTGGCCTGCTCGCCCCTGAGTGACGGCATTGACGCCATCGAAGGCCGGCTCGAGTGTGCAGTCCCAGTGGCTGTGCTGCACGTCCACCGGCCGCACCTCGACACCGTGGCGCCGGGCGTCCTGCACCAGTTGCGAGGGCCCGTAAAAACCCAGCGGCTGCGAGTTCAGCATGGCCGCCAAAAAACAGGCCGGCTCGTGGCACTTGAGCCAGCAGCTCACGTACACCAGCTTGGCAAAACTGGCGGCGTGGCTCTCGGGAAAGCCGTATTCGCCAAAGCCTTCAATCTGGCTGAAGATACGCTCTGAAAAATCGGCGTCGTAGCCTTTTTCGATCATGCGATCAATCAGACGCTGACGAAAGCGCTCGACCCCACCCTTGCGCTTCCAGGCGGCCATGGAGCGGCGCAGGTCATCGGCCTCGCCGGGGCTGAAGTCGGCCGCGATCATGGCAATTTGCATGACCTGCTCCTGAAAGATCGGCACGCCCAGGGTACGCCCCAACGCCGGGTCCAGCGCCGGGTAGTCCGAACGTAACTGCCCGCCCATGCGAATGAGTTCGCGCCGCTGCAAATACGGGTGCACCATGCCGCCCTGAATCGGGCCGGGCCTCACAATGGCAACCTGCACCACCAGGTCGTAATAGCAGCGCGGTTTCAGGCGCGGCAACATGGACATCTGCGCCCGGCTTTCGATCTGGAAAACGCCCACGGTGTCGGCCTGGCAGATCATGTCGTAGGTGGCGGGGTCGTCGGCGGCGATCTGGTGCATCTGCAACTCACCGCCCCGGGTCTGGTCGACCAGTTGCAAGCAACGACGAATCGCCGACAGCATGCCCAGGGCCAGCACATCGACCTTGAGCAAGCCCATGGCGTCCAGGTCATCCTTGTCCCACTGGATCATGTAGCGCTCAGCCATGGTGGCCGGCTGCACCGGCACCAGGCGCGTGAGCTTGCCCTGCGTCAGCACAAAGCCGCCCACATGCTGGCTCAGGTGGCGGGGCGTGCCAATGAGTTGCAAGGTCAGGGCCAGCCACTGCAAGACGGCACCGTCTTCGCGGCCGATCCCTGCCGCCTCGAGCTTGTCGGCCAGCACCTGCTTGCCGTCAAACCAGTGGCAGTCTTTGGCGAAACGCTCGATCAGCTCGGTTTGCAGGCCCAGTGCCTTGCCCACGTCGCGCAGAGCGCTGCGCGGCTGGTAACGGATCACGGTGGCGGCAATCGCGGCGCGGTCATGGCCGTATTTTTGGTAAATGTACTGAATCACCTCCTCGCGCCGCTGGTGCTCGAAGTCCACGTCAATGTCGGGCGGCTCAAGCCGTTCACGACTGATGAAGCGCTCAAACAGCAAACTGCTTTCTGCAGGGTTGACAGCCGTAATGCCCAGGCAAAAACACACAGCCGAATTGGCCGCCGAACCGCGCCCCTGGCACAAGATGCCCTGCGAACGGGCAAAGCGCACGATGTCATGGACGGTGATGAAGTACATCTCATAACCCAGCTCCTCGATCAGCGCGAGCTCGTGCTCGATCTGCCGGGCAATCGCCGGCGGCACGGGACTGGCAAAGCGCTGGGCAGCGCCCTCCAGGGTGAAGCGGCGCAGGCATTGGGCGGGCGTTTGAGCGCTGGGCACGATGTCTTGCTGCGGGTAGCGGTAAAGCGCACGTATCTCGTCGAGGCTGAAGTGGCAGCGACTGGCCACGGTCAGCGTGGCGGCTAGCAACTGGCGGGGGTAAATATCGGCCAGGCGCATGCGCGGGCGCAAATGCGCCTGGGCATTGGCCTGCAAGGCCTGACCGCAGTCGTGCACTGTTTTACCCAGGGCCACGGCCGTCATCACGTCGTGCAGCGGCTTGCGCGAGCGCACATGCATGAGCACGGCACCGGCGGCCACCAGTTGTCCACCGCAGCGCTCGGCCACGCCTTGCAACTGGGTCAGCCGCAAGGCGTCGTCCAGCCCCTGCAGCAGTTCAACTGCGAGCCAGACATGCGCGCCCCAGTGCGCTTGCGCCCAGGCCAATTGCTCGACCAGCAGCGCCTCTTCAGTCGCGTCGGCCGACGGCAAGGGACACAACAGCACCTCGCAGTGCCTCAGACCCGAAAAGTCGCTGCTCGCACGGCTGACGCTGTAGCTGCCCGGCTGCAAGACCTCGCCGGCACGCCGGGCCGCCGTGATGAATTCGCACAGATTTCCCCAGCCGATCACGTCGTGCGGCAGCACCACCAGTTTGAAGGGGGTCGGGTCGCGCACCAGAAATTCGGCGCCTGGCAGCAACTGAAGCCCGCGCTTTTTAGCCGCCACATGGGCGCGCACCACCCCGGCAACCGAGCATTCGTCGGTGATGGCCAACGCCTGGTAGCCCAGTTCATGGGCGCGCTCGACGAGTTCTTCGGCGTGCGAGGCGCCGCGCTGAAAACTGAAGTTACTCAGGGCGTGCAGCTCGGCGTAGGCGGGTAAAAAAGTGCGCATGAGGCTCAGGCAAACAAACCGTGCAGGTACCAGCCGGCCGGGGCTTCCTGGTGGCCCGATGGCCGTTCGCGAAAAATCCACAGCAGCCCGGCCTTGTCACTGCGAGCGACAAAATAGTCACGCATCACAGGCGCCTCGGGCGGCGCTGCCGAGCCCCCGGCGGAGTCCGTGTGAGCGGCCCAGCCGGCGGTTTCCAGGCGCTGCGGCCCCACCAGCAAGGTCAGCGGGCCCTCGTAGCACGGCCGCTCGCCCTGCATGGAAAGAGGCAATGGGCACTCCAATAGCCAGGATGGCAATAATTCGTCGGCCGAGCGGGTGTTCAACTCTGGCGCCAGCGACTGTGCTTTTCGTGCGGGCCGGCTCGGCAGGCGCTGCGCGGGCAGCCAGTGCTGCATGCGCTCGGGCACATGGCGAGCCACGGGCTGCCAGCGCTGCACCTGCGCCGGGCCGAGTCGCGCACCCAGGCGCTCGATCAGCTGCGCCAGCGTATCGCCCTGCAAGCGCTCGTCCGGCAGCAGGCTCAGCGTGGTGCTGACCAAGGGCCTGGTTTCGAGGCTGCGCAGGCCGATGGTGTGCGCCGGCGCCGGCAGTTGCAGTTGACCGAGGTGTTCGGCCAGCAGCCGCTCCACATGCGTCATGTCTTGCGTCGCTTCAGTGAGTCGAAGCGTGAGTTCGCCACGCCGGGCCACATCGCGCCGAGGATCGAGCTGCCAGCTCAGCACCAGACCCAGCACACCGCTGCCGTGGGCGATCAGCCACAGCCTCAGGTGCGTGAGCAGCCGCTTCACACCAGGCATCAGGGCTGCCGCATGCTCCACCAAGGTCGGTAACTCCAGCTGCTGGGCAAACACTTCGGGCAATTCAAGCCAGGCATGGGTCTCGGGTTGGTGACCGAAAGCCTGGTCTATGGCATCAAGCAATGGCTGACCAAAACGCCGCGCCACACCATCGCGGGGCAGTTGCCGCAGGTCGTCCCAACGACGACAACCCAGACGCTCCAGCACCGCCAGATGCGGGCGCGCCGCACCCAGGCAGGCCAGCGGCAAGGCGCCCAGCGTCAGGCGTGAGGACTCCCGCCACGGCAAACCGGTACGCAAACGCCCCAGGGCGGCCAAGGCGGTCTGACCCTGCGCGCCCATCAGGACATACGCGTCCCCCGCGTCTTTGTGGTCTTTGTGGATAGCCAGCAGCTTTTGAAGTAATCGCGACAAACCGCCAAAAAGGCGCAAGCTGGCGCCGACCTCCATCACCACCGCATCCTCCATCAAGCTCACACGCGGCGTCAAAGCCAGGGCATGCCAGCCCAGGTGGGTGATCCCCACTTCGTGTGGTTCGCTGCCCCCCGAGGGGGCGCTCCCCAGCTTGGGGCGGCCCTGCGCCGGGGGGGTGGCCCCCACGCTTGTCACTTCGTGTACTGCGCTGCCCCCCGAGGGGGCGCTTTTTTCCTTGGGGCGGCCCTGCGGAGAACTGGCAGCCCCCACGCTTGTCACTTCGTGTACTGCGCTGCCCCCCGAGGGGGCGCTTTTTTCCTTGGGGCGGCCCTGCGGAAAACTGTCAGCCCCCACGCTCGGCACTTTGTGTACTTCGCTGCCCCGCGAGGGGGCGCTGCTTTCCTTGGCAGCAGCGTTCACGCCGGTGGCGGCTGAGGCTTTTTCAGGCCGTACTTGCAAGGCGATCCACAGCATGGGAGCGATCTTTCACGCGGAGCTGGTCATGAGGCTCATGACGGGGCTGAACCGGTGTGCTGGCCTGGCGGCGCAGCGCTGACTGGACGCGACTGGCGAGCAGCAATGACTGCAAGCGGGGGGTGGCGGTTTCGAGCGTCAGCGCATGCGCCAGGGGCGGACCCCGGCGCTTGAGCAGCTGTACTTGCAGCGCGGGGGCGGCCCTGCCCTGCTGCGCTGACAGCCAGCTCAGGTGCAGGCGCAGCGGTGCGGGTGATGACTCGTTTTGCGCACTTTCGGGCCGAAACACAAACAACAACTTTCCGTGCGTCTGCGCCGCCAGGTGCAGGCGCCGAAGGTGTGACGCCTCCACACGCGGTAACCACAGCAGCACCACACTGACAGCGGCGCAGCGCAAAGCCTGCTCGGCAGACCACAAACGCTCTGTGGGTGTCTGCGTCTGGACCCGCAGCCAGCCAAGCGGCTCGACATGGCGGGCGATCAGGGCCGGACCGAAGGGCTGGTGTGGCGCCCCGATCAGCGTCACAGCGGCAGGCGGACCCGCAGCCGCATGCAATGACGCGAGCGCGGGCGCCAGCAGCCCCCACTCACCGCAACCCGGCCGCCTTTGCAGCAGCTCGGTCATGGCGCCCACAGGCCAGCCACCGCCCGGCAAGGCGCTGTTGAGCAAGGGGTAGCCGGTGTCAAGCGTGCGGCCGGCAACGGCGGCGAGTTCGCCAGCGCGCCAGACGCCCTTGAGCAGACCTGAATCGATTGAAAGAGTTGCAGCAGACATACCCGGGCCATGCCGCCTCGCCCCAGGGACATCCGGGATACGAATTGACAATTAACTGTACAAATATACAGTATCCGAGCACTCCCGGCAACGTGTTTTCAGGCAGCTCAAGCCATGCCGCGGTCCGGCGTCAGCCTTGTCTTGCCTGGTGATGCCGCACCAGGCAAGACAGGGCCAACGCTGCGGACAGGGCGCCACCGGCTCCAGGCTCAGCCCGCCACAGCCTCGAGAACTGTGCGGTGTCGCTGATCACGTTCAAGCGCACATGTTTGATGCATGACAAGGCCAAGACACGGCGAATTTGCTAGCCTGAAGCGGTGCTGAAAGTGCTCAAGACTTCCGCCTGCTCGTCGACTCAGCGCTTTGCTGTGAGCGTTGATGAAAGACTCCTCTCTTCTTGAAAAAGGCCCTCACCCATGCCCACGAGAAGAAAAGTTGCAGCGCCTGACTCCAGCACAGGCGTGCAGGCCCGGGCTTGCGACCTGACGGCCATGCAGCCCATCAGCGAAGACGTTTTACGCGAGAAGTACCTCAAACCGGGAGAAAGCAGCGCAGAGGACGTTTTTCGGCGCGTCGCGCACGCGCTGGCCTCGGTTGAAACACCCGCCCTGCGTGCGCACTACGAGGCACTGTTTTTGGCCAACCTTCACGCCGGTGCCATTGGCGCAGGCCGCATCATGAGCGTGGCGGGTACGGGCATTCAAGCCACGCTGATCAACTGCTTTGTGCAACCGGTCGGCGACTGCATCCAGGGCGTCGACGAGGAGGGCTATCCCGGCATCTACGAAGCTCTGCGGGAAGCGGCCGAGACCATGCGGCGCGGCGGCGGTGTGGGCTACGACTTTTCTCGCATTCGACCCCGCGGCGCCGAGGTCAAAAGCACCGCCTCCCTGGCCTCGGGCCCTTGCAGCTACATCAACGTATTCGACCAGTCCTGTGCCACCGTGGAAAGCGCAGGAGCGCGCCGCGGCGCACAGATGGGCGTGCTGCGCATGGACCATCCGGACGTGCTGGAGTTCATCACCGCCAAGCGAACGCCTGGCCGATGGAACAATTTCAACGTCTCCATTGGCGTGAGCAACGCTTTCATGCGGGCCCTTGGCGAGAACCAGCCCTGGGCGCTGGTACACCGGGCGGCGCCAGGAAAAAGCCTCCTGGCTGGCGGCGCCTGTGAGCGCCCGGACGGGCTGTGGGTTTACCAAACCATCGCCGCGCGCGAACTCTGGGACACCGTGATGCAGTCGGCCTACGACTTCGCCGAGCCCGGCATTTTGTTTCTCGACACGATCAATCAGGACAACAACCTGCGCTACTGCGAACGCATCAGCGCCAGCAACCCCTGCGGCGAGCAACCCCTGCCGCCCTACGGCAGCTGTGATCTGGGGCCCATCATCCTGACGCGCTTTGTGCGCCACCCGTTTGGCTTTGATGGCACGCCCGCCTTCGACTACAAGGCCTTTGACAAGGCGGTGGCCATTCAGGTACGGGCCCTTGACAACGTGCTGGACCTGAGCTTCTGGCCCCTGCCGCAGCAGCGTGACGAGGCCACAGCCAAGCGCCGTATCGGCGTGGGCTTTACCGGCCTGGGCAACGCACTGACCATGCTGTGCCAGCGCTACGACAGCGACGAAGGTCGCGCCACGGCGGCCAGCATCGCCCGGCACATGCGCGACGCGGCTTACACCACCTCCATCGCGCTGGCTCAGGAAAAAGGAGGGTTTGCCCGCTTTGAAGCTGACGGCTACCTGGCTGAGGGCACCTTTGCCAGCCGCCTGCCCGAGGCACTGCAAAGCGCCCTGCGCCTGCACGGCATCCGCAACAGTCACTTGCTGTCGATTGCCCCTGCGGGCAGCGTCAGCCTGGCCTTTGCCGACAACGCGTCCAACGGCATAGAGCCGGCATTTTCCTGGAGGTACCTGCGCAAAAAGCGGCAAGCCGATGGCAGCACCAAAGAGTACGCCGTGAAAGACCATGCGTGGCGGCGCTACCGCGATTTGGGCGGTGACGTCTCGAGCTTGCCGGCCTACTTTGTTTCGGCACTGGACATACCAGCGGCCGACCACATTGCCATGATGCAGGCAGTGCAGCCCTTTATTGACACCGCGATTTCAAAAACCGTCAACGTGCCGGCGGACTGCGCCTATGCCGACTTCAAACGCTTGTACGAACAGGCCTGGCGAGCCCGGCTCAAAGGCCTGGCGACCTACCGTCCCAATCGCATTGTGGGCTCGGTGCTGCAGCCTTCCCCGGAGCAGGCCAATCACAGTGCTGGTACGGCGGCACAGGCCGCACCGGACCCGATGCGTAGCGTGATCGAGCGCTGCCCCCCCGGCGCGCTGGCCGCCGTAGCCGAAAAAAATAGATTGCTGGACAACGGAGGGTCACAAAACGCTTTACCTGCTGGTGTCTTTCAGGCGTGCGGTGACGAGCGATGGCCGCCGGATTGAGTGCACGTTTGAATTTTTCATGTCGATCTTGAAACAGGAAATACGCTTAAACATTCAGTTTTTTACGAACTATATCAATTAAAACAGCAGAATAAAGATGATCATTTACCACTAGACTTTGACCTGACCTGCGCACTCGGGCACTTTGAGGTGTGGCACCCGAAGAGCATCCGCAGAGGGCGCGCAGGCCTTTCCAACTCCTAAGGTTTTTATGCAAACAATTGCTCCCCTGTGGCTGTGGGCCACCTTCGTCGGCATCGTGCTGGCATCGCTGTTCGTTGACTTTGTTGTGCTCAAAAAACAGGGCGCGCAGGATATTGGCGTCAAGGAAGCGCTGAACTGGTCCATGGTCTGGATTGCACTGAGCTTTTTGTTCAACGGCCTGTTCTGGTGGGCGGTCAAAGACAGCACGGGTTCTACCGAGATCGCCAACACCAAGTCACTGGAATTTCTGACTGGCTACCTCATAGAAAAGTCGCTGGCGGTGGACAACATCTTTGTATTCCTGATGATCTTCACCTACTTTGCGGTACCGACGCCATTTCAAAAGCGGGTCCTGATGATCGGCATCATCGGCGCCATCGTGCTGCGTACCATCATGATCTTGGTGGGCGGCTGGTTACTCGCGCAATTCCACTGGATCTTGTATGTGTTTGGAGCGTTCCTGATTCTCACCGGCGTCAAGATGTGGTGG
>CAIMVC010000118.1 GCA_903844825.1 uncultured Burkholderiales bacterium | reverse complement strand
GGGGGTAACTGCGCCCATGTCGGCTCGACCAACCGACAAAACCAAGGCAATCGCTCCAAAACATCAACAGCAAGACGTTCGGATGCAAGATTCTTCACCCACTGGCTTATGCAAGGGAATACGGTGAAATATGCGGGCTAATGCATGACTTCGGGGTCACGGATTGCCGCGCTGCGCTCGTAAAGACGCGATAAGTGGCGTCTTCATGGCTGGAGGATGTGGCGTCGCCATGAAGCGGTAGGGGCTGTCGCCATGACGGGGAAAAAAGAGTCCGTCATGGAAAGCCCCGGAGGGCCGTGGCCATCCAGGGTCCCGGTTACCCGGCTTGATGATCGCCGCTTGTCAGTGGCCCCAGGCGGGTAGCGGTGCCACGGTGACCGCCACGCTCAGGGCGTGGTGGGCGCCGCCGCGAATCACGCCGCGCATGGGCGAGACGTCCAGAAAATCCCGGCCAGTGGCCAGGGTCACGTAATCCTCGCCGGGCGCCCGGTCGTTGGTGGGGTCAAAGTCCAGCCAGCGTCCGGGCTGCTGGCGGTCGATCTCCCCCTGGCCATTGGCGGCAGGGCAGTAGACCGAGGCCCAAGCGTGCGACGCATCGCTGCCGATCAGGCGCGGCTGCCCCGGCGCTGGGTGGGTCAGCAGGTAGCCGCTGACGTAGCGCGCCGGCACCCCCATGGCGCGGCAACAGGCCACCATGATGTGGGCGAAATCCTGGCACACGCCTTTGCCCTGGGTCAGGGCTTGCAACGCCGGCGTGCTGGCGTCAGTGCTCTGGCTTTCGTAGGTCATGCTGCGGTAAATCCGCCCCATCAGGTCGTGCGCGGCTTCGGCCAGCGGGCGGCCGGCCGTGAAACTGGGGCGAGCAAAATCGCTGAAAGCCTCGTCGCGCGGAACATAGGGCGAGGCAAAGAGAAACTCCGACGCCGGGTCCCAGGCGGCCGCGGCGTGGTAGCGCAAATGTTCCCGCACGCGCTCCCAGCTGGCGCTGGCCGCGGGTGGGTCGGCCGGGCTGACGCCGGTTTGAACCACGCTGTCGGCGACCACGCGCAGTGTGTCGTGCGCACTTTGGAAGGAGAAGAAGGTGCGCATGTTGCCGAATACGTCTGCCACCTCGCGCTGCTGGGCGGGCGGCGGGTCAATGCGCAGTTCGTGGCTGAGCAGCTGTTGCTGCGCGCCGCTGGTGGGTTTGAGGTGCACCACATGGTGCGCGTTTTCGACCGACGGGCTGTAGTCGTAGCGGGTTTCGTGGAGAACGTGAAGCAGCATGCCGGCGATCAATTCAGTCTAAATCCGGCAGTTGGGCGCGGCCGTGCGGCGCTCTCATCCAGGCGGTGAGGTGGGCCGTGTGCTCAACGCGTTGATTCATTTGACGTTTCATGCGGGTGCTAGCGGTCAACTGCCGGGTTTAGCTTGAGTGGGTTTATTGCGCAGCGCCAGCTCAGGCGCCCAAGCTGTAGCTGCCGGCCAGGGCGTGGCTGAAATAGCGGCGGCTGATCTGCTCGGACAGCGTCAGCGCCGACTGCGTGCAGGCCTGCAGTTCGTCCAGCAGCGCCGGCTCGGGCGGCTGGACGCTGCTGCTGCGAAGCCGGCACAAGGTGTTGAGCTGCCAGGTCGCCGGATCCGGCAGGCCGAGCGCGAGTGCAGGTATCTCGCCGACCGGCGTGCCGTCGAGCTTGGCCAGGCGGGCCCGCAAGGTTTGCACCACCCAGGCCAGCGAGCGGGGGTTGTCGCGGTCGAGCACCAGCAGGTCAAGCAGGGCGGCGCTGTCGCGCCGTTGCTGGTATTGCGCCTGGAAGGTGATGGTGCTGTCAAAGAGGGCCAGCAGGGCGGTGAAGCCGCCCTCGTCATGCACCGCACCTGTTTGCAGTCCCAGCACCAGTGCCGAGGCCAGCATGCTCAGCCTTTCGATGTGGCGGCCTATGCTCAGCAGGCGCCAGCCGTCATCGCGCATCATCCGGTCGGTCTGTGCGCCCGTCATGGCCGCCAAAAAGCCGCTGGCCGAGTCCAGGGCACGCAGCGCCTCGCTGGCCGAGTAATCTGCACCGGGGTGGCCCTTGGGGTTGGAGCGGCTGAGGTCCTTGCAGCGGGCAGAAAAATCGGCCTGTGCTCGCACGATGACCTGCCACTGCGCCTGGGACAGCCGTTCACGCACGGCCGATGCGGCGCTTTTGAGTGCCAGCAGGTTGTAGCCCACGCTGGCGGCTTGGCTGGTGTCACCCAGATTGGCGATCAGCGCCCGCTCGAACACCCGCCGCGCCTGGGTCGCCGGCGGTACGGTGGACAGCACCAAAGCGTTGTTCACGGCCATGGCGCTGAGCCAGGCCAGCAGCGGCTGCGAGGACTGGTCTTCACCGTTCAGGCTCTGCAGGCTCAGTTGCGCCAGACGTACCGAGTTTTCGGCGCGCTCGGTATAGCGCCCCAGCCAGAACAAATTCTCGGCAGAGCGGCTGCTGGTGGCGCGCTTGAAGCCCACCGCGGCGGCTGCAGCGCCGGCAACTTCGGTGGTTCTGGCTTGGCGGGGCTGCGCCAGCGGATTCGAAAGCGCTTCGCGGTCGTCGGCCACGGCCGACGCGGCCAGGGTGCTGGCTGGCGCGCCGTCAGTGGGGCGGCCCAGTGCCCAGACGTCAGCGCTGCTGCCGCCGTGCTGCATGGAGGCGATGTTCTCGTTTTTGCCGGCCAGGCGGGCCAGCCCCCCGGGCAGCACCTGCCAGGACTGACGGCCATCGGCCAGCGCAAAGACCCGGACCATGGCCGAGCGTGGGGCAATTTTTTCGCTTTGCCAGGTGGGTGTTTGTGACAGCGGCAGGTAGGCCTGCACGGTGTAGTCCTCGCCGTGGCGCAGCAGCCGGCCCGCCCACTCGTCGAGCTTGGCGCGCGGCTGTGTCTGGCCGATCACCGACGCCATGCCCGACGCGGGGTAGGTGGGCTTGATGACGCAGTCGCGCAACTGCGGCAGCACCGACTGTAAGGCCGCCTGCTCGCCGCACCACCAGGTCGCCAGCGAGGGCAGGGCCAGCTTTTCGCCTAACAGGTGTTCGCTCAGCGCCGGCAAAAAACCAAGCAGGGCCGGCGACTCCAGAAAGGCCGAGCCGGGCGCGTTGGCCAGCAGCACATGGCCGGCGCGCACGACTTGCAGCAGCCCCGGCACGCCCAGCGTGGAGTCGGAGCGCAGCTCCAGCGGGTCCAGGAACTGGTCGTCGAGTCGCTTGAGCAGGCCGTGCACCGGCTCCAGGCCTTTGAGCGTCTTTAAATAAAGCCGCTCGTCGCGCACCAGCAGGTCGCTGCCCTCGACCAGCGTCAGGCCCAGGTAGCGCGCCAGGTAGGCGTGCTCAAAATAGGTTTCGTTGTAGGGGCCAGGTGTCAGCAGCACGATGCGCGGCTCGACGCCAGGCTCGCCCAGGTCGGGGCAGGCCGCCCGCATCCCGTCAATCAGCGCCTTGTAGGACGCGGCCAGGCGCTGCACCCTCATCTGCCTAAAGGCCTCTGGAAATTGCTGGGAAATGCTCAGCCGATTCTCCAGCAGGTAGCCCAGACCGGACGGCGCCTGAGTGCGTTGCGAGACCACCCACCAGCGACCATCGGGGCCGCGGGCCAAGTCAAACGCTGCAATATGCAAATGCGTGCCGCCCGCCGGAGGCACCCCCTGCATGGGTCTGAGGTAGCCCGGATGGCCTTGCACCAGGGCTGATGGCAGCAGGCCCTGGCGGGTCAGGGATTGCGGGCCATAGACGTCGGCCATGATGCGCTCGAGCAGGCGCACGCGCTGGCTCACGCCGGCCTCGATGCTGGCCCAGTCGGCGGGTGTGAGCACCAGAGGAAACAGGTCCAGTGCCCAGGGGCGTTGCGGGCCATCGGCGTCGGCGTAGACGTTGTAGGTCACGCCGTTGTCGCGAATTTGCCGTTGCAAGTTGGCGTTGCGCCGGTTCAGGTCGGCAAAACCGTCCTGCCCGAGCTGGCTGAAAAAATCGGCCCAGGGCGGCGCCAGCGGGGCGTCGGCGCTGGCCGCACCGCTTCGCGCGGCCGGCCCGATCGGCTGGCCAGCGCCCGGCGGGCCTGCGCCTTGCCACGCGCCCGCATCCAAAGCTTCACCCGGCGGCGACGCCGGCGACAGCGGAGCCAGAGGCATCAGGGGCGGGTTGAATTTAAAGGCTGGCTTGCTCAGCGCCGTGGCCAATTGCAGCGCCGGTCCCTGACTTTGCGTTTGCCCCGAGGTGGGCGCTGGCCCGCCAGTCTGGCCAGGACCAGGGCTGCTCAGCGCAGGCTTGTCCAGAGTGCGCCCGCGCAGCTCGTCGTAATGGCCGGGCAGCGCTGCGGGTGCGCGCGCCAAGGCGAGCGCCACCGGCGTTGACAGCGTCGGTGGCGCAGGCTCAAAAGAAGGGTTGCCAGGTTCCACGGGGCTCCAGTATGCCTGCGGCCCGCCTCAGCGCATGCTCATCGCAGGTCCAGCGTGAACGGGAATTCGCGGCTGACATCTTCCCTCGCCACAGGCATCTTGCCCGGGGTGTGGCCCAGTTGCGAAAAGCGCATCAGCCGCCGGCTTTCAGCCTCGTAGGCGTTGACCGGCAGCGTGTCGTAGCTGCGCCCGCCCGGGTGCGCCACGTGGTACTGGCAGCCGCCCAGCGAGCGAGCGCTCCAGCGGTCGACAATGTCAAAGGTCAGCGGCGCATGCACGCCAATCGACGGGTGCAGTGCCGACGGCGGGTTCCAGGCCTTGTAGCGCACGCCGCCGACAAAGTCGCCCACGGTGCCGGTGTTTTGCAGCGGCAGGGGCCGGCCGTTGACGGTGATCTGGTAGCGCTCGCTGTTGAGCCCGCTCACGCGCAGTTCCACCCGCTCCAGCGACGAGTCGACGTAGCGTACGGTGCCGCCCGAAGAGCCTTCCTCGCCCATCACATGCCAGGGTTCCAGAGCGCTGCGCACCGTCAGCTCGATGCCGCGCGTTTGCACCTGGCCGATCAGCGGAAAGCGGAATTCGAAGTGCGGCTCAAACCAGGCCATGTCGAAGGGGTAGCCAAAGTCCTGCAAATCGGCCAGCACGTCTTCGAAATCCATGCGGATGAAGCTCGGCAGCAAGAAGCGGTCATGCAGCTCGGTGCCCCAGCGCGTGAGCTTGTGGTAGCTTGGCTCTTGCCAGAACCTGGCCACCAGCGCGCGCAACAACAATTGCTGGGCAATGCTCATGCGAGCGTGCGGTGGCATTTCAAAGGCGCGCAGTTCCAGCAGCCCAAGCCGGCCGGTCGACGAGTCGGGCGAGTACAGCTTG
>CAIMVC010000117.1 GCA_903844825.1 uncultured Burkholderiales bacterium | reverse complement strand
TGCAAGGCACTGGCCGGCTTCCTGTTTGATAGCGAAGATCACCTGGTTCGCGTTGACATGAGTGAGTTCATGGAAAAGCATTCGGTGGCCAGGCTCATTGGCGCGCCCCCCGGCTATGTGGGTTACGAGGAGGGCGGCTACCTGACCGAGGCCGTGCGCCGCAAGCCCTACAGCGTGTTGCTGCTCGACGAGGTGGAAAAGGCCCATCCCGACGTTTTCAACGTCCTCTTGCAGGTCCTCGACGATGGCCGCCTGACCGACGGTCAGGGCCGCACGGTGGACTTTAAAAACACAGTGATCGTGATGACCAGCAACATCGGCTCGCCCATCATCCAGTCGATGGTCGGACGTAGTTACGAGGACGTTCGCGATGCGGTGACCGACGAGCTCAAGAACTACTTCCGCCCGGAATTTCTGAATCGTATTGATGAGACGGTGGTCTTTCATGCGCTGGACGCCAAGAACATTGAATCCATTGCCCGCATCCAGTTGCAGGTCTTGCTGCAGCGGCTGCAAAAGATGGATCTGGAAATGGACGTTTCCGAAGCGGCCATCGCCGAGCTGGCCAAGGTCGGCTTTGACCCGGTGTTCGGGGCGCGGCCGCTCAAGCGCGCGATTCAGCAGCGCATCGAAAATCCGCTCTCCAAGCTCTTGCTCGAGGGACGTTTCCCGCCGAAGAGCGCCATTGCCGTGGGGGTCGACCCGATCCGTCAGCCGGGGGTGTTTAACTTCAGTGCGGCAAACAGCACGGCTTGAGCGCCACTGCAATTGCATCCGGTCGGCGGGGCAATGGTCTGCCGGCCCGGCGCAAACTGCGGGCTCGCCTGGCACGAGTCATCGCGACGGCACTATGATCCGGTTTCCGGGTCATGGCCGGCTGCTTCTAATCTAAGCCAGCCCGACCCAAACGCCGCTGAATCGTCCTTTTAGCGGGGTTTGGGTTCATTTTTTCGTAACGATAACAAGGAGCTTTATGAAACGCTTGAATCGGGTTGCCGCTGTCGGTGCTATGTGTGTCGGGCTGTCTTTTTCAGCGCTTGCCCAGAACGTCAAGGTCACGCCCCTGGGGGGGATCGACGGTGAGTTTTGCGCGCAGGACAGGGCGCTGGTTTTTGAGGACCCCAACGGCACGCGCATCCTCTACGACCCGGGTCGAACGGTGGCCGGCGCGAGCGACCCGCGCTTGGGCAAGATCGACATCATCCTCGTGAGCCACATGCATGGCGACCATATCGGCAACGCGCACAGCAAAGCGCCGAATTCGGGTACCTGCGCCAGCCCCGATCTGTCGGTCTCGGCCATGCCCAATTCCAACGCCGTCAATATCGCGCTGGCCAAGAAGTCGAAAATCGTGACTGGTAGCGAAATGCCGCCCTTTTTTGCCGCGAAGCTCAAGGCCAACGGCGGCGATCCGGCTAACTCGATCCTTGCCCGCTTTGGCGGCAGTGTGACGCTCTCAGGCGTGCGAATTGCGACGGTGAGCGCGCTGCACAGCAACGGCGTGGACCCGGATCACATCGGCGGCGAACTTGGCCGGGCCATGAAAGAAGCCGGCATCGCGGGCGATGTCGGCCTGGCGACTGGTTATGTGCTTCGCTTTAGCAACGGCCTGGTGGCCTACCTGTCTGGCGACACCGGTGTCACCGCCGATCAGGAGCGGGTGGTGCGCGACCTTTACCAGGCCAAACTGGCTGTCATGAATATGGGCGATGGATTCACCACGGGGCCGGTTGAAGCCGCCTTTGTGATGAACGAGCTCGTCAAGCCGGCTTCAGTGATTGCTTCGCACGCCAATGAGGTCGGCACCGTGGGCGCCAAAGTGCGGGCGGGCAGCAAGACCGAGGCCTTCATTAAGGCCGTCAAAGTGCCGGTGCATGTCCCCTTGTCTGGCAGGACAATGGAGTTCGACGCCTCGGGAAAATGCGCTGCAGGTTGCTAAAACCTGCTTGACTGCGCCGGGGGCTGTTGGCGCCTGCGCGGGTCAAGGCCTTTCAATCATTGCCAGTCCGCGTGTCCAGGTCAGCGTCTGCCCGTGGACCTGGCGTGCAGCACTCAATTGCTCCGGCTCGACCCTCAGGCCAACTGGGCCGAACAGCAAACGGCTGATGAAGGTGCCATTGGCGCAGGCGTTTTGGGCGTAAACACCGGAGCCATGGCCCGGCTTGATGGACTTCTCCCAGGCCTGCGTGCCGCTGCAGGCGTGTTCCACCGTCTGCGGCAACTGCCCCGGTTGCTGGGCGATGCCCCAGTCGCGAGCCGCATAAAAAACAGA
>CAIMVC010000116.1 GCA_903844825.1 uncultured Burkholderiales bacterium | reverse complement strand
GCCCAGGTCGTGCAGGATGTCCTCGGCCGCAATGGTTTCCTTGCGGATACGGCTTTCGGCGAAGGCCAGGTCTTCGGCAATGCCGGCGTCCAGGTGGTGGCAGACCATCAGCATGTCCACATGCTCGTCGAGCGTGTTGACGGTGTAGGGCATGGTCGGGTTGGTGGACGAGGGCAGGAAGTTGTCTTGCCCGACTACGCGCATGATGTCGGGCGCGTGGCCGCCACCGGCGCCTTCGGTGTGAAAAGCGCAGAGCGAGCGGCCCTTGGTGGCCTCGATGGTGTCTTCGACAAAGCCCGATTCGTTGAGCGTGTCGCTGTGAATGGCCACTTGCACGTCGGTCTCGTCGGCCACGTCCAGGCAGTTGCTGATGGCGGCCGGCGTGGTGCCCCAGTCTTCATGCAGTTTCAGACCGATCACGCCGGCGTTGATTTGCTCATGCAGCGCTTCGGGCCGGCTGGCGTTTCCCTTGCCCAGAAAGCCCAGGTTCATGGGAAAAGCGTCGGCCGCCTGCAACATGCGCTCAATGTTCCAGGGACCGGGCGTGCAGGTGGTGGCAAAGGTGCCGGTGGCCGGTCCTGTGCCGCCGCCCATCATGGTGGTCACACCGGAGGCCAGCGCTTCTTCAATTTGTTGCGGGCAGATGAAGTGGATGTGCGAGTCGATGCCGCCCGCGGTGACGATCATGCCTTCGCAGCTGATGATCTCGGTGCCAGGGCCGATGATGATGTCCACCCCCGGTTGCACGTCCGGGTTGCCGGCCTTGCCGATGGCCGCGATACGACCGTCTTTCAGGCCGATGTCGGCCTTGACGATGCCCCAGTGGTCCATGATCAGGGCGTTGGTCATGACGGTGTCGACAGCGCCCGCGGCCCGAGTCGCCTGCGACTGGGCCATGCCGTCACGAATGGTCTTGCCGCCGCCGAATTTGACTTCTTCGCCGTAGCTGCCGGCGCGCAGGGTGTAGTCGGCCTCGACTTCCACCACCAGGTCGGTGTCGGCCAGGCGCAGCCGGTCGCCGACCGTGGGTCCAAACATTTCCGCGTAAGCGCGGCGTCCGATCGTGGCCATCAGTGTGCTCCTGTGTTGTCCAGCGCGCCCTGCACCAGGCCGCGAAAGCCATAGACCTTGCGCTCGCCGGCAAAGTCCACCAGTTCCACCGTGCGCTGCTGGCCCGGCTCGAAGCGCACGGCCGTGCCGGACGCAATGTTCAGCCGCATGCCGCGCGCTGCCTGGCGGTCAAAGCCCAGCGCGGCATTGGTTTCTGCAAAGTGGTAGTGCGAGCCGACCTGGATCGGCCGGTCGGCGGTGTTTTGCACCACCAGCGTGAGCGTGCGCCGGCCCACGTTGATGACGTGGTCCGGGCCATCGGTGAACAGCTCACCGGGCACCATGGCGCTGCTCATCGCCCACCCCTGGACCACCACAGCGCCACCCCGACCATGACCGCCAGCGCCACAAAGCCCCAGGCGTCGGTGCCGTGCCAGTGCGACCCGGCCAGTGCGTGCCCATCATGAGCAAAACTCAGGGCGGGCAAAAAGGAAAGCGTCGCTATCAAGCGGGAAGCGGGGGGGCGCATGGCAGGGCTCCGGTGATTGAAGTGAGTGGATTTTTTGAGTGTGGCGGTCACTGTCATGGTTTTCATCTTCAGATGATCGGCTGATGAACAGTGACGAGCTTGGTGCCGTCGGGGAAGGTCGCTTCGACCTGAATGTCGCTGATCATCTCGGCGATGCCCTCCATCACGTCAGCGCGGGTCAGCACCTTGCGGCCTTCGCTCATGAGGTCGGCCACCGACTTGCCGTCGCGTGCGCCTTCCATCACGGCGGCGCTGATCAGCGCGACCGACTCCGGGTAATTGAGCTTGAGCCCGCGGGCCTTGCGCCTTTCGGCCAGCAGGGCGGCGGTAAACAGCAGGAGTTTGTCTTTTTCGCGGGGGGTCAGTTCCATGGTGTCCTTCGGGAGGGCGCAGCGTCAAGGCGTCAGTGGGCGAGTGTCTTGCCTGGGGTGCAAGAATGGTGCCATCCGGGAGGGGGTGGCGCCGTCCGGGCCGCTGGCAGCGGGCACTGCAGCGGCGGTGGCACAGAACCTGCACCGCGTTACTCAGCGCTTGCCATGAATCCTACTCCTCCCTCTCCGGCCCCAGTCCCGCTGGCCGCCGACTTGCCCGCCGGCAACACCGACTTACACAGCCCCGCCGGTCGGCCGGCGGTCGGGGCTTTGCAGCGCATCATCAAAGTCCGTCGCGACTACAACAGCTGGGTGGCCAGCGAGACCATGGAGGACTATGCGTTGCGCTTTACGCCGCAGCGGTTTCGCAAATGGTCAGAGTGGCGGGTGGCCAACACGGCCTTTGGGGCAGCCTCGTTTCTGATTCTTGAAGCGGTGGGCGCGACGCTGCTGGTGAGTTATGGCTTTACCAACGCCTTCTGGGCGATTCTGGCGACGGGCTTGAACATTTTTCGGGCGGGCCCGCCGATCAGCATTTACGCCGCCCGCTACGGGGTAGACATGGACTTGCTCACGCGGGGCGCAGGCTTTGGTTACATCGGCTCGACCCTGACCTCGCTGATCTATGCGTCCTTCACTTTCATCTTTTTCGCGCTGGAAGCCGCCGTCATGGCCTACGCGCTGGAGCTGGCGCTGGGCGTGCCGCCCGCCTGGGGCTACCTGATTTGCGCGCTGGTGGTGATTCCGCTGGTCACCCATGGCGTCTCGGCCATCAGCCGCTTGCAGCTGTGGACGCAGCTGCTCTGGCTGGTGATGCTGGTGGTGCCTTTTGTGTATGTACTGGTGCGCGATCCTGGTGCTTTTTCGGGGATCGTGCACTATGGCGGTGATAAAGGTGTGGGGGGTGAATTTAATCTGCACTTGTTTGGTGCCGGCTTGACGGTGGGTATTGCGCTCATCACCCAGATGGGTGAGCAGGCCGACTATTTGCGCTTCATGCCGGTGCAGGCAGCCCGGGGTGAGCCCAAGCGCTGGCGCTGGTGGGCGGGTGTGCTCGCGGGTGGGCCGGGTTGGGTGATTCTGGGCGTGCTCAAGATGCTCGGGGGCGCCTTGCTGGCCTACCTCGCCATCAGCAACATGGTGCCGGTTGACCGGGCGGTCGACCCTAATCAGATGTACCTGGCCGCTTACGAATACGTTTTTCCCAACTACGGCCTGGCGGTGGCCGCGACGGCGCTGTTTGTGGTCATCTCCCAGCTCAAGATCAACGTCACCAACGCTTACGCGGGCTCACTGGCCTGGTCGAACTTCTTCTCGCGCCTGACGCACAGCCACCCCGGGCGCGTGGTGTGGGTCGTCTTCAATACCTTGATTGCGTTCATGCTGATGGAAATGAACGTGTTTCAGGCGCTGGGCGATGTGCTGGGCCTGTACTCCAACATCGCCATTGCCTGGATGATGGCCGTGGTGGCCGACCTCGTCATCAACAAGCCGCTGGGCCTGTCGCCGCCCGGTATTGAGTTCAAGCGCGCGCATTTGTACGACATCAACCCGGTGGGCGTGGGCGCGATGGCGCTGGCATCGGCGCTGTCGGTAACGGCCTATCTGGGGGTTTTTGGCGCGCTCGCGCAGGCTTTTTCGGCCCTGATTGCGCTGGTGACTGCGCTGGTGGCCGCGCCGCTGATTGCCTGGGCGACCCGGGGCCGCTATTACCTGGCCCGCAGCTCGGAGCAGACCGGCGGCGGCGCGTCCTGCGAAGGCTGTACCACGGCGCCCGACAAGGGTAGCCCGGCGCCGGGCTTTGTGCTGCAACGCTGCGTGATCTGCGAGCGCGACTACGAAGCGCCCGACATGGCGCATTGCCCGGCCTACCAGGGCAGCATCTGCTCTTTGTGTTGCACGCTGGATGCGCGCTGCGGCGACATGTGCAAGCCGCACGCGAGTCTGTCGGCGCAGTGGTCGGCCCTGCTGCGGCGGGTCTTGCCGCGTCCGGTCTGGCCCTACCTCGATACCGGGCTGGGCCACTTTTTGCTGCTGATGCTGGTCATCGTCCCCTTGCTGGGCAGTATTTTCGGGATGCTGTATCACCAGGAGTTGCGCGCCGGCGTTGAGCTGGTGGGTGACTCGCTGCGCTCGGGCTTCATCAAGGCCTTCATGGCGCTGCTGGTGGTGGCCGGCCTGGTCGCCTGGTGGCTGGTGCTGGCGCAAAAGAGCCGTCAGGTGGCGCAGGAGGAGTCCAATCGCCAGACGCATTTGCTGATGCAGGAGATCGAGTCGCATCGCCAGACCGACGAGGCCTTGCAGCAGGCCAGGCGTGTGGCCGAGCAAGCCAACCAGGCCAAGAGCCGCTACATCAGCGCGATCAGCCATGAGCTGCGCACGCCACTCAACAGCATCCTCGGTTATGCGCAGCTCATGGGCGAAGACCCGACGATTCCCGCACACCGCCGGCAAGCGGTCAGTGTCATTAAGCGGGGGGGCGAGCACTTGCTGTCGTTGATCGAGGGCACACTGGACATTGCGCGTATTGAAAGCGGCAAGCTCACGCTCAACGTCAAGCCCATGCAATTTGCCGAAGGGGTGCGCGAGATGGCGCACCTGTTTGAGCTGGAAGCCTCGGCCAAGGGGCTGCGCTTTCATTTCGAGCCTGCGCCGGAGATGCCCGAGCTTGTGCGTGGCGACGAAAAGCGGGTGCGGCAAATCCTCATCAACTTGCTGGGCAACGCCATCAAGTTCACCAGCCAGGGGCAGGTGAGTTTTCGGGTGCGCCATGCGCGCGAGATGGCGCACATCGAGATCGAAGACAGCGGACCGGGCCTGTCGGCGCAGGAGCATCAGCGGATCTTCGAGCCCTTCACTCGCGCCAACACCCCCGGCGTGGCCGCGCCTGGTGCGGGTCTGGGCCTGACGATCGCCAAGATGCTGACCGACCTCATGGGGGGGGAGCTGACCGTGACGAGCGCGCCCGGTCAGGGTTCGGTGTTTCGGGTACGCCTCTTTTTGCCACAGGTGCATCAGGAAACCGCACAAGGGCCGCTGGCGCGACCCGCTGCGGCGCGTGTGCGCCGGGGCTACCTCGGTGAGCGCCGGCGCTTGCTGGTGGTGGACAACGAAGAGGCCGACCGCGACCTGCTGGTCAATTTGCTGCAGCCCCTGGGCTTTGAGTTGCGCACCGCTGCCAGTGGCCACGACTGCCTGGACCTGCTCGCAACGGGGCTCGCGCCCGATGCCATTTTGATGGACCTGGCCATGCCCGGCATTGACGGCTGGGAAACCATACGCCGTTTGCACACGCTGGGTCTGGCATCGGTGCCCGTCGCCATTGTCTCGGCCAACGCCTTTGACAAAGGGCTCGACAACGATGTCGGCATTCGGGTGGAAGATTTCATCTTGAAGCCGGTGCGCCATGCCGAGCTGCTCGATTGGCTTGAACGCAAGCTGGCCCTGCAGTGGACGCAAGCAGCCCCGCCGCTGCCGCCGACCGCGCCGGCTGAGCCGCAGCGCGCGCGGGTGCTGCCCTCGGCCGAGCGCCAGAGCGCCTTGCGCGAACTGGTGGCCTTGGGCTACTTTCGCGGTATCTTGAACCAGCTCGACGAGATCGATCAGGCCGAGCCGGCCTGCAGCGCCTGGGTGGCCGACATGCGCGTGCTGGCGCGGCAGTTTGAGTTCGACGCCATGGGCCGACAACTGAGCGCGGCGGCCCCGGCATGAACTCGTTGGACCGGACCCTGGACCGCGCCAACAGCGACGTGGTGCTGATCGTCGACGACGTACCGGACAACCTCTCGGTGCTGCACGACGCGCTCGACGAGTCTGGCTACACCGTGCTGGTGGCCACCCGCGGCGAGGCGGCGCTGGCGCGTGCCGCCCAGGCCTTGCCCGACATTGTGTTGCTCGACGCCATGATGCCCGGCATGGACGGCTTTGAAGTGGCCAGGCGGCTCAAGGCCGATCCGGTCACGGCCCATATCCCCATCGTCTTCATGACCGGGCTGACCGAGACCGAGCATCTGGTGGCCGCGCTGGAAGTCGGTGGCGTGGACTACGTCACCAAGCCGATCAAGCCCAAGGAAGTGCTGGCCCGCATTGCGGTGCACCTGCAAGGCGCCCGGGAACGCCGGCAGGCCCGCAACGCGCTGGATGCCTTTGGCTACGCCACTATCGCCGTGCGCCTGAGCGATGGCAAGCTGATGTGGCAAACCACGCTGGCCCGCGACCTGCTGCTGCGCTACTGCGGCACGTCGGCGCCGCAAACGCCGCAGGCCGTTTTAAGCTGGTTGCGCCGTCACGTAGGCACCACCGAGCCACAGACCGAACCGCCGCGCCTGAACATTGAGCAGGGCGCGCGGCGCCTGACTTTTCGCCTGCACCAGCAAACCGGCGATGACGACTGGCTGATCATCATGCGCGAGGACTCCGACGCCACCGTGATCCAGGCGATCAGCCTGAGCTTCAAACTCACCGCCCGCGAGGCCGAGGTCCTGTACTGGGTGATCAAAGGCAAGATCAACCGCGACATTGGCGATATTTTGGGGACCAGCCCCATGACCGTCAAAAAGCAACTCGAACACGTCTTCGCCAAGCTCGGCGTCGAAACCCGCACGGCCGCCGCCGCCATGGCCATGAGCCGCATCAAGCAACTGCACCCGCAATTTGAGGGCTAGTTTGAGATTCGGCTAAGAAGGGGCAAGCGCGTAGCCTGCGTTAGCTCTGTGCAGCTTGATCCGTCACTTTGGATGACGCAAAAATCCCCGGTGCCGAATCGCCGGCCGACAGCAGGCTCTCGTAGTTGCCCTTGAGGATCAGGCCGGCATAGTAGACATGCTCGCGCATCAGTTGTTCTGCTCGCGCACTGTCACGGCCGATCACGGCGTTGATGATTCGGTGGTGGTCAGTGTGCGAATGAAGGATCACCGCATGTTGATCCCACAAGATGATCCGGTCCGACGCGAAGGGAATGTTATGGGCCTGCTCGGCGAAGCGAGACACCCAGGGGTTCCCGGAGGCCTCTAGCAAAGTGTCGTGGATTTCAACGTTCACGCGCTGATACGGTTCATGATCTTCCGGCCGCAGGCTGCCATAGGCCAGAATCTTGTCGCCTTCGGCCAGACACTCGAGCAACTTGCCGGATTGGGCCTGGGTCAGTCCGCGTTGCGCCGCGCGGCGACATGCCAAGCCCTCCAGCACGGAGCGAACCTCATAAGCTGCTCCTATGGCTTCTAGATCAAAAGTGCGCACGACATAGCCGCGTTTGGGCTGGTGGTCGATCAGGCCGTCACTGGCCAAGGTGGCTAGCGCGGCCCGAATCGGCGTGCGCGAGACGCCCAGTCGCTTGGCAAGCGGAATCTCCTCGAGCCGCTCACCCGGACGCAACTGCCCATGCAGTATCCAGTCGCGCACGGATTCGGTCACGTTCTGAGCCAGTGTTTGCATCGGGATGTTGTGTCGAGTGAGTTGTTCAAGTATACATAGGCATAGCCTTGAAAGGCTATTAAGGGTTATTACCGATTAAACAGGACAGTCATGTATACATAATCGCAGCTGTGAGATCGACAGACCGTCGGTGGTTTTTAGACAGACCCAACAAGGAGCGGGGCCTCATGACTCGGAAGGTTTCGGATGCGCTTGGCAACGACTGGCTCAACCTGAAGGACAGGGTGTGCGTGGTCACTGGCGCAGCTGGCGGGATTGGCCGCGAGATCTGCCGCCAACTTCTTGCCTGCGGCGCTCGGGTCGCGATGCTCGACCGAGACGAGGCGTTGCTGCTAGGAACGGTGCGTGCGCTTGAGGCAGAGGGTGGCGAAGTCAGGGGCATTGTTGCTGACGTTACTGAGCTTGCCAGCCTGCAGGCAGCGGCCGATCAGGTGCAAGGCCACTGGGGTGAGTGCCAACTGCTTGTCAACAACGCGGCCGCCCTGTATGCCGATGCCATCATGGATATTGCGCTGGACAAGTGGAACCAGTTGCTGTCAGTCAACCTCACCGGCTACCTGCTCTCGGCGCAGGTGTTTGGGCGCCAGATGGTTTCGCAAGGCCGGGGCAGCATGGTGCACATTGCCTCCATTTCCGCCTCAATTCCTCAGCCCTTCAGTGGCGCCTACAGCGTGAGCAAGGCGGGCGCCAAGATGCTGTCGCAGTTGCTGGCGGTCGAACTCGGCGCGCACGGTGTGCGCAGTAATGTCGTGAGTCCCGCCATGATCCGTACCCCCATGAGCGAGGTCATCTACCAGGACCCGAGCGTTTTGCGGCGACGCGAAGAGATGGTCCCTGTCGGCCGGATCAGCACGCCGGTCGATATCGCGCAGGCCGTGCTCTTCCTGGCGAGCGACCGGGCAGGCTACATCAGTGGTCAGGAAATATTGGTCGATGGCGCCCTGACCCAATCCTGGCTGGGCCTGATTCCCCGTCCCGGCTTTGAAAAGCAGGATGCCGGGCGAGCTTGAGAACAGCGCGTCTTTCTTTTATTCATTCACTCATTCACTCATTCACTCATTCCAAAGCCGTTTTTTAACCCGTCAAAGGAGAACCCCGTGAAGCTAAAAAGATCATTGATACTCACCCTTCTGGCCGGCGCCGCCGTCTTGAATACCGCATGGGCCCAAACCGAGCCCGGTCTCACCGACAAGACCATCAAGTTAGGCGTATTCGCACCTTTGTCCGGCAACGCCATGGCCTATGGTTTTGACGTGCTCAACGCCGCCAAGATGTACTATGACAAGGTCAACAAAGAGGGCGGCATCCATGGTCGCAAGATCGAGTTGGTCATTGAAGACGACCGTTGCAGCGCCAACGACGTGCTTGCCGCTGTAAAGAAACTTACCGAGCAGGACAAGGTGTTTGCTCTCAACGGCGGCTCCTGCTCCGGTGCGGTAGTCGGCGCGCGTGAATACATAGACCGGGCCCAGATTCCCTACGTGATGCTCAACGCATCTGGCGATGGTGCGCTGTACCCGCCCTCCAAGTACATCTATGGCGCCTTTTCAATCTCGCAACGCGCCGTTGGCGGCTCCATGGTGCAGTTTGCCTCCGCACATCTCAATGGCAAGAAGATCGGCTACATCAACCATGACGATGCGTATGGAAGTTGGAACCAGGAAGCCGCTGAATTCCAGGCCAAGCAAATTGGTGTTGACTTGCAGATTCAGTCCATCAACCCCAACCTGACGGACGTCACGGCGCCCATGCTCAAGATTCGGGCAGCCAACCCGGACGTGCTCCTGATCACCACTTATGCACGTCCCGTCAGCTTGCTGGTCAAGAAAGCCCATGAACTGGGTTGGACCAAACCCATCGTGATCGCGGTCAACGGCACGGCCGACCTCAAGCAGCTGATTGAGAACGTGGGCAACAAGGAGGCCTTCAAGAACGTGTACCTGCAAGAGGTCATGATCGATGTGCCCGGTGGCCCCAAGCTCAAGTGGGTGTACGACATGTATAAAACCTACTACCCCGAACTGGCCGCCAAGCCTGGCTACCCCCAGACCTATATGCCTTATGGCATCCCTTCGGCGATGACCGTGGTCAATGCGCTCAAGGCGGCAGGTCCGCAGCTGACGCGCGAGAAATTTCTCACGGCGCTGTCGCAGACGAAGTTCGAGTCTGGCGTGATGGCCGGTCCGATCGAGCTGACGCCCACCGACCACGCAGGTCAGAAATCAGCGATCTACCTGAAGTTCGATGGCGAAAAGAGTGCCGTGGTGCCAGGTACCTACCGCAGCTTGTGGGTTTATCAACCTAAGTAACTCAGGAAAGACCAGGTCCGGCTTCGGCCGGCCCTGCACCCACGTATGAGCTTGAGCGATATTTGGTTATTTTTGCAGCAGGGCGTGTTGTCTGGCCTGGTGACGGGCAGCGTCTATGCCCTGCTTGCCGTGGCGATTGTGGCCATCTTCAAGACCACCGATGTACCGAACTTTGGGCAAGGTGAGATTTTCATGATGGGAGGCTATGTGGCATTGATGCTGTTGCTTGGCTTCGGCTGGTCTTATGCCTTGGTGATACCCGTTACCTTGATGGTGGTCACCCTGGGTTGCGTGCTGTTTCAGCGGGTGGTGATGGAGCGCGTCACCGGCTCGCGCGGTGTTGGCGTGCAGCTAGTCATCGCCACCTTGGGGCTGGCTTACATGCTCAAGGGTCTGGTCCGTCAGACTGGGCTGGGGGACACGCCACGCTCGCTGCCGTCACTGGTAAAAAACGATGCCATCATCATCGGTGATGCGGTGCTGACACAGTTGGATGTTGCCATCTTCGTGGTTGCCGTGGTCGTCATGATCGGCTTGTTCTGGATGTTCAATTCGACCCGCATCGGCAAGGCCATGCGCGCAGTCGGCATGAATCCGCGTGCTGCGCAAATCGTGGGTATCCGCCTGTCGCACATCCGCATGATGGTCTGGGGCCTGTCCGGCCTGATCTCGGCGCTGGCCGCTTTGCTGATCACGCCCAAAGTTCTGATTACCCCCGACATTGCCCACATTGCCATTCTGGCTTACGCGGCTGCCATCGTCGGCGGATTTACCAGTCTGCCTGGGGCGGTCATAGGTGGGTTCGTGATCGGGGTGATCGAAAATCTGGTCGGCCTGTTCATCTCAACCAACGCCATTGTGGTCGCCCCCTTTCTGGCTATCTTGATTACGCTCATCGTCAGGCCTCAGGGTTTGCTCGGGGGCAAGCCGCAGGTGAAAAAAGTATGAAACGCCTGTCTCTTGACCATGCGGCTCTGGCAGCCGTGGCTGTGCTGCTGTGCGTGCTGCCCTTCACGGTCTCTGGCTATGTGCTGTATATCGTCAACTTGCTGATGGTGTTTGTGGTGCTGGCGCTGGGAATGCACATCGTGATTGGCGAGGCCGGGCAGTTCGCGCTCTCGCACACGGCTTTTTATGGCATCGGCATCTACACCGCCGGGCTGATTAACAGCCATTGGCACCCGCCCTTCATCCTGTCCATCCTGGCCGGTGGGGCGCTGGCGGCCGTGCTGGGCTATGTGATCGGCTTGCTCGCCTTGCGCATGCGGGACATCTATCTGGCGCTGGCAACTTTCGCATTTGGCGAAGCCATGCAGTGGGTTTTTCTGAACTGGGAAAAGGTCACCGGTGCTTCGAACGGTATGCGTATGCAGCCGGCCGAATTGTTCGGGCTTCGGCTCACCAACGACGCTCACGCTTATCCGTTTGTCATTGTGTTGACAGCCCTGATGTTGTGGCTCACGGTCGCCCTGTCCAGGTCGCAGTTTGGCTCGGCCTTGCGGGCAGTGCGTGAAAGCGATGTGGCGGCCATGGCCATGGGCATCAACGCCCGTGCCATGAAACAAACCGCATTTGCGATATCGGCCGCCTTCGCTGGCATTGCCGGAGGCATGTACACCCTCTTTACCTCATTCATCCACCCTGAAAGCCTGGGCTTTCAGACCACTATTTTGGTGCTGACCATGGTCGTCGTGGGCGGCATCGGTTCGGTACGCGGTGCGGTGGCCGGCGCCATCACGTTCGGTCTGATCTCTGAATTGCTGCGCCAGGCCCTGTCGATTCAGGAAGTCATCTATGGCGCGATCCTGATGGGTTTCATGATGTTCAAGCCGCGCGGACTGTTTGCTGATCGCAGCAAGCAACGTGCCTCGAAACACTCGGCGGACCCAACGCCACCAGGGACTGCAGCATGAGCGTCGCCCCGTTTCTCGACATCCAGGGCCTGACGGTTCGCTTCGGCGGCCTCACGGCCGTTAACGAACTCTCGTTTCAGGTGCAGCCAGGCACCATCCATGCCCTGATCGGGCCCAATGGTGCAGGCAAGTCCACCACGTTCAACTGCATTTCGCGCTACTACCAGCCCAGTGGCGGGCGGATCCTCCTGCAGGGGCAGGAAATTAGTCACTTGCCTGCTTCGCGCATGGCCAGCCTGGGCGTGGCACGCACCTTCCAGAATCTGGAACTGTTCAACGAGCTCAGCGTTTTTGAAAATGTGCTGCTGGGCTGCCATGCGCATGGCACGCGCACGCTGGGCGCGTTTTTGAGCCGACCCAGTGCCGAGATTCGTGATTTCGTGGACAGTCTGATCGACCGGGTAGGCTTGCTGCACGAGCGGCAGACCCTGGCCTGCGAGCTGGATTTTGGTCATCAGAAACTGTTGGAGATCGCACGTGCGCTGGCCATCAAGCCGCGACTGCTGCTGCTGGACGAACCGGCCGCTGGTTTGCGCAACCGCGATATCGAAAGTCTTGACCAATTGCTGACCAAGCTAGCGCGAGATGACGGCATCACGGTGCTGCTGGTTGAGCACGTGATGCAACTGGTGATGTCGATTTCGGACCACATCACCGTCATGTCATTTGGAGAAAAAATCGCCGAGGGGACGCCGCAACAAATCGGCAAGGACCCGCGCGTGATTGAGGCCTATCTAGGAAAGGGGGCCGCGCATGAGTAAGACTTTGCTGGAACTGCGTGACGTGAGTGCCTCCTACGGCTCGATCCAGGCCTTGTCGAAGGTCTCACTTCGGGTGCCAGAGGGCGCCATTATTGCCCTGCTGGGTGGCAACGGCGCCGGCAAGACTTCCACGCTCAATGTGATCTCGCACCTGATCGATCCGGATGCGGGTCAGGTGCTGTTTGACGGGAAGTCCATTGAGCGCTTGCCCTCTGATCACATCGTGCGTCAGGGTCTGGTGCAAGTGCCCGAGGGGCGCGAAGTGTTCAAAGACATGAGTGTTCGCGAGAATCTGGAACTGGGCGCCTACTTGCGCCGCGACAGCCGCCAGATTGCGGAGGACTTTGAGCGCGTTTACGACCTGTTTCCCCGCCTTCAGGAGCGCAGTGTGCAGAGGGCCTCCACGCTGTCTGGCGGCGAGCAGCAGATGCTGGCCATTGGCCGTGCGCTGATGGCGCGCCCCCGCATGATCTTGTTCGACGAACCATCAATGGGCTTGTCGCCGCTTTTGATTGAACAGATCTTCGCCACGATCGAGAAGCTCAACCGCGAACAGGGTTTGACGATTTTGTTGGTCGAGCAGGATGTCAGGCTGGCTCTGAGGGTGGCCAGCCATGCCTACATCCTGGAGAACGGCGAGATCACCTTGCAAGGACCTTCTGACCAACTGATGCATGATCCGGCTGTACGCAGGGCTTACCTGGGCGCATGAGCCACTAGACAAGAGATTTTCATGGACCTTTTGAAAAACCGATTGGCGTTGATCACCGGTGCCGGAGGTGGCCTGGGTTCGGCACTGGCACGCGGCTTTGCACATGAAGGTGCCCGCGTCATCCTGGCCGACCTCGATACCGCTCGCGTTGACTTGGTGGTGCGCGAGATCCAAGCCTTGGGTGGGATCGCGTACGGTGAGGTGCTGGATGTGAGCGATCGCCAAAGCAGCCGCGATTTCGCCGCTACGGTACTGGAGCGCTACGGTCCGGTCGATATTCTTGTCAACAACGCCGGCGTGTCGGGTCGCTCACGCATTGATGAGCCCGAGGCTGCTGACGTGTGGGACCGCATCATGGCCGTCAACCTGGACGGTGTCTTTAACGTCACGCACGCCTTTGTACCGCAGCTCAAGACCACGCGCGGCTGCATCATCAATCTTTCGTCCATCGTCGCCTTTGTGAGCGGCATTTCGTCGGCCGGCTATATCGCTTCCAAGGGGGCAGTGCGTTCCTTCACGCAAGCCCTGGCGCGCGATCTCGCTCCTTTTGGCGTGCGTGCCAATGCGGTTGCTCCCGGTCTCATGTTGACCGAGATGGTCGCGCCGCAATTGGCCGTGCCGGGCGGCACTGACTGGTACATGAAGCGCGTGCCCATGGCGCGTGGCGGTGAGGTTCAGGAGATCGTCGGGCCGGTGGTTTTTCTGGCCTCGGACATGGCCAGCTACGTTAACGGGGTCGTGCTGCCAGTTGACGGCGGATTTCTTTCGGCATGACCGGGAAGGGGCAGTGGATGAGCAAGAGATATGCATTGGTCACCGGTGGCGCAGGCGGCATGGGCCTGGCCACGGTTGAGCGACTGGCGCGCGATGGCTTCGCCGTGGTGATGGTTGATCGCCAGGAGGCGCTCGCGGCGCAGGAGTCCGCGCGCTTGCAGGCGCTCGGCCTGGACGTGCAATGTCGGGTTCTGGACCTCACGGATGAAGAGGCTGTGCGTTCCATGGTGCGCTCACTACCGCCTTTGCACGCGCTGGTCAACAATGCCGGTGTGTTTGACGAGCGTAAGTTCCTGGAGGTCACTAGCGCAGACTTTCGCCGTGCTTATGAGATCAATCTGATCGCCATGGCCACGCTGACACAAGAAGTAACAAGGACCATGCCCGACGGAGGCCGCATCGTGAACATTGCCTCCCGGGCTTACCTGGGTGCAAAAAATCATCCGCACTACGTGGCCTCCAAGGCCGCCGTGGTGGGTTACACCCGCGCCAGCGCCATGGAACTGGCGCCGCGCGGCATTTTGGTCAACGCGATTGCGCCGGGCTTGATCGACACGCCCATCCTGCGCGCTTTGACGCCTGAGCGCATGGCGCAGCAATTAGCCTTGCAACCGACGGGCCAGGCCGGTCAACCCGAAGATGTTGCGCATGCGGTGTCTTTCCTGGTCTCGGCGCAGACCAGTTTCATCACCGGGCAAGTGATTTTTGTCGATGGTGGCAAGTCGCTCGGAGGGTCTGGCGCGTGAGCACGAACATACACACGAGTTGGGACCACGAGGTCGATGTGGTGGTGGTGGGCGCTGGCGCCGGCGGCATGGCGGGTGCATTGACTGCGCATATTGAAGGCTGCAAAGTTCTGCTGGTGGAAAAGACTGACCGCGTGGGTGGCTCCACTGCCGTTTCGGGCGGTGCTGTCTGGGCCCCGCTTAATTCCCAAACCGAAGCCGCCGGTCACCCGGACAGCTTTGACAAGGTATGGACTTACCTGCGAAATACAGTGGGTGATGCAGCCCCCGCGTCCATGCAGCGCGCCTACCTCCAAGCCAGTGCCAAAGCGGTGGACTATCTGGACCACCATACCGAGGTCAAACTGGTGGCCCGTAGCTATTCGCCGGACTACTATCCGGACCGCGATGGGGCGGCCATGGGTGGTCGCTCGCTTGACCCCTGCATGTTCGATGGTCGCCTGCTCGGTGCGCGCTTTCGCGAGCTGCGCGATCCCCTGCCCGAGTTCACGGTGCTTGGCGGAATGATGATCACGATGACCGACGCCAAACACCTGCTGGCCGTCACGAAGTCTCTGGTTTCGTGGAAGGAGGGCATGAAGCTGGTGCTGCGCTACTTCAGCGACCGTCTGCGCGGCTACCACCGCGGGACGCGCGTGGTGTTGGGCAACGCGCTGGCGGCACGGCTGTTCAAGAGTGTGATCGACAAGGGCATTGAGTATTGGCTGTCGACGCCGTTGCAGCGCATTGAGGTAGAAGATGGCCGGGTCACCGGTGTCACGCTGATGCGCAATGGCCGCCCGTTTCGGGTGCGTGCCCGCGCCGGAGTGATCATGGCAAGCGGTGGCTTCCCCTGGAGTGCCGAGTTGCGCAAGGCTTTGTACCCCAAGCCGACCGGCGCCTGGTCCCTCTCGCCGCGCGCCAATGCGGGCGAAGGTATCGACCTGGCCTGCCAGGCTGGTGCGGCGCTGGGAACCGGCCATGCACATGCTGCTTTTTGGGCGCCGGTATCCATTCGCAAGCGCCCCGATGGCAGTGAACAGCTCTATCCGCATCTGGTCTGGGACCGCGCCAAGCCGGGGCTCATGGCGGTAAACCAGGCGGGTCTGCGTTTTGTCAACGAGTCGACCTCGTACCACGAATTTGTGCTCGCCATGTACCGCTCCCACGAGAAGGTGCCGACCTTTCCGGCCTATCTGGTCTGTGACCATGCCTTTATGGAGCAGTGGGGCCTGGGGCTGGCTTTGCCCGGTGGTCGGCCGCGACAGCATCTGATCGACGACGGCTATCTCTACCGGGCGCCTACGCTGAATGCATTGGCCGAGCTTCTGGGCATTGATGCAACTGGACTTCAGTCTTCGGCTGAAGACTTCAATCGTGCTGCCGATCTCGGCGTGGATGCGGCCTTTGGCAAGGGCAGTACCGCTTACAACCGCTACCTCGGTGATGCCGCTCACGCCCCCAACCCTTGTCTGGGCCCGCTGCGTCAGGGTCCGTTTTATGCGGTCAAGGTCTACGCAGGCGACATTGGCACGGCTTGCGGCATTCGATGTAACGAAAACGCACAGGCGCTCGATGCATCAGGGCAGGTCGTGCCCGGTTTGTATGCCGCAGGCAATGACATGCATTCAGTAATGGGCGGACAATACCCAGCACCCGGAATTACCCTGGGCCCAGCCCTGACCTTTGGCTGGATCGCGGGTCAACACCTGGCTCAACGCGCGCGCTGATCTGGCGCGCAATTAGGACGACTTCATGAAAATTCTCTTCTCACCGTTTTCCCCCTATGTGCGCAAATGCCTGGTTCTCGCGCACGAACTCGGACTCAACGACCGCATTGAACTCTTGCCGTCGAATGCGCATCCTGTGAACCGGGATCGCGACATCATTGCCAATAATCCGCTTGGCAAAGTGCCGACCTTTTTTACCGATGACGCCCAGGTGCTCTATGACAGTCGGGTGATCTGCGAATACCTCAACGACCTGGTGGATGGCAGCCTGATTCCCCGGAGCGGCTCCGAGCGATGGGCGACATTGACGCTGCAGTCACTGGCTGATGGCATGCTGGATGCTGCGCTGCTGGCGCGGTATGAGGACGTTGCGCGACCCGAAGCCCTGCGCTGGAGCGAGTGGCGCGCTGCGCAGCTCGACAAGCTGGAAACTTCGCTTACCTGGCTCGAAGCGCATCCCGAAAAATTGCGTGCTCGAGTGGACCTCGGTACGCTGACCCTGGGCTGCACACTTTGGTACCTTGACCTGCGGTTTCCGGATCTCGGCTGGCGCGAAAGGCATCAAGGCATCGCAGGCTGGTACGCCCAATTCAGCCAGCGGCCGTCGATGGCCATGACCTGGTCTTTGTGAGATTCCGGGCGGGTTAGGGCACGGCTCATCACCATCAGGCAGTGACGACGCCCGGGCCTCCAAGCTGACAGTGATGTCGCTCAGGTCTCCAGGTAGCGACGTATGGAGTCGCGGCTACCGTGCCCCTCGTCACGACGCCCCAGCGCGTGGCTCAGGGCGCGGTTGAGCTTGTCGCAGGCGCCATAGATGGCCTCGTCGAGCCGATTCGCCTGATGACTGACGGCCACCGGAGCGTGTTGGTTCAGCCGCGCTTCGATCATGCATCGGCGCTGGTTCGGGCCGACCTTGTTGCTGTTTTCGTCGCTCAGATGAACCTCCACGCTATGGATGTCGTTTCGATAGTGACCGAGCTCGTCGCTCACCTCGGCGCTGGCCCAGCGCTCCAGTGATTCCTGGGTCTGGATGGTGTGGTTGGCATTCACTTTCACTTGCATCTGAAAATCCTGTGCGTTTTCGGGCCAAGAGCTCTCTCGAAAAGACAGTGTCTGACCGCGAATGCGGGCAAGGCGTAGGCCAGTGTCGACAGCCCGGGTCAGCCCCACCCCGGTCCGAGCTCAGCGGCTCCGGCGGGCGCAGGCGGCCCGGCGGAGTCGTTGTGCATGGCGAGCGCATTACAATTCCCGCTGGTTCGGGGCGTTAGCTCAGTTGGTTAGAGCAGAGGACTCATAATCTATTAAAAAAGTTCTAAAAATCGTAAATTGTCTATATAAATCAACAACTTACATAGACTTTTAGAGTGTGTCAAACACTACACACCAACTACACACTTTTGACCGTTTTTTACGCCTAAAAATCGAGCAAGTACAATCAGTTTTATGGGGCGTTAGCTCAGTTGGTTAGAGCAGAGGACTCATATTTTTCAAATGTGCCTTACGCGTGGAATCTGCGTAAGGGATGGTGTCAAATTCGGTGAAACCTAAGTGTGGCAACACATACGGCAATGCCGAGCGAAGCTTAGTGCGAAAGCACTTTGAACGTGTAGAGACTTGACGGCACCCACCTAACGCGCAAGCTATGGTGAAGGCAAAGTCCAGAGAGTGGCGAAAGTCACACAAATCGGAATCCTTTGGTCGACAGTTCAAGTCTGTCACGCCCTACCAACGATGAAGAGGACTGTGTAAAAGCAGTCCTCTTTTTTTATTTTGGCACTACACACTTACTTGGTTGCTCTTTTTTAGCTTTGAAATTAAAGTGCATTGATGTCTGCCAAACTTGAAACAACGCACGTAGTCTCTGAAAACGAAATCGTCGTTTACAGGCGTGAGCGCAGTTCAATTTGGCAATGCCGCTACAAAGTTGATGGCGTTTGGCAGCGAGCTTCAACTAAAGAACGTAAGTTGAAGGATGCCAAAGAGGTAGCCAAAACTCTCAGGATACGTGCAGAAATTCGCAAGCACGACAACCTACCAGTTATCACACGAAAGTTTAGGGATGTTGCCAAACTTGCTGTACAGCGTATGGAGCAGAAGTTAGCCAACGGTGATGGCAAAGTCTCGTACAAAGATTACATTC
>CAIMVC010000115.1 GCA_903844825.1 uncultured Burkholderiales bacterium | reverse complement strand
CGGCTGTTGGTGCAGGAGCCGATGAAGACCTTGTCGACCAGAATGTCGCTGATCGCTTTGCCCGGCTCCAGCCCCATGTAGCTCAGCGCGCGTTCGATCGCGTCGCGCTTGTTGGCGTCTTTTTCCTTGTCGGGGTCTGGCACACGGTCGTCAATGGACAACACCATTTCAGGCGAGGTGCCCCAGGTCACCTGGGGGCGGATCTGGCTGGCGTCGAGCTCGACCACCGCGTCAAAGACAGCGTCAGCGTCCGAATGCAGCGTGCTCCAGTACTGCGCGGCCATGTCCCACTCGGGGCCGCCGACAAAGCGACCCGTGGCGGCGTCGGTGCCGGGCGCCAGCAACCGGCCTTTGACGTAGTCGATGGTTTTTTGGTCAACCGCCACCAGCCCTGCGCGCGCACCGGCTTCAATGGCCATGTTGCAGACCGTCATGCGGCCTTCCATGGTCAGCGAGCGAATCGCAGAGCCGGCAAATTCAATGGTGTAACCGGTGCCGCCGGCGGTGCCGATCTTGCCAATGATGGCCAGCACGATGTCCTTGCCGGTCAGGCCGGGTGCCAGCGTTCCTTCGACCTTGATCAATAGGTTTTTGGCCTTTTTGGCCAGCAGGGTCTGTGTGGCCATGACGTGTTCGACTTCGCTGGTGCCGATGCCATGCGCCAAGGCGCCAAACGCGCCGTGTGTGGAGGTGTGCGAGTCGCCGCAGACCACGGTCATGCCGGGCAGGGTGGCGCCGGTTTCGGGGCCCATCACGTGAACGATGCCCTGGCGTTTGGACAGGAAAGGGAAGTAGGCAGCAGCGCCGAATTCGGCCATGTTGCTGTCCAGCGTTGTGATTTGCTCCTTGCTGACCAGGTCGGTGATGCCGTCGTAGCCCAATTCCCAGCCTGTGGTGGGCGTGTTGTGGTCGGCGGTGGCAACGATGGAGCTGATGCGCCAGACCTTGCGGCCGGCCTCGCGCAGGCCTTCGAAGGCTTGCGGGCTGGTGACTTCGTGCACCAGGTGGCGGTCGATGTAAAGAATGGCGGTGCCGTCATCTTCTGTGTGGACGACATGTTCGTCCCAAATTTTGTCGTAAAGCGTGCGTCCCATGGGTGTTCCTTTGTGAGCTGTGATTTTAGGGTGTCGTTGTGGGTAAAAAGGGCGAGGTTTGCAGGTGTTCCACGAGCAGGCGGGCGGTCACGGGCAGGCTGGAAAAGTCGCGCGCAACCAAATGCAGTTCACGCTGCGCCCAGGCATCTGTCAGTGGCACGGATTCAAGCTCGCCGACGCCGTGCATCAGGTCAAAAGCGCGCTGCGGCATGACACCGACGCCCAGGCCGTTGTGGATCATCCGGCACATGGCGTCCAGCCCTGTCACGTGGATGCGCAGCTTGATGGTGCGCCCCGCTTGCAGCGCCGCCTGGCGCATGGCCAGGTAAATGGAGCTGTTGGAGTGAAGGCCTACCTGGTCGTAGTCCAGCGTCTGCTCAAAGGCGACGCTGGGGTGCTCGCTCAGGGGGTGGCCGCGCGGCACGATCAGCACCAACTGGTCCTGCCGGTAAGCCAGGCTCTGCAGTTCGCCCCAGCCGGCGGCAGCATTGCAAATACCCAGGTCGGCGGTGCCCTCCTGCACGGCCCGGACCACCTCGGTGCTCAGGTGCTCCTCCAGATCAATCTTGACCTCGTTGTGGCGGCGAATGAAGGCGCCCAGGTCTTCGGGTAAAAACTGAACGATGGCCGAAATACTGGCGTGCACCCGGACATGGCCGCGCACGCCATCAGCATATTCACTGAGCTCGCCTTGCATCTTGTCCAGACTGAACAAGACCGAGCGAGCGTGGTGAAGCAAGCTTTCGCCAGCGGGGGTGAGGTCAACGCCGCGCGTGTGGCGGTACAGCAGTTGCGTGCCCAGGGTGGTTTCGAGTTCGCTCAGACGCTTGCTCACGGCCGAGGCGGCGATGAATTCACGCTCGGCTGCCTTGCCGATGCTGCCGAGCTCGTACACCGCCACAAACAGTTGCAGCGATGTCAGGTCAATTCGGCGGGCAAAGTTGCGTTCGGAACTTTTCATGGGGAACAGGCGTCATGGCGCCTAAAGCCATCGTGCAATCAGACGCGGCCCTGTATTTTGCAGGCATACGGCCCGGCTGGTCATCGTTATCTGCGATGTCCGACTTGCCCGTCGGCGCGTTGGGCTTAGCCGCCTGGCGTCTGCTCGGGTGGCTCGACGATCAGGCTCGGCTCGAGCTGGCGTACGCGTGGATCGACGTTGTAGCCGCCAAACTCGGTGTAGCGCAGTAAATGCCGGTCGCAGCGCTGGCAGTGCCAGACTTCACAGCGGTTGTAGGGGAAAAAATCGGTGGCGATTGGCGCATTGGCAGAGTCGTAGCGCGTGCCCTGGGTGAGGTGCTCTTCGAGGCTTGGCTCGTCAATGGCCGGATCGCGCAGGGTGCCGATAGCGCTCATGTGCGACTTGCCCCAGCGGTATTCGGCCAGGCTTTCCCAACCGGCGCAGGTCCCCAGCGCGCAGTTGCAGGCGCGCGGTGGTGGCGTATCAGCCAGGGCTTGACGTAATTCGGTGGCGTTGGCGAGGTATTTCATGGCGAGCTCACATGAAAAAAGCCCGCCAGCTTGGCGGGCTTTTGACTGACGTGGTGGTCGATCAGCGCTGAGCGATCGGCATCACCGAACGCGCGACGGAGCCCGTGAACAACTGGCGCGGACGGCCAATCTTGTACTCGGGGTCACCAATCATTTCATTGAGTTGGGCAATCCAGCCGACCGTGCGTGCCAGTGCAAAGATGGCGGTGAACAGTGGCACAGGAATGCCGATGGCGCGCTGTACGATGCCGGAGTAGAAGTCGACGTTGGGATAGAGCTTGCGCGAGACGAAGTAGTCGTCTTCCAGAGCAATTTTTTCCAGCGCCATGGCCAGCTTGAACAGCGGGTCATTTTCAAGACCCATTTCCTGCAGGACTTCTTTGCAGGTTTCCTGCATGAGCTTGGCGCGCGGATCGTAGTTTTTGTAGACGCGGTGTCCAAAACCCATCAGCTTGACGCTGGAGTTCTTGTCCTTG
>CAIMVC010000114.1 GCA_903844825.1 uncultured Burkholderiales bacterium | reverse complement strand
CTGTGGGTCAATCTGGTGACCGATGGCCTGCCTGGCCTGGCACTGGCCGCAGAACCGGCTGAGCGCGGCATCATGCAACGTCCGCCCCGCGCACCGGCCGAGAGCATCTTTGCCCAAGGCATGTGGCAACACATTTTGGGTGTCGGACTACTGCTAAGCGGCTTGTGCCTGGGCATTCAAGCCTGGGCCATTTCCACCGGTCATGCACACTGGCAAACCATGGTTTTTACGGTACTGACGCTGGGTCAAATGGCACACGTGATGGCGATCCGCTCAGAAAGCGAACCCTTATGGCGACTGGGGATCGGCACCAACAAGCCACTGTTGGGTGCCGTGCTGCTGACCTTTGCCCTGCAAATGGCCACTATTTACGTTCCGTTTCTCAACCCCATTTTCAAGACCGAGCCGCTGAGCCTTCCAGAACTTGCGCTGTGCTTTGCCGCGGCATCTGTGGTGTGGGTTGTGGTGGAACTTGAAAAGTCGTGGCGCCGAAAGCATTACGGCGCTATCACGGACAGTGCCGTGGATACCCCATGAGAAAACACACTAGATCTTCCCACCACCTCGAACTACGCGTCCACGAGTTAGCGCAACTCTTCAACTCGATGGACCCCACGCCGTTTCACAGCAAGGCACTTGACTGCGAGGCCGAAACCTTTATTGAAAGCTGGGCGCGAGGTTTCTCCCCAAAAAACCCCTTGCACTTGACCATTCACCTTCAGCACATGCGGCCCGAAGGCGACCCCACAGCACTCGTGACGGGTGCCATTCACCACCACTTCTCAGACAAAGCGGACCTGGTTCGCCGAGATTTGCGCGATCTTTTCTGGCAAGGACGTATCAGTCTGCTGATTGGACTTGCGTTTGTGACTCTGTGCTTATTTGTAGCCGAAGCGATTGGCCAATCTGGCACGAGCACCGCGCATACCATCGCACGTGAAAGTCTGACGATTGTGGGATGGGTTGCAATGTAGAGGCCCATGCAGTTGTTTTTGTACGAATGGTGGCCACTGGCCCGTCGAATTGGTACGTACAGGGCATTGGCGCGGGCACACGTCAAAATAATGCAGAGCGGCGGATGACGCCTGCAATCGAGGTGATCAATTTGGATCTTTGATAGCCGCTTTAGATGCGATGGTGAATGCCTTGAACGGCTTCTGACTTGGGGGCGATTTCTATTGCCACTTAGCGGCCGGTCGTGAATGACGCTTCCCGCTGCATCACCGCCGCCCGAGACGTCGCTGCTACCGACCGCAAAGGGCCGATCCCGGTCATTTCGCGCTAAAAACCTGGTCTGCCCGGAGGGGATCGAACCCCCGACCCTCAGCTTAGAAGGCTGATGCTCTATCCAACTGAGCTACGGGCAGAAGCTAGCATTATCGCAGGCGCCGGGGTCGGTCAATCAGGCTAAAAGCGGCAACGGCATAGCTGAAGTGTCTCGCAGGTTCTGGGAAAAATGGGCGCAAGCCCTAAACTAAAACGCTGAAACGCTAGCGCCCGGAATCCTTGAAAACGCCTATGAACCAATTTCAACAACTGCAGGTCGACATTGCCGACCACGTCGCCGTCCTGACCTTGAACAGCCCGCCTGTGAACGCGCTGACGCGGGTGCTGAACGACGAATTGACCGCTGCGCTGGACAGCATCAGCGAAATGGATGAGGTCCGGGCCGTGGTCCTGACGGGGGCCGGCAAGGTCTTTTGTGCGGGCGCCGACCTCAAGGGGCGGGCCGAAATGATCAAGGGACCGGGCGATCTGGTGGCCCACTCGCGCCGGACGCGCGAATGCTTTCACGCCATTCGCGAATGCGCCAAGCCGGTGATTGCGGCCATCAATGGCGCGGCATTGGGCTCGGGGCTGGCCATGGCCGCTTCGGCCGACATCCTGATCGTTTCTGAAAAAGCCAGCCTGGGGCTGCCTGAAGTTGACGTCGGTTTGCTGGGGGGGGCGCGCCATGCCATGCGGCTGTTTAGCCACTCGCGCCTGCGCCGCATGGCCCTGACGGGCTACCGCGTGACGGGCCCGGAGCTGTACCGGCTGGGAATTGCCGAGCAGTGCACCAGCGCCGAAGAGCTGCTGCCCGCGGCCATGGAACTGGCGCGCACGGTGGCCGCCAAGAGCCCGGTGTCCACGCGCATGGGCAAACATACCCTAAATGTGATCGAGGACATGAGCCTGCGCGACGGCTACCGCTACGAGCAGGACATGACCGCGATCATCGGCAAGAGCGAAGATGCCAAGGAGGCCCAGCTGGCGTTCAAGGAAAAACGCCCGCCCGTGTTCGTTGGCCGATAGATAAACCAAGACCAAACCAAGACTAAAACAAAGGAAGATCATGTTTGCAGAACCCTCCGTCAAAACCCGCGATTTGCTCGAACGGCTCAACGCCTTTTATGCCGAGCACATCTACCCCAATGAAGGTGCGCACCATGCCGAGGTCGATGCCTTTCGCCGGGCCGGCGACGCCTGGCAGCCGCTCCAGCTGATCGAAAAACTCAAGGTCAAGGCGCGCGACGCAGGCCTGTGGAACATGTTTTTACCCCACCCCTACAAGGGCCAAGGGGGCATCAGCAACCTCGATTACGCACCCTTGTGCGAACTGATGGGCCGGGTGATGTGGTCGTCCGAGGTCTTCAATTGCTCGGCACCGGACACCGGGAACATGGAGACCATCGAGCGTTACGGCACCGCCGAACAAAAAGAGCAGTGGCTCGAACCCCTGCTCGACGGCAAGATCCGGTCGGCCTTTTTGATGACCGAGCCCGCCGTGGCCTCCTCGGACGCGACCAACATCCAGTGCAGCATTCGGCGCGATGGTGACCACTACGTCATCAACGGCCGCAAATGGTACAGCTCCGGGGCTGGCAACCCGCACTGCAAAATTTTCATTGTGATGGGCAAGACCGACCCTGACGCCGCCCGTCATGCGCAGCAGTCGATGGTGCTGGTGCCCCGCGACACCCCGGGCGTGACGGTGCTCAGGCCGCTGTCTGTCTTTGGCTATGACGACGCGCCCCACGGCCACATGGAAGTGCTGCTGGAGAACGTGCGGGTGCCGGTGAGCAATATCTTGCTGGGCGAGGGCCGCGGCTTTGAAATCGCCCAGGGTCGACTTGGCCCCGGACGCATTCACCACTGCATGCGCTCGATTGGTGCGGCCGAACGCGCCCTGGAAATGATGGTCGACCGGCTGCAGACCCGCGTCGCGTTTGGCCACCCGATCTCGAGCCAGTCGATCTGGCATGAGCGCATTGCCGACTCGCGCTGCATGATCGACCAGGCCCGGCTGCTGACCCTGAACGCAGCCCACAAGATGGACGTGTCTGGCAATAAAGCCGCACGTGCCGAAATCGCCATGATCAAGGTCGTCGCGCCCAACGTGTCCTGCCAGGTGGTGGACTGGGCCATCCAGGCACACGGCGCGGCGGGCGTGAGCCAGGACTTCTCGCTGGCCGAGGCCTACGCCCACCAGCGCACGGTGCGCATCGTCGACGGACCCGACGAAGTGCACCGCACATCCATTGCCAAAATGGAGCTGGCCAAGCGCGCCGCCGTGCGTGCGGCGGCGGGCTAAGGCCGGGCCACAGGCAGACTTGCGTGGCGCCGCAAGTCTGCCTTGCAACAACAACGGCTAGCTGACGGCTGGATAAGCGACTAAATTCAAGTCTTTCAATTCGCGGAAAGACCCCTCAATGACTCAAGGGACAGGGCCTCTATCGCACGTCAAAGTGCTTGACCTGAGCCGCATTCTTGCCGCGCCCTGGGCCGGGCAGATTCTGGCCGATCTAGGCGCCGAGGTGATCAAGGTCGAACGCCCCGACGTGGGCGACGACACCCGGGCCTGGGGCCCCCCTTTCCTGAAGGACGCACAGGGCCAGGAAACCCGCGAAGCGGGCTACTACCTGGCGGTGAACCGGGGCAAGCGATCCATCACCGTGAGCCTGGACAAGCCCGAAGGCCAGCGCATCGTGCGCGAACTGGCACTGCGGGCGGACATCGTTTTAGAGAACTACAAAGTCGGCAACCTGGCCCGTTATGGGCTCGATGCCGCCTCGCTGCGCAAGATCAACCCGCGCCTGATTTACTGCTCGGTCACGGGCTTCGGCCAGACCGGCCCGAGGCGCGACCAGACCGCCTACGATTTCCTGATTCAAGCCATGGGCGGCCTGATGAGCGTGACCGGCGAGCGGGATGACCGGGCCGGCGGTGGCCCGCAAAAAGTGGGCGTGCCCATCGTCGACATCATGACCGGCATGTACACCGCGGTCTCGGTGCTCGCAGCGCTGGCTCGCCGCAATGAAACCGGTCAGGGCGACAACATTGACATCGGCATGCTCGACGTTCAGGTGGCTTCGCTGGCCAACCAGGCCATGAACTACCTGGTCTCGGGCAAAGTGCCCCAGCGCAACGGCAACGTTCACCCCAATATTCAGCCGCAAGACGTCTACCCTTGCGCCGATGGCCAGCTGATTTTGGTGGTCGGCAATGATGGTCAGTTCGGCAAATTGTGCGATGTGCTGGGGCACCCCGAATGGGCCAGCGACCCGCGCTTTTCGGTCAACGCGCAACGCGTGCGCAACATTGGCGAGTTATCAGCCCTGCTGCGACAGGCCTTTGCCGCCAGAACACGCCATGATTTGATCAGCGCACTCGACCGCGTGGGTGTTCCGTGCGGGCCGATCAACTCGGTGGCTGACGTTTTTAACGACCCGCAGGTGCTGGCCCGCGGCATGCTCAAGCAAGTGCCGCACCCCAGCGGCGTCGAGCTGCCGCAGGTGGGCAGCCCCATGCGATTTGAGCAAGCACCCTTGCAAACCTGCGCCGCCCCGCCGCTGCTGGGCCAGCACAGCGACGACATTCTCAACGAGCTCGGCTATGACGCCGCAGCCATCTCGGCGCTGCGCGCCGCAGGAGCCATCTGATCATGCTCAAACTCCATTGGTCGCCCAAGTCACCTTATGTGCGCAAGGTGATGGTCTGCGCGCACGAACTCGGACTGACCGATCAGATCGAAAATATCCGCTCGGTCGCCGCCATGCTCAAGCCCAACCCGGCGCTGATGCAGGACAACCCCTTGTCCAAAATCCCAACGCTGTTGCTCGACGACGGCTCGACGCTGATGGACTCCGCGGTGATCTGCGAGTACCTCAACGAACGCGCTGGCGGCAGCTTGTTTCCGGCAGGCGGCCCCGCCAAATGGCAGGCGCTGCGCTGGCACGCGCTGGGCAACGGCCTGCTCGACGCCCTGATCCTGTGGCGCAACGAGCGCGAACGCGAGCAAGCCCTGCCCGCGCTGCTCGAAGCGTTTGAGCACAAGACCCGGGCCACGCTGGCCTTGCTCGACAAGGAAGCTGCGGCCATCGCCGCCGCGCCGCTGACGATAGGCAGCGTGACTCTGGCCTGCGCGCTGGGCTACCTGGATTACCGATTTGAGTCCCTGGGCTGGCGAGCGCAAGCGCCGGCCCTGGCCACGTGGTTTGACAGCTGGCGCCAGCGTCCCTCCTTCGTGGCCACCGAGCCGGTCGAGGGCTGAAGCCATGGCCAGCGACTCACACATCAACACCCGGGCAAGCGCGTCATGACCTGCCTCACAGGGGTGCGCGTGCTCGACCTGAGCCGGGTTTTTTCGGGGCCCTGGGCCGGCCAGATGCTGGCCGATTTTGGCGCCGAGGTGATCAAGGTCGAGCGCCCGGGTCGGGGTGACGACGTGCGCCAGCAAGGCTTTCGAGCCAAAGACCAGCACGGTGCCGAAACCACTGAGACCTCTTCATTTCTGGCCATGAACCGGGGCAAGCGCTCGATCACGGTGGACATCGCGCAGCCGGCGGGGCAAGCGCTGATCAAGGCGCTGCTGCTGCAGTGCGACATCGTGATCGAAAACTTCAAGGCCGGCGACCTGGCCCGCTATGGACTGGACTTCGCCCGGTTGCAGGCCACGCCTCCGCGCCTGGTGTACTGCTCGCGCAGCGGCGTTGGACAGACCGGCCCCTACAGCCACCAGCCCGGCTATGACCCGATCTTTCAGGCCATGAGCGGCCTGATGAGCGTGACCGGGCACGAAGATGGCGAGCCCGGCGGCGGCCCCATGCGAACCGGTTTTGCCGTAGGCGACATCACCGCCGGCTTTTATGCCGTCAGCGCGATTTTGGCGGCGCTGCGGCACCGGGACATGGTCGGCGGCAAGGGCCAGCACATTGACCTGGCGCTGTTCGATGCACAGGTCGCGGCGCTGTCGCACCTGGCCATGATTTACCTCGTCACTGGCAAGCAGCCGGCACGTCTGGGCACCGCCTCGCCCATCACCTGCCCCTACCAGGCTTTTGACTGCGCCGATGCGCCCATCATGATTGCCGTGGGCAATGATGCGCAGTTCGTCAAGCTGTGCGAGGTTATCGGCCAGCCCGAACTGGCCAATGACATGCGCTTCAAGACCAACCCAGAGCGCTCCCGGCACAGGACCCTTCTGGTGCCGCTGCTGGCCCAGGTGCTCAAGACGCGCCGGGTGGCTCAGTGGTATGCCGACTTTGACGCGGCCGGCGTGCCCAGCGGGCCCATCAACAACTTTGCCGAGGTGTTTGCCGACCCGCAAATCGTTCACCGCGAGATGCTGATGCACATGCCGCACCCCAGCGCCGGCGAGATTCCCCAGGTCGCCAACCCGGTGCGCTTTTCGGCCTCGCCGGTGCGCTACGACCGACCACCGCCGCTGCTGGGCGAACACACCGATGAGGTCCTGAGCCAATGGCTCGCGCTCGATAGCGAGCAACTGGCAGCGCTGCGCCAAAGCAAGGTCATTTAGGACGCAAGACCTCAGCAAAAGCACACCAAGCACAGATGCAGATAACCGCAGACAACAGGCCAGACACCACGCTATGAGCGACGACGACTCGATTGCCATGTTCCGCGACAGCGCCCAGGCTTTCCTGGGTGCGCAAGACCAACGCCAGCGCGTGCGCGCGCTCGACGACAGCGGCGGCGGCTTCGACCGGGTGCAATGGCAACAAATGGCGGATCTCGGCTGGTTGTCCATACTGGTCCCCCAAGCGCTTGGCGGACTGGGCCTGGGCGTGGCCGAAGTCGCGGCCATTGCGCGGGTCTGCGGCCAGCACCTGATGCCCGAACCCTTTGTCGACGCCGGCGTGCACCCGGCTGCCCTGCTGGCGGCACTGCCGGTCAGCGCGCTGCGCGACCAGCTGCTGACGCAACTGTCCACGGGCGCGCTGGTCGCTGGTGTGGCCTGGCAGGAACAAGCCGGCCAACTACAAAACCAGACGGGTCAGACCCAGTGCAGCCTCGCTGGCAGCACGGGCAGCACGCTCAGCCTGCACGGCCGCAAGCGCTTTGTGCGCCCCGGCCCGGGTGCCGACGGGTGGCTGGTCAGCGCCGCCCATGAAGGCCAGGTCGCCCTGATCTGGCTGCCCGCGGACAGCCCCGGCCTGGTGCAGCACGCCGAGCGTGGCATCGACGGCAGCACGCTGAGCACCTTGACGCTGAACGGTGTGCAATTGCCAGCGAGCCACTTGCTGGCCATGGGCGCAGCTGCCGAACACGCCATCGACCAGGCCAGTGAACTGGCCCGAATCGTCCAGTCAGCCGAGCTGCTGGGCATCGCCGAGCGCGCTCTGGCGCTGACCGGCGACTACCTGCGAACGCGCGAACAGTTTGGCAAGCCGATTGGCAGTTTCCAGGCCTTGCAGCACCGTCTGGTGGACGGGCTGATTCAG
>CAIMVC010000113.1 GCA_903844825.1 uncultured Burkholderiales bacterium | reverse complement strand
CGTGTCTGCGCCCTCCTTCGCGGGCAGCCATGGCGGTGGCAAGATGGACGACAAAAAAGTTGACTGCTCCAAAAAAGAAAACGAAAAGAACGCAGCCTGCGTCAAGAAGTGATCTTTTTTGCTTCCAGACCGAAACCCCTGCCAAGGGGTTTTTTTACGCTTGGACCCCGCTGAAAACTCTTCTGGAGGGGACACGGCGCACTGCTCGGCGGCTCTTGTCCGTCGGCTAGCGGCTTGGTTCTGAGCTTGCTCTCTGCGCTTACTCCCCACGCTCGCTCGCCCTCACGCAGTGGCGCAACACGCCAACTCACTGATCACCCGCTCGCTGCGGGACTGGCGCCCGCCGGTGTGCGCCCGTGCCGTGCGCTCAAAAAAAACCCGCCTCTTTCGAGACGGGCCGTTTCTTGACTATGTCATCACCGCTGAGCGGAGTCACTCGACAGTGACCGGCGCGGCCGGGTCATTAACCCATGTGCAGACCGCCATTGAGGGAGAAGTCGGCGCCGGTGGCGTAGCCACCTTCGTCTGACGCAATCCACGAAATGATGGAAGCAATTTCTTCCGGCTGGCCGAGTCGTTTGGCAGGAACGCCAGCAACGATTTTTTCCAGCACGTCGGGACGAATCGCCTTGACCATGTCGGTACCAATGTAGCCAGGGCTGACGGTGTTGACCGTGACGCCCTTGCTGGCCACTTCCTGGGCGAGCGCCATGGTAAAGCCATGCAGGCCGGCCTTGGCGGTCGAGTAGTTGACCTGACCGAACTGGCCCTTTTGCCCATTGACCGACGAGATGTTGATGACACGGCCAAAGTTCGACTCGATCATGCCTTCGATGACCTGCTTGGTCACATTGAACATGCTGTCCAGATTGGTGGAAATCACCGCATCCCAATCGGCCTTGCTCATTTTGCGGAACTGGCCGTCGCGGGTGATGCCGGCGTTGTTGACTAGCACGCTGACGGGGCCATGCTCGGCCTTGACCTTGTTGAAGGCCTCGACCGTGGAGTCCCAATCGCCCACATTGCCGACCGAGGCGTAAAAGGTGTAGCCCAGCGACTTTTGCTCATCAAGCCATTTGGCGTGGTCGCGCGTAGGGCCGCAACCGGCAATGACCTTGAACCCGTCTTTGTGCAGCCGTTGGCAAATAGCCGTTCCGATGCCGCCCATCCCCCCCGTGACGTAAGCAACTTTTTGTGACATGTCTACTCCTTCTTCCTTCGTTTATTGTGAATGCGGGTTTCTCACAAGGAACGACGATAGCCCCAAGGCCGCGTCGCCGAATCCGCGAAATCCCACGCTACTGTTCTAACCGATATTTAACGTTCCAGCGTCAGGGCAACCCCCATGCCGCCACCGATACACAGGCTGGCAATGCCCTTCTTTGCGTCGCGCCGGACCATCTCATGCAAGAGCGTGACCAGAATCCGGCAGCCCGATGCGCCAATCGGGTGACCGATGGCAATCGCACCGCCGTTGACGTTGACCTTGCTGGTGTCCCAACCCATTTCCTGGTTGACGGCGCAAGCCTGGGCAGCAAAGGCTTCATTGATCTCCAGCAAATCCAGGTCCTGCGCCTTCCAGCCGGCGCGTTGCAGCGCTTTGGTGGATGCGGGAACCGGGCCCATGCCCATGTAGGCAGGATCCAGGCCGCTGGTGGCGTAGCTGGCGATGCGGGCCAGCGGTTTGAGGCCCAGGGCAGCCGCTTTTTTGGCCGTCATGACCATCACAGCCGCTGCACCGTCGTTGATGCCTGAGGCGTTGCCAGCGGTCACGCCACCGGCCTTGTCAAAAGCCGGGCGCAGGCCGGCCAGGCCTTCTGCGCTGGTCTTGCGGTTGATGAACTCATCGGCAGCAAAAATGATCGGGTCGCCCTTCTTCTGGGCAATGGAGAAGGCCACGATCTCATCTTTGAACTTGCCGGCGTCCTGCGCAGCCGCCGCCTTGGTCTGGCTGGCCAGGGCCAGCGCGTCCTGCATGTCACGCGTGATGCCGTATTTCTTGGCCACGTTCTCGGCCGTAATGCCCATGTGGTACTGGTTGTAGACGTCCCACAGGCCATCGACGATCATGGTGTCGACCATCTTCCAGTCGCCCATGCGCTGGCCGTCGCGCGAACCGTTGAGCACGTGCGGCGAGGCGCTCATGTTTTCCTGCCCGCCGGCAATCACGATCTCGCTGTCGCCGGTAGCCACCGACTGAGCCGCCAGCATCACGGACTTCAGACCGGAGCCGCACACGGCGTTGATGGTCAGGCCCGGGATACCGTGCGGCAGACCGGCTTTGACCACCGACTGACGCGCAGGGTTCTGGCCGACGCCAGCGGCCAGAACCTGGCCCATGATGACCTCGCCCACCTGATCGGCGGACAGACCGGAGCGCTCGATCACCGCCTTGAGGACAGCCGCCCCCAGTTCGGTGGCTGGCGTCTTGGCCAGCGAACCGCCGAACTTGCCAACGGCGGTGCGAGCCGCCGAAACGATCACGATATCTTCCATGTCTTCCCTCTTTCTTCTGGTGAGTGAGCGACGCCGGGTACCGTCCTCGGAATGGGCGCCGCGATGAAGAACCTAGCAACCTGCGAGGTTCGTAAAAAAGATCAGGCAGTCAGCCTGCCATCAGGCCTTGGCCTTGACGTAGCGGCCCGGTGCGGGCTCTAGGGCTTTGTGCTGCCTGCTGCCGTAGGTCTTGGGCGCAGCAATCAGCTTGCCGGCGTGGCCTTTGAGCCAGTGCGACCAATCGGGCCACCAGCTGCCAACATGCTCGGTGGCCGACTTCAGCCATTCATCGTGCGAAGGCGGCAGTTCGTCGTTGGTCCAGTACGAACGCTTATTCTTGGCCGGCGGGTTGATCACGCCAGCGATGTGGCCCGAAGCGCCCATCACAAAACGTTTTTTGCCTGGCAGCACCTGAGTCGACGCGTAGGCCCCGCCGATCGGCACGATATGGTCCTCGCGCGAGCCGTAGATATAGGTTGGCAATTTGAGCAAGCCGAGATCGACTGTCTCGCCGCACACCGTCAATTTGCCGGGCTTGACCAGGTTGTTCTCGTGGTACATATTGCGCAGATACCAGGCATACCAGGGTCCGGGCAAGTTGGTGGAGTCGCTGTTCCAGTACAGCAGGTCAAACGGTGGCGGCGTCTCACCCTTGAGGTAGTTGCCCACCACATAGTTCCATACCAGGTCATTGGGGCGCAAGAAGCTGAAGGTGGAAGCCAGGTCCTGGCCCTTGAGCAAACCGCCCTGCCCCATCTGCATTTCACGGAACTTGACGGCGCTCTCATCAATGAAGATGTCCAAAATACCGGTTTCGGTGAAGTCGAGCAAGGCCGTCAGGAATGTGACGCTGGCGACCGGCTTTTCACCCCGCGCGGCCAGCACAGCCAAGGCCGTGCCAAGGATGGTGCCGCCGACGCAAAAACCCAAAGCATTGATCGACTTGGCGCCGGTGATTTCCTGCGTGACATGAATGGCCTTGATGGCGGCGTTCTCGATGTAGTCGTCCCAGGTTTTGTCCTGCATGGATTCGTCGGGGTTGCGCCAGCTGACCACGAAGGTGCGGTGCCCTTGCGACACGGCATAGCGAATCAGAGAGTTCTCGGGCTGCAAATCGAGAATATAGAACTTGTTGATGCACGGCGGTACCAGCAGGAACGGCTTTTCATAGACCTTGTCGGTCAGAGGCTTGTATTCAATCAGCTGGAAAAACTCGTTTTCAAAGACCACCGCACCCTCGGTGGTGGCGACGTTCTTGCCCACCTCGAAGACGCTCTCATCGGTCATCGACACGTGGCCCTGGCGCATGTCGTGCACCAGGTTTTGCAAGCCCTTGGCCAGGCTCTGTCCCTGAGTCTCCAGTGCTTTTTTCTGGGCTTCGGCATTGAGCGCCAAAAAGTTGCTGGGCGCCGCAGCCGCGAGCCACTGCTCGACCGCGAACCTGACCCGGGCCCGGGTCTTGGCGTCGCCATCGACCGCATCGGCCATGCCCATCAAGGCATGGGCGTTGAGCATGTAAGCCGATGCAGCGAAGTGCGCCAGCGGATTGCTGCTCCAGGCCTCGGAGGCAAATCGCCTGTCGCTGACAGCCTTGGCTTGAGTGGCGTCCGACGTCAGGCCCTGGTTCCAGAGCGCACTGGCTTCCTTGAGGTAAGTTTGCTGGGCTTGCAGCAGCTTGGCGGGATCGAATTGGAGCGCCCCCAGCGACTCGGGTGGCTTGGGCAAGGCCTGCATCAAAAGGCCAGGGGCCACCGGCGGGACGGCACCGGGTGAAAAGGCCGACATGACTTGTTGCATGCTGTCGTTCACGGTCTTTTGAAATTGCTGAGCAAGCTCAGGCCAATTCGCGTCAAAATTCATTCTCGTCTCCTGGATATCTCGATTTTATGGGCTTGCGCCGGCCTGCATGTCACCAACCGTGGCGAAATTTCCAGCACTATGGACGGGCAAGGTTTCAATTTGCTGACTAAACGCCAACTTTTATGTATCTGATCGTCATTGCCTGGGTTTATGTGGTTCTCATGATGAGCGTGGCGGAAGCCACCAACACCACGGGCAGCTTGCTCGGCGCCATCATGACGTTCCTGCTCTACGGAGTCTTGCCCCTGGGCATTGTGGTTTACGTGATGCAAAGTCCCGGGCGTCGCCGCGCCCTCAAGGCCAGGGAAAAAGCCGGCCAGGCGGAAACTCAGAGCACGGCGCTAGACCAGCCAGACGCAGGCGCCCATGCGCCCGCCAGTGTCGCCAGCGACGGCCCCAGCCAAAGCGCTGGTGCGGCGGTGCGAGAAAAATCTTGAGGGATTCATCACCGTGCACCAGTTGGAGCCAGAGTCGTTGCCGTAGATTTGCGAGATGCCGAGGGCGCCGAGGCGCAGGCGAGCCAGGCCCGGCAAATCGGCCCAGTACTTGCCGCAGGCGCCCGGCTTGAAGAGCGACGTAGCACCGGCGTGGTGTTGCACAAAAGCCGCCCTGACCTCCGGCCCCACCTCAAACGCCGACGGCCCGATACAGGGCCCCAGCCAGGCCAGCGTCTGAGGGGCGGCGGCAGGTGGCAACTGTCCGGCAAGCTGGCAAAACTTCTCGAACGTGGCTTCGAGCACCCCGGTTCCGGCGACCGTTGCGGCGACTCCCGCGGCACCCGCCAAGCCTCGCCAGCCGGCGTGCGCTGCGGCGACAACGGGCCTGTGCTGATGCGCCAGCAAGACCGGCAGGCAGTCGGCGACCAGCACCGTGCAGGCCAGGCCAGCATGCGCACTGACGCTGGCGTCGGCGACGCCAGCGTCCGGCATGCCGGGCTGCACCTCGAGCACTTGGTGGCCATGCACCTGTTTCAAGAAAACGGCACGGGCCTGCAAGGACTGCTGCAGACGGGCACGGTTGAGCGCCACTGCGGCCGGCACATCACCGACGTGGTCGCCCAGGTTCATGCTGGCAAAAAGACCCGTAGAGAACCCGCCGGCTTGCGTCGTGAACACACTGCGCACCCAGGCAGGTGCCGGCCAGTCGGGGGCAATCCAGTCGGGCTCCGTCATTGAGCGCGCTTTACTCGCTGTCGGGGCACAAGGCCGGGTCGGCCTGTTGAAAAGCCGGCAGGTCCATGCAGGCGTCAAAGGCGGCCATGGTGCGGGGCAAGCCCTCGAAGCTCACGTCAAAGCGCCGGGCATTGAAAATTTGTGGCACCAGGCAACAGTCGGCCAGCGTTGGCGTGTCCCCGTAGCAATAAGTGCTGGCGCTCAGCCCGGCGAGTTGTCGCTCGAAGGCGTGCAGGCCCTCAAGGCACCAGTGGCGGTACCAGCGATTCTTGGCGTCTTCGTCTACCTTGAGTTCGCGCACGAGGTACTTGAGCACGCGCAGGTTGTTCAGCGGATGAATTTCGCAGGCCACCGACTGCGCCAGGGCCCGCACCCGGGCCCGGCCCAGGGCATCGGGGGGCAGCAGCGCCGGCTCGGGGTGGGTTTCGTCCAGGTACTCGATGATTGCCATGGACTGCGACAGGTACTGGCCGTCGGTCTCCAGCAGGGGCACCAGCCTGTCGGCAGCCAGGCCGGCAAAAGGCGGTTTTTTGTGCTCGCCGCTCACCAGGTTCACCGGAATGTAATCAAAAGGCAGACCCTTGATGTGCAGGGCAATCCGGACCCGGAAAGAAGCGGAAGATCGAAAGTAGTTATACAGCTTCATGGCGACAAAGCATACCCCAAGGGGCCAGCGCTACAGCGACCTCAGCCATAGCCGCCAGAGCCGCCTGCCAGACTTTCGAACTTGGTGATGCGGTTGATAAAGGCCAGCTTGACGGTGCCGGTCGGGCCGTTTCGCTGCTTGCTGATGATGACTTCAGCCACACCCGGCTCCTTGCAGGCTTCCTTGGTGTAGTACTCGTCGCGGTAAATGAACATGATGACGTCGGCATCCTGCTCGATCGCGCCGGACTCCCGCAGGTCGCTCATCATGGGCCGCTTGTCAGGGCGCGACTCGACGCCACGGCTGAGCTGCGACAGCGCAATCACGGGGCACTGAAGCTCTTTGGCCAGCATCTTAAGACCTCGCGAAATTTCACCCACGGCGGTGGCGCGGTTTTCGTCACTCATGCTGCTCGACACGCTCATGAGCTGCAGGTAGTCGATCACGATCAGACCGAGCTTGCCGCACTGGCGGGCCAGGCGCCGGGCATTGGCGCGCAATTCGCTGACGGTCAAACCCGGCGTCTCGTCAATGTGCAGGGAGATATTGCGCAGCTTTTCAATGGCCTCGGTCAGGCGCGGCCACTCCTCGTCAGTCAGCTTGCCGGTGCGCAGGTGGCCCTGGTCAATGCGGCCGATCGAGCCCACGATACGCACGGCCAGTTGCGATGCGCCCATTTCCATGGAGAAAACAGCCACGGGCAGGCCCTCGTGCAGCGCCACGTGTTCAGCGATATTGATCGCCAGCGCGGTCTTGCCCATGGAGGGTCGCGCCGCCAGAATGATCAGGTCACCGGCCTGAAAGCCCGAGGTTTGCCGGTCCAGATCATAAAAACCCGTGGGCACACCGGTGATGTCGTTCGGGTTTTCAGACATTTCCGTGACGCGGTCCAGCAGTTCGACCACCAGGGTGTCCATGCTGTGAAAACCCTGCTTGGTGCGCGAACCCTGCTCGCCGATCTTGAAGATTTTTTGTTCTGCCTCGTCCAAAATCGCAGCCACCTCCCGACCTTGCGGGTTGAAGGCGTTGGTGGCGATTTCATCGCTGGCTCTGACCAGCTTGCGCAAAATCGACCGCTCGCGAACGATCTCGGCGTAGCGCCGCACATTGGCGGCGCTGGGCACGTAGGTTGCCAGTGAGTTCAGATACCCGAGCCCGCCCACGTCGTCGGCCTTGCCCAGGCTTTGCAGGTGCTCAAAGACGGTAATCACATCGGCCGGTTTACTGGCGTTGATGAGGGCGCCCACCGAGGCATAAATGAGCTTGTGCTCATGGCGGTAAAAGTCTTCATCGACCAGCAAGTCACCGACCCGGTCCCAGGCGCTGTTATCGAGCAACAGGCCGCCAAGCACGCTCGACTCGCCTTCGATGGAATGAGGGGGAATACGCAGTTGGGCGATTTGCCGGTCGGGGCTGTAGCCGGGTTCGTCGAAAGTTGAGAGTTGAGCTGGCATGAGGTTCCTGAAGAACACCGATCCTAACGCCGGCGCAGAGGTGCCCGGTGGACAAGCCTGTGCATAAGCAGTGGATGTGACGTGCAAATACAGGGGACAACACGGGATAAAGGCCAGACCGGCGAAACGCTGACTTTCAACGCAAACAGGGGGCTTTCGCCCCCTGTTAGATCGCTTTCAGATCGCTGTCAGACCGCAATTAAAGGCGCTTTACTGCCAGGACACAGCCGACATGTCGTTGGCAAAAATAGGCGAGCTGGCCCACATGCCTTTGAGACCTTTCTTGCCCACTGCCACCTGGGCCGGGTTGAAGATGAAGGCATTGACTGCATCGTTGGTGATCTGGCGTTGCATGTCGCCGAACAATTTGGTCCGCTCCTTGGCATTCGTGCTGGCAGCGTGCTTTGCCGCCAGATCCTGGAAGGCCTTGCTGTCGTAGCCGAAGTAATAGTTCTTGTCGGCGTAGACCATGTAGTCCAGCGGCTCGGCGTGGTTGATGATCGTCAGGTCAAAGTTACCCTTGAAGGTACCACCCAACCACTGCGCCCACTCCACGTTTTCGAGCTTGGCGATGATGCCCACTTTGGCCAGCTGTGCAGCCACCACTTCGCCACCCTTGCGCGCATAGGGCGGCGGAGGCAGGGTCAGCGTGACGTTCAATGGCGTGACAACGCCGGCTTCCTTGAGCAGGGCCTTGGCTTTTTCAGGGTCATAGGCGTACTGACCCGTGAGGTCCACGTAACCCGCGTCAGTGGGCGCCATGTGGCTGCCGATCGGCTTGGCCAGGCCTTCGAGCACACCGTCGATAAAGGCTTTGCGGTCAATCGCATGCATCAGCGCACGGCGCACGCGAACATCGTCAAACGGTTTTTTCCGGTTGTTGATAGTCATGATGCCCTTGCCGGCAGTGCTACCGACTTCAACCGAGAAACGGTTGTCCGAGCGAAACTGCTTGAGGCTCTGGAAGGCGCCAAAGCGCGGCATGCCGTCGATATCACCGGCGAGCAAGGCGGCTACCTGGGCGGCAGAGTCATTGATGAAGCGAAAAGTCACCTTGTTGAGTTTGATCGCGGCCGGGTTGCGAAAGCCGTCCCACTTGCTCAAAGTCACGGCGGAGCCCTTGGCCCAACTCTCGAACTTGAAAGGGCCGGTGCCGATTGGCTTGCTGGCCGTCGTGCTGGCGCTGTTCGGATGCAGGATCACGGCGGTGTTCTCACCCATGCGAAACAGGAAGTTACCGTCGGGGTTGTTCAACACCAAAATGACCGTGTTGGCGTCGGGTGTGTCGATCCGCGAGATGTTGTCAAAGACCGATTTTTTGGCCTTGTTGGTGCTTTTCTCGTCCTTGGCGCGCTCAAAGCTGAACTTGACAGCGGCAGAGTCAAAGACACTGCCGTCGTGAAATTTCACACCTTTGCGCAAGTTGAACTTAAAGAGCTTGCCGTCCGGATCCATCGACCAGCTCTCGGCCAGCAAGGGCGTCACCGAGCCGTCAACATTGATCTTGGTCAGCCCTTCGAGGACGTTGTAGTGAACGATCTCGCCAATGGCCACTGCTGGCGCCGTGGTGGGGTCTAGCGCGGGCGGCTCCAGAATCATGCCGATCACGGCGGTGTTTTTGCGTGCCTGCGCCAGCGCCGTGCTGCTGACGGCGAGCGTGGAGGCCAGCGCCCAAATCAGTGTCGCAGCCAGGCTGCCGGTCAAGAGTCGACGATCGAGTTGCATACAGCGTCCTAACAAAAGTGCAAGGGTAAAGAGAGCCGGTCAGGGTTCAAAGGCGGCCGACGCCGGGAATCGCAGCCAGCAGTTGGCGAGTATAGGGGTGCTTCGGATTGTCAAAAAGGGCCTGCGTCGCACCCTGCTCCACCACGCAGCCGCTTTGCAAAACCAGCACCTCGTCGGCGATCAGGTTGACCACTGCCAGGTCGTGGCTGATGAACAAATAACTCAGGCCCAAGCGATCCTGCAGGTCCTGCATCAGGTTGAGCACCTGCGCCTGCACCGACACATCGAGCGCACTGACCGGCTCGTCGGCCACGATCAGGGCCGGCCGGGTGATCAAGGCACGCGCAATCGCAATGCGCTGACGCTGACCGCCGGAAAACTCATGCGGGTACTTGCCCAGGTCGGCCGGCCGCAGGCCCACTTCGGTCATGGCATCTTCTGCGCGGCGCAGTCGCTCTTTGAGAGTCACCCCCGGGTCTGCCTGCAGCGGCTCCGTGACAATGCGCCCGACCGTCTGCCGGGGGTCGAGCGAGCCATAAGGGTCCTGAAACACCATCTGAAAGCCGCACCTTGCAGCCCGCAACTCGGAGGGAGACAAGGCTGCGAGATCCTGACCGCGAAAAAAGACCTGCCCTGCTGTCGGTTTTTCAAGCGCCATCACCAACCGGGCCAGGGTCGACTTTCCGGAGCCCGATTCGCCCACAATGCCCAGGCTTTTACCGGCTTGCAGCGTCAAACTCACGTCCCGCAGCGCCTGCAATGCTCCGGGACGGCGAAACAATTTTTCACGCGGCAGCAGGTAGGACTGGCTGATATGCCGCAGCTCGAGCAAGGTGGCGGCGTCTGAATCCGCCCACTGCTGCTGCCCGCCCGAAGCGTTAGGCCGCGCAGTGGCAGCCAACGCGGGGATCCTCGTTGGCAATGACTTGGCCCCACCGAACGACGAGGCCGCAAGGCGGTCCAAGTCTGGCACAGCCCCGGGCAAGTCCCAGCGGGGGCAGCGAACCCAGTGCCCCTCAACTACGTTGGCTGGGTTCGCCTCGCTTGCCACTCTTGCCAGGTTTGCCAGGTTTGCTGCATTCGCAAGGCCCGGCCGGACCGGCACAGTGGCCAATGGCAGCAACTCGGGCTGACGCCGCTCGCAATCGCCGACGGCCTGCGGGCAACGCTCGGCAAAGGCGCAGCCTTCGGGCAGATCAGACAGTTCAGGTACGCGGCCAGGAATGGTTTGCAGCCGCGTGCCACGCGCCAGGCCCAGCCGCGGCCGGGCCGCAAACAGGCCTCGGGTGTAGGGATGGGCGCGCTTGTCGAAAAGTGCCGCCGTGCTGGCGCTCTCGACCACCTGCCCGCCGTACATCACCATGACCCGATCCATCTGGTCGCGCAGCAGCGCCAGGTCGTGCGAGATAAAGAGCAAACTCATGGCGTCTTCGCGCACGAGTTGCGCAATCAGGGTCAGCACCTCTTTTTGAATCGTCACGTCCAGCGCCGTGGTCGGCTCATCGGCAATGAGCAAGTCGGGCCCGCAAGCCAGGGCCATCGCAATCATCACCCGCTGACGCTGACCACCCGAGAGCTGGTGCGGATAGGCATCCAGCCGCTCACGCGCACGAGGCAATTGCACCCGCTCCAGAAGCGCCAGCGCCTTTTGCCTGGCCCGGCTTGCGCTTAGGTCCTGGTGCAGGCGCAAAGGCTCGGCGATCTGGCGCCAGACGGGGTGCAGCGGGTTGAGCGCCGTCATCGGCTCCTGAAAAATCATCGCCATGCGCGAGCCGCGCAAGCGTGCCAAACTGGTCTGGTTGCTGCCAACGAGCTCCTCGCCAGCCAATCGGATCGACCCCTGCACCCGCGCGGTTTCGGGCAATAAGCCCATGATGGCCATGGCCGTGAGCGATTTACCGCAGCCACTCTCACCGATCAAGCCCATCGTCTGGCCGCGGGCGAGGTCAAAGCTGACGCCCCGCAGGGCTTGCGCCGGACCGCGCGGCGTGGGCAGCGTCACCCGCAGGTCGCGAACCTGCAGCAACATGGATTCCGTCTGGGGCGCATTCATGGCTAACGGCTCCTGGCCAGCCGCGGGTCCAGCAAGTCACGCAGGCCGTCACCCATCAAATTCAGACCCAGAACCGACAAGGCGATCGCCACGCCGGGATAAAGCGCCAGCCAGGGCGCCTGAAACATCTGCGCCTGGGCTTCGTTCAGCATACGTCCCCAACTCGGTTGCGGCGCTTGCGTCCCCAGCCCCAGATAAGACAAAGCGGCCTCAGCCAAAATAGCAATCGCAAACTGGGTGGTGGCCTGCACGATCAGCACGCTGGCGATATTGGGCAGCACATGGTCAAAGGTGATGCGCCAGGCCCCCTTGCCGCAAGCCCGGGCCGCCGTGACGAATTCGCGCGACCACACGGCGTTGGCCGCGCCCCGGGTGATGCGGGCAAACACGGGAATATTGAAGATCCCGATGGCCACAATGCTGATCAGCAAGCCCGGACCGTAAATGGCCGTCAGCATGATGGCCGACAGCAGGGCCGGAAAGGCAAAGGCAAAGTCAGCCCATCGCATGACGGCTTCGTCGACCCAGCCACGCCGGGCTGCGGCCAGCAGGCCCAGCCCCACGCCAAACACCAGACCGATGCCCACCGCCACAAAACCGACCACGATCGAGTTTTGGCTGCCCACCCACAGCTGCGCGGCAATATCGCGGCCTAGGCTGTCGGTGCCAAACCAGTGCGCCGCGCTGGCGCCGGCCAGTTTGTTGGGAATATCGATGTCTGCCGGCGGCCAGGGCGTCCAGAACAAAGACCCGACGGCGCACAGCAGCAACACAGCGACCAGCACGCCGCCCAGCACAAAGCTGGCATGACGACGGGCGCGTCGTAAAAAATCAGCCATGACCGCTCCTCAAGCGCGGATCGATCAGCGCGTACAACACATCAATCACCAGGTTGATCACGATCACACTGGCGGCCAGCAGCAAGACCACGTCACGCACCAAAATCAAGTCGCGGTTGGCAATGGCCTGGAAGACCAGCCGTCCAATGCCGGGCAGCACAAAAACATTCTCGACCACGATGGCCCCGGTGACCAGGTTGCCAAACTGCAGGCCCATCACCGTCATCACCGGGATCATCGCGTTGCGCAAGACATGCTTCCAGAGGACCGCCCGCCGCGACAAGCCTTTGGCGCGGGCGGTTCGCACAAAATCTTCGCCCAGGACCTCCAGCACCGACGATCGTGTAACACGCGCCAAAATGGCGGCCTGAACAGCTGACAGCGCCAGGGCCGGCAGCAGCAGGGCCTTGAGCCCCTCAACAATGCCACCGCCATCGTCCTCGCGCCAGCCAGGGAAACCACCCGCGCTGAACCACTGCAACTGCACGGAAAACAACAGGATCAGCACAATCGCCAGCCAGAAATTGGGAACCGCCAGGCCCAACTGGCTCAGTGCCATGACACTCACGTCGCCGGGACGGTTGTGGCGCGCCGCAGCATAAACACCCAGCGCCAGCGCAACCACCACCGTCAGCAGCATCGCCATCACCGCCAGGGGCAAGCTTACCGCCAGCCGCTCGGCAATCAGATCGGCCGTTGGCGTGTCATAGGAAATACTCAGGCCGGTCTGCCCGTGCAGCAAACCACCCACCCAGCTGAGGTAGCGCGCCGGCGCGGGGCGGTTCAGCCCCAGCTTTTGCTCCAGTGCTGCCAGCGATTCCGGCGTGGCCGTGTCGCCCAAAATAACCTCGGCCGCATTGCCCGGCAATAACTCCAGCGCGGCAAACACCACGACCGAAGCAATCGCCAGCGTCAGGGCAAAGCCGATCAATCGCTTCAGGAGAAACAGGCCCATGGGCTACCCTATGATGGTGACGCAAGCAAACAAGGGCTCAGAAACAATGACCAAAGCAAATGCCGGCTATTTAACGGACGTCTCTGGCCTGTTGGTCGGCCATTTTACGCACGCACGCCGGCTCACCGGCTGCACGGTGATCCTCGCGCCCCAAGGGGCTGTGGCTGGGGTCGATGTCAGGGGCGCCGCCCCCGGCACGCGCGAAACCGACCTGCTGGCGCCGTGCAACCTGGTCGATCAGGTGCATGCCATCGTCTTGTCCGGTGGCAGCGCTTTTGGCCTGGACAGCGCGTCAGGCGTGATGCGCTGGCTTGACGAGCAGGGCATAGGCCTGTCCACCGGCTACGGCAAGGTGCCGATTGTTCCAGCGGCCGTGCTGTTTGACTTGCCCATGGTGCGGGAAGGCGACGATGCGCAAGTCAGGCCCGACGCCGATGCGGGTTATGCCGCCTGTCTGAGCGCCAGCGCGCAAGACCAGCAGGAAGGCAATGTGGGTGCCGGTGCGGGTGCGGCGGTCGGTAAACTCTTTGGTCTGCACCGCAGCATGAAGGCCGGCATCGGGCAGGCAAGTCTCAGGGTCGGACCCTGGACCGTGAGCGCCCTGATTGCCTGCAACGCCATTGGCGATGTGATCAACCCCGAAACAGGCGAGGTGATTGCAGGCGCACGAACGACCGATGGCAAGGCCCTGCTCAACACCCAGTCGGCTTTGCTCGCGGGGCAGGCCATGGACCGCCCAATGCCGGGGACCAACACCACCATCGGCGTGATCGCCACCAATGCCCGCCTGAACAAGGCTCAAGCCCAACGACTGGCCATGAGCGCACACGACGGCCTGGCCCGAGCCGTGCGGCCCGCCCACACCACGCTCGATGGAGACACCCTCTTTGCCATGGCCACAGGCACCGAGTCGGGCCCGCCTGACCTGCTGCTGCTCACCGCCATGGCGGCCCAGGCCTGCGCGCTGGCCACAGTGCGCGCAGCCCTTCGGGCCAAGAGCGTCACCACACTGCGAGGCTTTCTGCCGGCGGCCGGGGAACTCTGACATGCTACTGCCAGCCAGGCTGGCGAATGTAGCGATGGCGCGCTGACTTTTGCCTTTTTGCCTTTCAGTTCAGGCCCCGGCTTTTTGGCGACAAAGGGGAAGCCGATAAAAAAAACCGCTCAAAGAGCGGCTTTTTTCACGGGATTCAAAGGCCGTGAAGGCCTTAGAAAAACAAGAGGCCTGAAAGGCCTTGGCAAACTTTAAGCGGTTTCGCCGTAGACAGTCACGGTGATCTCTACCGTGACGTCGGTGTGAAGCGCAACGCTCACGGCATGGTCGCCCACGATCTTGATCGGACCGTTGGGCATGCGAACCTGGGCTTTCACCACAGGAAAGCCCTGCTTGCTCAATTCGATGGCGATATCCGCATTGGTCACGGAGCCAAACAGGCGACCGTCGACACCGGCTTTTTGCGTCAGCTTAGCGACGGTGCCGCCGAGCTTTGCGCCCATGGCTTGCGATTCGGCCAATTTAGCGGCGGCAACTTTTTCGAGTTCGGCGCGCTTGGCTTCAAACTCCTTGATGGCCACAGCGGTAGCGCGGCGAGCGCGGCCCGAGGGGATCAGGAAATTGCGTGCGTAACCGTCTTTGACTTTGACGACTTCGCCAAGATTGCCGAGGTTGACGACTTTGTCGAGCAGAATAATTTGCATGGTCGGCTCCTTACAGGGTGCGGTGCTGGTCGCTGTACGGCAACATCGCGAGGAAGCGAGCGCGCTTGACGGCGGTGTTGATCTGGCGCTGAAAAATCGCGCGCGTGCCGGTCAGGCG
>CAIMVC010000112.1 GCA_903844825.1 uncultured Burkholderiales bacterium | reverse complement strand
CTCCGGCTCGGCCCTGGCAGACGCGGCGGGTCCTGGCTCCATGCTGATCCGTATGATGGACAAAGCTGGTTATGGTCGCCCTTACGCCGCTGCACTTACGGCATCTACGGCCATAGTGGGACCGATCATCCCGCCCTCGATAATCATGATCATTTATGCTCTCGCCGACGATAACGTCTCGGTGGGTGCACTGTTCATTGCAGGCTTGGTGCCTGGAGTGCTAATTGCCGCGGCTATGTGCTTAGTGAACTATTACATCTCCAAACAGCGCAATTACAAGGGTGACGGCCAGTTGCCCTCGGCAGCAGAAATTCTGCGCACCACCTGGAAGGCCTTGCCTGCCATTTTGCTACCTGTGTTAATTCTGGGTGGTATGCGTGCAGGCTGGTTCACGCCCACCGAGGCATCTGTAGTGGCAGTTTTCTATGCGCTTATTTGCGGCAAGTTTATCTACAGAACCCTCGAATGGAAGGCATTGCCTGACATCTTGTCGCGCTCGGCTCTGCTAACGGCCTCGGTTTTACTGATCATTGGTATGTCTGCGTCCTTTGCCTGGATCTTGACCATCGAAGGCATGCCTCAAGCTATTGCCGCCTGGATCTCCAGCATGGACCTGAATGCGTGGACCTTCCTGATCATGATCAACGTGTTCTTGCTAATTTTTGGCATCTTCATCGAGCCTCTGCCTGGCGTGATGGTGCTAGTGCCTATTCTGGCACCTGTAGCGGCTAAGCTGGGCATCGACCCGATTCACTTTGCGATGGTGGTGATCTACAACCTGACGTTGGGAATGATCACGCCTCCGGTGGGTGGGCTGCTGTTTGTCACATCCAACGTCTCCAAAGTGCCGCTGACTGAGCTGACACGAGAGCTCAAGCCCTTTCTGTTGGCGCATGGTGTGGTTCTGCTGCTTCTGACCTTTGTGCCTGCATTGTCGAACTCGCTGCCACATGCGATGGGCTTCAAATAAAGGGTAGGTAATGACGCAAAGAATTGTGGCTAAATATTGGCTGGAGACCGGTGACGATCCAATGCGGGCGGCAGAAATTATCGCAGGTGAACAGTCGAGTGGGACGTTCTTGAAGCTGGCCGCTGAAACCCCGGAACTTAAGGAGCGATCTGGTGCGCGAGTGGAGGCGCTGCAGATTCTGGACGTTGTCAATACCCCAAGCCTCCCTGGTGGTATGGTTTCTAAACTTTATACGCGCTGTCTTCTGACGCTGTCCTGGCCACTGGAGAATTTAGGAACTTGTCTGCCCACCTTGATGGCTACCGTGGCGGGCAATCTATTCGAGCTTCGGCAAGTCTCTGGTTTGCGGCTTCTAGAGCTACAAATTCCTGATGCCTTTGCCAAGGTCTACCCTGGCCCAGCTTTTGGCATGGATGGCACACGTCGGTTGAGCGGTGTTGAGCAGGGGCCACTGATAGGTACCATCATCAAGCCTAGCGTAGGTTTGAATCCGCAGCAAACCGCTGAACAGGTGAAGATGTTGGTAGATGGCGGCATCGACTTCATCAAGGACGATGAGCTGCAGTCTGATGGCCCGCGGTGTCCGTTCAATGAGCGTGTAACAGCTGTTATGCAGGTGGTCAACGAAGCTGCACAGCGAACCGGCCGGAAAACAATGGTGGCATTCAACATCACGGGTGAGCTAGATCAGATGAAAAGACGCCACGATTGGGTCGTAAACCACGGTGGGACATGCGTGATGGCCTGTGTCAATTCGGTAGGACTAGTCGGCATAACCGCCTTGCGAAGACACAGTAGTTTGCCCATCCATGCTCATCGGGCTGGCTGGGGTTACCTAAGCCGTAGTCCTGCGCTGGGTTGGGATTTCGCAGCTTGGCAAGCCTTTTGGCGGCTGGCGGGTGTGGACCATCTGCATGTCAATGGCTTGCGCAATAAATTCAGTGATGACGATGAGACGGTGATAGCGGCTGCACGCTCGGTGACTCAGCCGCTGTTCAAGGGCCTACCAATGGCGGCAGTGCCTGTGTTCAGCTCGGCCCAAACTGGATTGCAGGCGCATGACACTTTCAAGGCGTTGGGTAATGCCGACCTAATATGCACAGCAGGTGGCGGCATTTTCGGCCATCCGCAGGGGGTGTCCGCAGGAGTCAGGGCATTGCGCGAGGCCTGGGATGCTGCTCAAGCTGGTGTCGACCTGCAGGCATATGCATCCTCTCGGCCCGCACTCCAAAGTGCACTCCATTTCTGGTGAACGCCTTGAGCAACCCTGCGCATGACCACTTGCCTGATAAGGGACTTTGGCTGACCTATTTTGGCGACGATTTCACAGGCTCTACCGATGTGTTGGAAGCCTTCACGGCTGCTGGTGTGAATACTGTGCTTTTTTTACAGCCGCCGCGACCGGAAGACCTAGCGCGATTCCCTGGGGTGCGCTGCGTGGGTGTGGCCGGGCAGTCGCGTGGTAAGAATCCGGCCTGGATGCGCGCAAACCTGCCAGAGGTGTTTGAGCGCCTTTCTTCTTTAGGTGCACCCATCGTTCAGTACAAGGTGTGCTCAACTTTTGATTCCTCCTCTGAGGTGGGCTCTATCGGGCAGGCGATTGATCTGGGGGTGCAGCACACTCGTGCCCGCTGGTCACCCATGGTTGTAGGTGCACCGCGCCTACAGCGTTACCAAGTTTTTGGCCATTTGTTTGCAGCCGCGCAAGGAGATGTTTGGCGCATTGATCGCCACCCGACCATGTCGCGACACCCCGTTACGCCTATGCACGAGAGTGATTTGCGCGTGCATCTGGGGCAGCAAACAGCTCGTCGGATTGGGTTGATCAACCTCTCGCATATGACGCAAGGACAGGCTGATTCTGTGTTGCAAGGCTTGCAGGGTGATGATCAACCGGTTGTCATGCTTGACGTGGCCGACACGCTTTCGCAACGCGAGGCCGGGCGACTAGTTTGGCAGCAGCGCGGTGAGGGGGTGTTCACTGCTTCTTCGTCCGGTTTGCAATATGCCTTGACCGAGTATTGGCGCAGCTGTGGCTGGCTGGCGGCGCAGCCCTCTTTGCCACAAGCGAAACCCCAGGAATGTATTGGTGTTGTCAGTGGCAGTTGTTCTCCCATGAGTGCAGTGCAGATTGACTGGGCCGAACAGCATGGTTTTATGGCCGAGCGACTTGATGTAACGAAATGTCTTGACCCACTGTTGGTCGAACAGGAAATCGAACGCCTAGTTGAATTGGCCATCAATGCGGTCGCTCGCAAAGTTTCACCTTTGATTTACTCCGCGCGCGGACCTGATGATCCGGCGGTACTCGGCTTTGAAGCGTTTCTGCAACGGGCGAGTTGCGACAAAGCGCAAGCGAGTGAACGCATTGGCTTGGCGCTCGCCGAGGTCATGCGCCGATTACTTGATCGATCAACTTTGCGCCGCATTGTTGTGGCAGGCGGGGACAGTTCGGGCGCAGTGGCGAGTCACCTAGGCGTGAAAGCTTTCACGGTGGCCGCGGGCATGGCCCCTGGCGCGCCTTTGTGTCGGGTTTGGTCTGATAATCCACACCGCGACGGTCTGGAAATGGCACTGAAAGGCGGACAACTTGGTGCTCCGTCTTTTTACGGCGATGTTCGTGCAGGAAGTGTCGGTTAAGGAGTCTTCAAATGACAGAGCACATAGAGCGCAGAAAACTATATCAGGAAGTGCTTGATCGTCTGATGGTGCGGATCACGTCCGGTGAGATCGCACCTGGAGAACATTTACCTTCAGAGCGAGAGCTTATGGAGTTTTATGGCGTTGGCCGAGTGGCCGTTCGCGAAGCATTGCAAGAGTTGGCTCGTTCGGGCATTGTTGAAATTTCTCATGGAGAGAGGGCCAAGGTGGTCGTTCCCACCGCGCACCTTTTAATCAAACAGATTGCGGAAGGTGCTCGGCATCTTCTGCGCATGCAGCCAAAAACATTAGACCACCTCAAGGACGCGCGATTGTTCCTTGAGGTCGGCATGGTCCGCCAAGCGGCAGAAAAAGCCACGCCTGAAGACGTACAACGTTTACGTGAACGTTTGGCAGCACATCAGGCTTCACTCACCACTCTTGATCAGTTCCTCAAGCGAGACATGGAGTTTCACCGAGAAATTGCCCGAATCAGCGGTAACCCGATATTCCCAGCTATTGTCGAAGCCTTGTTTGGCTGGGCCAGCGAGTATTACCACACCATCGTCCGCGCGCCCGGTGCTGAGTCGCTCACACTGGCCGAGCATCAACGCATTATCGACGCCATAGCACAAGGTCACGCCGAAGAAGCGGCTCAAGCCATGTCCGATCACCTTACCCGGTCTAGTGACCTGTACCGGCAGGCAGGGCTTTAAATATTGTTTAAGCCAGCGTCTCATTTACGGTGAGCACGCGAAGAATAGTCTGGTACCAAATTAACCAGTTGAAGTATTGTGTCCTCTCATTAACGCCAAATTTCTGATTAGGATGAATTTCGCTTCCACACTTGCTTCCACACCTCTGTAGATCACTTGTAATCTATTGATTTTAAATAGGTTTTATTTCTTTAACCTGCTCATAATCCTTTGCTCAAATGCTCATGAAAAATGATTAATTTGATGTATTCAAATCAATTCAACTACAGCTCGCAATTGGCTGGGACTGCT
>CAIMVC010000111.1 GCA_903844825.1 uncultured Burkholderiales bacterium | reverse complement strand
CTTCACCCTGCACCACCAGCACGGGGCCGAGCTGCAGGTACTGAGTCAGGTCGACCTGACGGTCGCCGCTGGCGAGTGTGTGGTGCTTGACGGCCCGTCCGGCATGGGCAAGAGCACGCTGCTCAAACTCATCTATGCCAACTACCGCGCCACGGCCGGTCAGATTCTCATGCGCCAGGCCGATGGTCGAATGCTAGATCTGACCCGGGCGTCGCCCCGCGAACTGGTGCACATGCGTCGTCACAGCGTGGGCTATGTCAGTCAATTTTTGCGGGTCATTCCCCGCGTGTCGGCACTCGATGTCGTGGCCGAGCCGCTGATCGAAGATGTGGCCGATCAGCCGCACGCCGTGCAGGCAGCGCGTCAGGAGGCCAGCGCCTGGTTGACCCGCCTGCGCATTCCCGAGCGGCTGTGGCAGCTGCCACCGGCCACGTTTTCCGGGGGTGAGCAGCAGCGCATCAATATCGCGCGGAACATGATCAAGCCGCGCCCCATCCTGCTGCTCGACGAGCCCACCGCCTCGCTTGACGCGGCCAACACCCGCACCGTGATCGAGCTCATCATGCAAGCCTCGGCTCGCGGGGCTGCGCTGGTAGGCATCTTTCACGACGCCGAGGTGGGCGCGGCGGTGGCCACCCGCCGCCTGGACGTTGCGCAGTTCAAAGGTGCAGCATGAGCCGGGTTGTTTTCAGCAATGCGCGGCTGGTTCTGCCTGACGAGGTGGTCACCGGCAGCGTTTCGGTCGTCGATGGCCTGATTGCCAGCGTCGACCAGGGCGCAGCGGCTCACGCCGGCAGCCTGGATCTGGATGGCGATTACCTCATGCCCGGTTTTGTCGAGATGCACACCGACAACTTTGAGCGTCACCTGATGCCGCGCCCCAAGGTGCAGTGGGCTGAAATGCCCGCATTGCTGGCGCACGATGCCGAGGTCGCCGCTGGCGGCATCACCACCGTGTTTGATGCACTGGGTGTGGGCGACGCCGATCCCGACAGTCTTCGCGGCAGCACCTGGGGTCCGGTGATCGAGGCCCTCGACGTCGGTACCCGGCAAGGGCTGCTGCGAGCCGATCACCATGTTCATGTGCGTTGCGAACTGCCGGCACCGAACACCATTGATCTGTTTGAGCCTTTTCGCGCGCACCCCCGCCTGTCCCTGATCTCGTTGATGGACCACACACCCGGTCAGCGCCAGTGGGAAAACATTGAGCAGGCGCGTATTTATTACACCGGAAAAAAAGGCTGGTCAGACCAGAAGTTTGAGCATCAGGTGGCCCGCGCGGGGGAGTTGCAGGCGCGCTATGCCGAGCCGCACCGGGCCTACTTTGTTGATTACTGTCGCAACCATGGCGTCGCCCTGGCCAGCCACGACGACACCACTGCGGCGCATGTAGAGCAGGCCCATGCCGAGGGGGCCAGCATGTCGGAGTTTCCGACCACCTTGCTGGCTGCCCGTACCGCGCGCGGGCTGGGCTTGCTCAATGTCATGGGCGGCCCGAACGTTGTGCGGGGCGGCTCTCATTCGGGCAATGTGGCCGCCGCCGAGCTGGCGCGTCATGGTCTGCTGGACATCCTGTCGTCTGACTACGTGCCAGGCAGTCTGCTCAGCGCCGTACTGCGTCTGGTGGCTGACGGCATTCTCACCTTGCCCCAGGCGGTGGCAAGCGTGAGTCATCACCCCGCCCTGGCCACCGGCCTGAACGATCGGGGCCGCATCGTGCCCGGCTTGCGCGCTGACCTGATTCAAGTGCGTGTCGTGCATCTTGCGCAGGGTAAACGTCAGGCCGTGGTTCGTGCGGTCTGGCGCCAGGGGCAGCGGGTGTTGTGAAGCGCCTCGCCAACCCATCTCAATCTTTATTCACTTGTCAAATGCTTGTCACACGGGCTGCGCATACTGCGCCTGTCCAGACATTTGAAGGGGTCAATCCATGTCATTGCGTATTGAAAAACTCGACAAGCATTTTGCAAGCGGCAAGCACGCCTTGCGCGACATTAACCTGAACATTGGTGATGGCGAAATGGTCGCGCTGATCGGCGCCTCGGGCTCGGGCAAGTCGACCCTGTTGCGGATGGTGGCAGGCTTGCTTGAAGCCGATGCGAACCCGGGTTCCCTGATTGAGGTCAATGGTCAGTGTGTGCAGCGCAATGGCCTCATTCAGGGCGACATCCGTGCGATCCGGTCGCAGGTGGGTTTTGTGTTTCAGCAATTCAATCTGGTGGATCGCTTGCCGGTGCTGGTCAATGTGCTGGTGGGCCGTTTGCACTGCATGCCCTGGTGGCGCGGTCTTGCCCGCTGGTTCAATCAACATGAGCGTGTGCTGGCTCTGGAGGCGCTGGAGCGTGTGGGCATCATGGACTGCCACGCGCAGCGTGCCTCTACCTTGTCTGGCGGCCAGCAGCAGCGCGCAGCGATTGCACGTACCCTGGTGCAGGGTGCCAGGGTGGTTCTGGCTGACGAGCCGATCGCTTCGCTGGACCCGGAATCCTCGCGCAATGTCATGGAAATTTTGTCGCGTATTCAGCGCGAGGATGGCCGCACGGTGGTGGTGTCCCTGCATCAGGTGGACATGGCCATTCGTTACTGCCCGCGCATCATTGCGCTGAACCAGGGCAGGGTGGTCTATGACGGCCCTTCGGCCCGGCTCACCCCCGCCTTGTTGCGCGAGTTGTACGGCATGCAGGCCGATGAGTTCCTGAGCGGAAGCGAGCTGCTGAGCCAGCCCGCCACGCCTCCTGTTCCACCTGCGCACACGCCGCAACTGGTCTGGCCTTCGCCCCTGGCCAAGGCGGCTTGACGCGGCCTACGTTTTTTCGCTTTCATTTCTCACGTCACTGGAGTTGCAGACATGTTCAAAAAATCCCTGGCCGCGCTGGCCCTTGGCATCAGCCTGTCGGGCGCCATGGCGCAAGAGATCAACTTTGGCTTTATCTCGACCGAAGCCAGCCAGAACCTCAAGGCCGACTGGCAGCCGCTGCTCGACGATCTGACGCAGCAGACCGGACTGAAGGTCAAGGCCTTCTTTGCTTCTGACTACGCCGGCATCATTGAAGGCATGCGCTTCAACAAGGTGCAGGTCGCCTGGATGGGCAACAAGTCGGCGATGGAGGCCGTGGACCGCGCCAACGGCGAGGTGTTCGCGCAGATGGTCAACGCCGACGGCACCCAGGGTTATTACTCGCACCTCATCGTCAACAAGGACAGCGTCATCAACAACCTCGATGACGTTCTCAAGAACGGCAAGTCGCTGAGTTTTGGCAATGGCGACCCCAACTCCACCTCGGGGTTTCTGGTCCCCGGCTTTTACGTGTTTGCTCAAAACAAGGTCGACCCCAAGACCTTGTTCAAGGTGGTACGCAGCGCCAACCATGAAACGAACGCCCTGGCGGTGGCCAACAAGCAGGTCGATGTGGCTACCAACAACAGCGAGAATCTGGAAAAAATTCGGGAGCGCCAGCCGCAGAAATTCAAGGATATCAAGGTGGTCTGGACTTCGCCCCTGATTGCGCTGGACCCGCTGGTTCTGAGCAAGAATCTGCCTGAGGCCACCAAGGCCAAGCTCAAGACTTTTTTCTACAACTACGCCAAGACCG
>CAIMVC010000110.1 GCA_903844825.1 uncultured Burkholderiales bacterium | reverse complement strand
GGGCCTGGCCCAGGATGCTGCGAACCCAGGCGCGTGGGAGCTGCTGCCGCTCGGCGAGTTCGTCGGCAAAGCGCATGGCTTCGTCGCGGCTGGCGTATGGCGGCCCTTGCAATGCCTTGGCGCCGCTTGCGGCCGACTTGCGGGAGCTGCTTTTGCCAGCTTTGCCAGCTTTTCCCGACTTGTCAGCTTTGTCAGCCTTGCCGTGGGCAGCATGCCGGGGCTTGGCGTGGGACAACTGCGAGGTTTTCGACTTTGGCGGCGTGGGCGCGGCGGCTGAATCAACAGCCTGGGCGGCGAGCGGGTTCAAAATCAGGCCAGTGGCGAGCGCCAGGCAGCGGGCCAAGTTCCAGGCCCGAGCCGCAGACTGGGCATGCCGACACGCTTGAGCGTCTTGCGGGGCCTGCCCGCTGCGAGCCGCGTGGGCGGGCGTGGTAAGCTGAATTTTCAAAGTTTTTAAATCTGTTGTGGCACGCATGCCATGACCTTACCGCAAAATTTTCGCCATGCACGGGACTGGTTATTTCTCGCATCCACTTTGCCGACGGCACGACATGGGGGAGGGGCACCCAGAATGCCCGGCGCGCCTGGACGCCATTGACGACCGCCTGCTGGTGACCGGCGTGGCCGACGCCTTGCTACGCCGCGAAGCCCCCGAGGCGCCGCTGGCTGATCTCGAACTGGCCCACGACCGAATGCTGATTGCCTCGATCCGGGGCCTGAGCCAGCAAGCCGCTGATGAGTTCAAGGCGGGCGGGTCCGGGCATTTGCAAATTGATCCCGACACCGCCATCAACGAGTTCACCTGGGCGGCTGCCTTGCGCGCTGCCGGTGCCACCCTGGCAGCGACCGATGCCGTGATCGCTGGCGAAATGGAAAACGCGTTTTGCGCGGTGCGCCCGCCAGGTCACCACGCCTGCCGCAGCAAGGCCATGGGGTTTTGTTTTTTCAACAACATCGCGGTGGCGGCCAAGTACGCGCTGGAGCGCCACGGGCTCAAGCGGGTGGCGATCGTTGATTTTGATGTGCACCACGGCAATGGCACCGAAGACATTGTCAGCGGCGACAAGCGCATTTTGATGCTGAGCTTTTTTCAGCATCCGCTGTACCCCTTTACGGGGGACAAGCCTCATGCAGCCAATATGGTCAATGTGCCGGTGCCGGCCTACACCCGGGGTATGGAGGTGCGCGAGCTGATCGAAAGTGTGTGGATACCGCGGCTGGAAGCGTTCAAGCCGCAGATGATTTTTGTGAGCGCCGGTTTTGACGCGCACCGTGATGACGACCTGGGCCAGTTGGGCCTGCTCGAGCAGGACTACGCCTGGATCACCATGCGCATCAAGGATGTGGCCAGGCGCCACGCCCAGGGCCGTATCGTCTCGGCGCTTGAGGGCGGCTACCATCTCGACGCACTGGCGCGCAGCGTGGAAGCCCATATTCGGGTGCTGGCCGATCTGTGAGGTAGTTTGCCGCCTGCTGTGCCTGCCTGGACCCCGGGGCGCCGCCTGCCCTTGTGGCCGACCTTGGCGACGGGCCTGGCGCTCAACTTGACGTTTGTATTTTTTTGGAAATTTGACGATGGCGTTTTTTGATGGATTGTCTGTCTCGGGCCTTGGCATGGGCGGAGGCGGCTCAGGCTTGGCACGCATCGACAGCTTGCAGGACTGGTTTGCAGCGCTGCTTCGTCCCGCCGCGCTGATCGAGCTGGCGACGCTGGCGCTGTGTTTTGCGCTGGCCTGGGCGCTGGTGTTTTTGCTGCGCCGGATCGTCGGTCGAGAGTTCGATTTGCCGATCTTGTTTGGCCGAAAAGTGATCGATGGTGTGATGTTTCCCATGCTGTTGTTGAGCCTAGCTTATCTGGCCCGGGCGCTGCTGGCCTGGCAGGGCTGGCCGGCGGCCGTCTTCAAGGTGGCGCTGCCGGTGCTGGTGGCGCTGGCGGTGATCCGGCTGGGCGTGAAGGTGCTGCAGGCGGCTTTTCGCGATGCGCCGCTGGTGCGTGCGCTCGAGCGCACCATTTCCTGGCTGGTCTGGTTGGGCATGGTGCTCTGGGTCAGTGGCTTGTTGCCGCTGGTGCTCGAAGAACTCGAAAGCATTTCCTGGCGCGTCGGGACGTCGAGCCTGTCGGCGCGCTCTTTGGTCGAGGGCTCGGTGACCGCCGGCATCGTGCTCATTTTGGCGCTGTGGGTTGCCGCAGCCATTGAAAGCCGCCTGTTGCGGGCGGCGACGGGCAGTGATCTGTCTTTGCGCAAGGCGGTGAGTAACGCGGTGCGTGCCTTGCTGGTGGGTGTTGGTCTGCTGGTGGCACTGTCGGCAGTGGGCATTGACCTGACGGCACTGTCGGTACTTGGCGGTGCGCTCGGGGTTGGCGTGGGTTTTGGTCTGCAAAAACTTGCTGCCAGTTACGTCAGCGGCTTTGTCATGCTGGCCGAGCGCAGCGTGCGCATTGGCGACCAGGTGCGCATCGACGGCTTTGAAGGCGCCATCACCAACATCAATGCGCGTTACACCGTCGTTCGGGCATTGTCCGGACGCGAATCAGTCGTGCCCAACGAGATGTTCATCAGCAACCGCATCGAAAACCTGTCGCTGACCGACTCGCGGGTGCTGCAGACCACGGTGATCTCGGTCAGCTACGCCAGCGACGTCGAGCTCGTCATGGCCTTGATGCACGAGGCCGCACAGGGGCAGGCGCGGGTACTTACAGACCCGGCGCCGGCCGTGCATTTGACGCAGTTCGGCGCCGACGGACTGGAGTTCACGCTCAATTACTGGATTGGTGACCCTGAGAACGGCCAGCAAAATCTGCGCTCGGCGGTGAACCTGGCGGTGCTCAAGTCCTTTCAGCTGCATGGCATTGAAATTCCTTACCCCCAGCGCGTGATTCACACGCAGCAGGCTGCTGCGTCGGCGCCTGGCGCTGGGGCCAACACCAAGAACCCCTGAGGCTGCGGGCTCGGGCGGCAGGTCGCCAGCAGGGTTTTACCGCCTTAAATAGGACGGTCGTTCTTTTTTATTTATACTGCGATTCCTGCCTGCCGTCGAGTTGGCCGACTCGTCAGTCCTGTACGGGCGGTGGTCAGCTTAGAATTGAAGGTTGCCGAGGCAGGTTGCCTCCGCCAAGATTTTCGCGTGGCGACACGCTTTTGATTTTTTCAACTCTGGAGACCTTCATGAAGGTATTGGTTCCCGTCAAGCGCGTGGTTGACTACAACGTCAAGGTTCGCGTGAAGTCCGATGGCACTGGCGTCGACATCGCCAACGTCAAAATGAGCATGAACCCGTTTGACGAGATCGCCATCGAAGAGGCCACGCGCCTCAAAGAAAAAGGCGTTGCCACCGAGGTCATCGCTGTCAGCTGCGGCGTCACGCAGTGCCAGGAGACCTTGCGTACGGCCATGGCCATTGGCGCCGACCGCGCCATTTTGGTGGACACCG
>CAIMVC010000109.1 GCA_903844825.1 uncultured Burkholderiales bacterium | reverse complement strand
GACTTTTTGCAGCGCAAGTCCAACTCGCGTGTCGCCACTGCGGTGTTGAACAAGCCCGCGGGCTGACCACATGAGTCGCCTGCAGCGTTTGGCTCAATTGGCGCAGCTGGTGCTGTCTGACCCCCAGCCGCATGTGCCTTCGCCCTGCGTGTCGATTTGCACCATGAACCCGGTGAGTCAGCTGTGCGAGGGCTGCTTTCGCAGCTTGAGCGAGATTGGCGAATGGGCCCGCGTTGACGATGCACGCAAACGGCAGGTCTGGCAGTTGATCGCCGCACGCATCCCTAAGCCCTAGGAGCAGGACATGAAAGAAATCACTTTTTATTTCGACTTCATCTCGCCGTATGCCTGGCTGGGCTTTCAGGCGCAAGCTCAAGCGCTGCAAGGCATCAGCCATCGGGTGAGTTACAAGCCTGTGGTGTTCGGTGCCATGCTCAAACACCATGGTCAATTGGGGCCTGCCGAAATTCCCGCCAAGCGGGACTGGACTTACCGACAAGTGCTGTGGCTGGCGCGCCAGCAAGGGGTGGACTTGCGCATGCCGGCTGCCCACCCCTTCAATTCCTTGGCTTTGCTGCGGTTGGCGGTGGCCAGTCAGGCCGATGGCCTGCCCAACCGCTTTGTCACTGAAAAAATATTTCAGCATGTGTGGTGCAGTGCCCAGGATGCCGCTGATGCTGAGCGTTTGGCGGCACTGGCGGTGCAGATCGCACCGGTGCAAGACCCTCAGTCAGTGCCGGTCAAACAACAATTGCAGACCTGGACACAAGAGGCGCTGGCGCTGAATGTGTTTGGCGTGCCCAGCTGGGTGGTGGACGGCAGGGTGTTCTGGGGCCAAGACGCGCTGCCCATGTTGCGCGCCTACTTGCTGGGGGATGACTGGTTCAACAGCCCCGACTGGCATGGGGTAAGCAACGTTGCCGTGGGCATTCGCCGTCAGGGCTGAGCGTCCGATTCCAAGTCGAGATCGAAGTCTTGTTGGTTCGAGGGCGCATCCAGGCGGTTCGCCACCGAGGCATAGACCACGGTGATGACCAAAAAAACCAAAACGCTGCCTTGGGCCGTCATCCAGAAGCTGAAAGTCCAGTCGCCCCAAACAAAGCTCAGCTCGCGCGCCCAATAGACCACGCCAAATGACGCGGTGGCCCAGACCATCAGCAAGGCCGCCGTCAGCCAGCGCAGTTGGCGTCGCGCACCGATGTGTTGGCTGGATTGGGTGAACATGGTTCAAGCATAACCCGGGCGCAGGCACCTGCTTTCGACAGGGGCGCGCTTCAGGCGGCTCAGTGTTTACCCTTGGTGGGTTGATTAATTTCATATTAAGAAATTAACTCCAAGGGTTTCAACGGATAACGTCAGCCCACGTTGGTTTCGCGTCAGAAGAAGGTCAGAGCGACAGCGAAAAATCGGGGCACGTCCTTATTTCAAGGCCCGTTATTCAATTGGAGACTGCTATATGGCAACAACCGCACCCCGTCCGATGTCGGCCGAAGAGAAGAAAGTGATCTTCGCTTCGTCCCTCGGCACTGTTTTTGAGTGGTATGACTTTTACCTGTACGGCTCACTCGCAGCCATCATCGCTAAGCAATTCTTCAGCGGCTTGGATGAAGGCTCTGCCTTCATCTTTGCGCTGTTGGCGTTTGCCGCCGGCTTCATCGTGCGCCCCTTCGGCGCG
>CAIMVC010000108.1 GCA_903844825.1 uncultured Burkholderiales bacterium | reverse complement strand
TGTCTGGATCCGCCCAAACCTGATACGCGTCCGTGCCATCGCTCAATGAAATATGTTCCATCGTCCAGCCTGGATCTCCGCCCAAGCCACCGCCAGGTTCAAGTATTTCTCTTAGCCAGCGATCAAGTGGCACGTTGTATGGGCGCAAGATGCATTGCAGAACCCACAAGAGAAGTTGGTCCTGTGGATACGCTTCATAATAATGTCCCCACTTCATTTAGCACTCCCCACGGGGAAAACAGTTCTTACTGCAGGAGGTTCCCCAAGTCGAACTGCAATACGAACATCAAAGTTGATCCCATTTATTTGGATGATCGGTGCAGCATTGCCTGTGAGCGAGTACTCCAACAAAGCTCGATTGGCTGCAGTATTAGCCATACTTTCCATTTTGGGGTGCTGCATTGGATCGAACACAGTTTTTACTGAGGGCTTGTTAGCATTTGGTAGCTGATACTTGATTTCATAGATACCCGGGCCAGTTTCCACTTTAGACAAGACTGTACCGCCGGCCTTGCTTAACGCCAAATTAAATTTATTCAAGTCGTGACCGCCGGCGATCTGCTTCCCAGAAATTGAAGGATAAGCTAAGTGATCGGCCAAGTCTGCTCGCACAACACCGCGCCCCGTAAAATCAGCTTCTGGTAAAAGTGTATCGGAAGTGCTTTGGATAGCGGAATTCTTCCCACTCGCGATCGTGGCTTCAGTAGCCACTTTCTCGGTTCCACCGGCAGCGCTTTTTACTGCAATACCGACCACGGATTTCACCGCTTGAACACCCCCGCCCACAACAAACGATTCAACTGGGTAGTCTGGTAACACCACACCGTTCGTTGCACGCAAGTTCTCCAACCGACTCGCATCGCGCCCGCTACGCAGCATGCCATCCTGCTGCGGCACGATATTATTCGCGCTGCCGTTGCCGCTGACACGGTTATCGTAGGGTCCCGGACGTACCGCATACAAATTATGATCGTCGCGTTGTTCTTGGGTACCTCCGAAATACGTCAACAACCATCCATCCGCAACAATTGGCTTGCCGTCAGTGCCAAGAATTTTTTGGCCGCGAATTTCGCTTAGAGCATCACGTGCGATCTGTGCATCGTCCAGATACTTCGCTGCGCCACCGCTCGTTTGTCCTTCCAACCCCGGCACCTGTCCGGTTGCCGCCACTTGCTTGAGATAGGCTTGGCGTTGCTGTGCCAGCTTGCTGTCATCGGTGGCTTCCGCTTCCGCGGTGAGCTGATCGCTCCAGTAGCGTTGTGCCGCGCTCGCACATTCCGCGTCGCCCGCCTTGCATGTCTGAGCTGCCAGTTCTTTCGATTTCTTATCGATGAACTTGCTCTCTTCGCGATGCAGCTGCCGATTATTCGCATCCACATTCACCCCAGCCACCGCGCCCGGCACACTGCCACCACTCACCACCGCGCCGATGCCTGCCGCTGCGGTGCCGGTAATCAAGGACGCCGTCGCTTGCGCCACACTCGCCGTCACCCCTGCTGCCTGCAGATTCGCCGTCAGGCTGCGCTGCCATTCATTCAACAAGGGCGCCGCCGCGGCAACCGTGCCTGCCCCTAACGCCCCTTCCAGTCCCCCCGCCACCGCACCGGTTGCCGCATGCAAGGCCACCCGATAGGTGCCACCTTCGGCCCAATGCGCCGCCTCGCTCCTGAGCAGGGCCTGCTTGTCCAGATCCGTCTCGCTTCCTGCCTGCTTTAATAAATCCTGGACCTGCGTATCGGCATAGCGCGCGATCGCCCGTGGCGCTTCACGGGTGAAGGTCTGCATAATAAAAACCTGCGCACCCACATCCTGCTCAACCCTGGCCGCATCAAATATCTTCACCACGCCGGTCGGCGCATCCCCTGTGCGCACCGTTTTATCGCCCGCTACCCCGCTGATGCCGGCGCTAGTAACGCTGTGCTCGCTGCCGCTGTCGCCACCCACCCCAATGCTGGTGCCTGCCGGCGCCAAAGCCCCGCTCTGGCTTACGCCTGCGCCCACGCTTATCCCAACAGCACTGGCCTTGTAGTCAGCCTGATTGACGAGATCACTTGTCTTGAGGGTGCGGGTGTTGAACTGGTTACGGTCCGCTTGTACCGCTTGCTCGCTGCTGCTGATGACCCCGCCCTTGAGGTCGGTCTCGCCCTTTACCTGCACCTGAAACCCGCCGTCCCCGGCCCGGATGCCCGACGTCTCGGTCACGCTCAGGTAGGTGCTCTCGACGTCCTGTTTGGCCAGGTTCAGGTTGGCCGATGGGGATGGGCCTACGGTGAGGCTGCCACCGACGCTGCGCTGCTGGCTTGTGTAGTTGCTGCTGTCTTGCCGACTTTCGATCCGCAGGTTGCCGCCGACTGTGGCATTGACTTGCCCGGCACGCACTACCGCGCCGCTTAATACGGTGTGCCCCTGCGATTCAAGCGTGACGCTCTGGCCGGCCTCCACTTGGGTGTTGGTCCAGCTCAGGTCGTCACCGTCGGCCTGACCGTGGCCACGGCTACCGGCCAAGGTCACGCCTACGCCGGGCTTGGGGCCGAACGTGGCGGTGACGCCGATGCTGGCGTTGCTGTTGTGGTTGTGACTGGCAAGGCTGCTGGTATTGGCCTGGGCTTCGAGCTGCAGATCGCCTTCGGCACGCAGGCGCACGGTGGTGCCAGCAATGATCTGACTGCCTTCGACGTGGATGCTCGACTGGTCCCCGGCACCTTCGGCAATCAGCTCAAGCGCGCCGCCTGCGGCCACCGTCGAGGGCGCCACTGTGGTGGTGCGTTGGGTGCTGGTGGCGTTGCTCTGGCTTGTGCCGACCGACAAACTGACTGTGACGCCACCGGCATGCGACGGGTCCGCAGCGACGGCGGCGGCGGTGTTGGCGAATGTCAGCGCAGCCGCCGTGATAGCCATTGCCTGCGCCCTGCCGTCTTTGGTCTTGCGTGCGGCGCTGTTGAGTTTGTCTGCGGTCTGTAGGCCGGCAATGATCGGGTTGCTGATGGCAAGGGTGAGTCCGGTTTGCTTGGTCTGCATTCCGGTGGTGCTCTCGGCGGTGTTGGTGCCGCCGGTGATGCCGATGTCGAGCGCGTGGACGCTGACGTTGCCGGCCGGGGCGAGGACTTGACTGGCGTTCTGCCGGTAGTGCCC
>CAIMVC010000107.1 GCA_903844825.1 uncultured Burkholderiales bacterium | reverse complement strand
GTCGGCAACGAGATACCGAATATTCCAAAAACCTCACTATGAACACGCTAGGTAGCGCGCTTTAGATTCAGAAAAAAACAATAGCCATTAAAAGCATCCGGAAAGCGAAACTTCTCAAGAAACTGGGGGATTTTCAAGCGTGTGGCGCTATCTTTTGAATTTAAAATAGCACCCACTCACAACAAAACAATATCGTAAGCCTCCTGCGCCATAGCCGCCTCGGCCTGCAGTGAAATAGGCTTGCCAATAAAGTCCGACAAGCCAGCCAAGTGCTGGCTTTCTTCATCCAGAAACAACTCGATGACTTGCGGTGAGGCGACTACCCGAAACTCGCGGGGGTTGAACTGGCGGGCTTCGCGCAGTATTTCGCGCAGGATGTCGTAGCTCACGCTACGGGGGGTTTTGACCACGCCTTTGCCGGCGCAGGCGCTGCAGGGCTCGCAGAGCTGGTGTGACAGTGACTCGCGGGTTCGCTTGCGGGTCATCTCCAGAAGCCCTAGCGCTGAAAAGCCGTTGACGGTGGTTTTGATGCGGTCGCGGGCGAGTTGTTTTTTGAATTCGGCCAGCACGGCGTCGCGGTGGTTGTCGCGCAGCATGTCGATGAAGTCCACGATCACGATGCCGCCCAGGTTGCGCAGGCGCAATTGCCGGGCAATGGCTTGCGCGGCTTCCAGGTTGGTTTTGAAAATGGTTTCGTCGAAATTGCGGGCGCCGACGAAGCCGCCGGTGTTCACGTCGACCGTGGTCAGGGCTTCTGTCTGGTCGATGATGAGGTAGCCACCGGATTTGAGCTCCACCCGGCGTCCGAGCGCCTTGGCGATTTCCTCGTCAATGCCAAACAGGTCAAAAATCGGCCGCTCACCGGTGTAGTGCTGAATTTTTCCGTGCATCCCCGGCATGAACTCGGCGGCAAAAACCTGCAGTTTGCCGCACTGCTCCCGGGAGTCGACACGAATGCTTTGGGTTGACTCGCCGGCCACGTCACGCAGCACGCGCTGCAGCAGGTTCAGGTCTTGGTGCAGCAGCGAAGCCGGCGGCTTTCTGAGGGAGCCGTCCTTGATGCGCATCCAGGTTTTGCGCAGGTAGGCAATGTCTTCGGCCAACTCGGCGTCGCTGGCGTCTTCGCCGTTGGTGCGCAGAATAAAGCCGCCGCCTGGCTCGCCCGCGAGCGACTGCAGGCGCTGGCGCAATTCGTCGCGCTGTTTGGCTGGAATTTTTTGTGACACGCCGATGTGCTTGTCCTGCGGCAAGAACACCAGCAGCCGGCCAGCAATACTGACCTGCGCCGTCAGGCGTGCGCCCTTGGTGCCGATCGGGTCCTTGAGCACCTGGACCATGATGGCCTGGCCTTCGTAGACCTGCCTTTCGATCGGCGGCGGCACGGGCACTTCACCTTTGGCGGTGGATTCGGCATCGGCGTGGCGGCTGGCAATGCTGCTCATCAGGTCGGCTACATGCAAAAATCCGGCGCGCTCCAGCCCGATGTCAATGAAGGCTGACTGCATACCCGGCAGGACACGAACGACCTTGCCCAGATACACATTGCCCACCAGGCCGCGTTCGAGTGAGCGCTCGACGTGCAACTCCTGCACCGCGCCGTACTCGACAACGGCCACGCGGGTTTCCTGGGGTGACCAGTTGATCAAGATATCCTGGGGCATGAGGCTTACTTTCCAAGTGTCAGACCGGCCTTTTGCAGCAGCAAGGCCGTTTCGCGCAAGGGCAAGCCCATGATGCCCGAATAACTGCCGCTGATGCGCCCAATGTACATGGCCGCCCTACCCTGCACCGCATAGGCGCCCGCTTTGCCCATGGGCTCGCCACTGGCCACGTAGGCCCGTATCTGTGCCGGGGTCATCTGGGCAAACGTGACGCTTGACACGCTCAGGGCGTCAAACCGTTTTTTACCGTGCTGCACAGCTACAGCGGTCAGCACGCGATGGGTCTTGCCCGAGAGTTGGCTGAGCATGCGTGCAGCCTCAGCGGCGTTGTCGGGTTTGCCCAAGATGGAGCGACCAAGCGCTACGGTTGTGTCCGAACACAACACGGGTGCCACGGGCAGGCCGCCCGCGTGCAGGCGTTGAACGGCCGCATCGAGTTTGAGGGCCGTGACGCGCTGGACATAAGTCGCTGGCGCTTCGGCGCCGCGCACGACCTCCAGCGCCTCGGCGTCTTCACCCGGGGCGGGAAGCAGGCGCTCAAAGCGCACCCCCAACTGTTCGAGCAATTGAGCGCGGCGCGGGCTCTGCGAGGCGAGATAAATGAAGTCGGACATGGCTTACTCACGATGGTAGGGATGGTTGACCGTGATGCTCCAGGCGCGGTAGAGCTGCTCGATCAGCAGCACGCGCACCATGGCGTGGGGCAGCGTCAGATCGGACAGCCGGATGCGTTCGTGGGCGGCTTTCTTGAAATCAGGGTCAAGTCCGTCGGGGCCACCGATGACGATGGCGACGTCGTCGCCGCCTAGTTGCCAGGCTTTGAGCTTGTCGGCCAAGGCGACGGTGGTCACCGGTGTGCCACGCTCGTCCAGGGCGACGATGCGCATGCCCCTGGCAATCGCACCCTCAATGCGCTCGCGCTCGGCGGCCAGAAGTTTGTCGAGGGTTTTGGAGGCGCGGGCTTCGGTCTTGACGGCCTTGAGTTCGACCTTGAGCTCGGGCGGAAAGCGCTTGGCGTAATCGTCGTAGGCGGTCTGGGCCCAGTCGGGCACGCGTTGACCGACTGCGACGATCTGCAGCTTCATGCGCTCCGGCTGGTCTTCTTGGCCGCTGGTCGCTTGGCAGCAGGCGTCTTGACCGCCGGCTTGCTGGCGACGACCTTTTTAGCGGCTGCCGGTTTTTTAGCCACTACAGACTTGACGACCGTAGCCGGGGCCGGGGCGCGTTTGGCCGCCACTTTTTTTGCCGCTGGCGCAGATGCGGCGGCGGTCTTGATGGCGGTCTTTGCTGTCGTCTTGGTCGCGGTCTTAGTTGCGGTCTTTGGAGCGGTCTTGCCGGCAGCTTTAGCGGCAGCCTTGGCTGGCGCCTTGGCAGCCGGTTTTTTGGCTGCGCCCGTATCAGCTTGCTTGGCGGCCGCTTTTTTCGCGGCGTTACGTGCCGCAGTGCGGGTAGCCGTGCGGCCGGCAGGTTGCTGCTTGGCGTCGGCTTGCGCGGCGGCCAAAGCCGCAGCACGAGAGGCCTTGACCAGCGGGGCCGTCGCGCCGAGCTTGAGCTTGACGGGCTTGTCGCCCCACAGCTCTTCGAGGTGGTAGTACTGCCGAATGCTGGGCTGCATGATATGGGCCACGGCCGCACCGCAGTCCACAACGATCCACTCGCCGTTTTCTTCGCCTTCGATGCGCGGTTTGCCAAAGCCGGCTTCACGGACCGCATCGCGCACGCTCGCTGCGAGGGCCTTGGTCTGGCGGTTGGAACTGCCGGAGGCCACGATCACACGCTCGAACAAGGAGGTGATGTGCTCGGTATCGAAGACCTGGATGTCCTGCGCTTTCACATCTTCAAGGCCGTCGACGATGGCCCGTTGCAGCTTTTGGATGTCTTTTTTGGCGGTAGCGCTGGAAGTTTCGGTCATGCAGTGTTGGCCTGTGGGCCATGGTTTAACGATGGGGAGTAAAGCCTGTGAAGCGAAATATAACGCGCCACAGCCTCGGGAACCAGGCTCTGCAACTCTTGCGCAGAGCAAGCAGCGCCGGCCAGGCGTTGCCTGATGTCGGTGGCGCTCAGGGGCATCAAAGCCAGATTCAGCTTCACCACCCCAGGGGCACGGTCCAGAACAGACGGGGCGCCGGTATCATGCGGCGCAGCAAAATCAAGGGGGGTGGTGGGTTCAACCGGCCGGTCTGCGACACAAACCGTCGAGCGCTCGAGTATATCCGGCCAGCGGTGCCAACTGCCAAAGGCCGCCGACTGGTCCGCGCCCATCAGCAAATAGAGGTGGCAGCCGGGTAACTCGGCTTGCAAGGCCTCAATGGTGTCGATGGTGTAGCTGTTGCCTTGACGCTGCAGTTCGCGCTCATCAATGACCACCCCGGGCAAATCGCCAAAAGCCAGGCGAACCATTTGCAAGCGGTGTTCGGCGGGGCTCAGGGCTCTGGCCTTGTGCCAGGCCTGCCCGGTGGGGATGATGCGCAATTCATCCAGCTCGAGTTGCACCAGGGCCGCCTGAGCCAGTGCGACATGCGCTCTGTGAGGCGGGTCAAAAGCACCGCCAAAGATGCCGACGCGCCTGGCGCGCCCCGGCTCAGCGCCTGGCGTCAAACCCAGTCCCTGCGCACCAGGAACTCTCGCGCCAGTCGCCCTTCGGGGGAGTCAGGCGGGTCTTCGCGCCGGTAGGCCCAACTGACCAGCGGGGGCATCGACAGCAGGATCGACTCCGTGCGCCCGCCCGACTGCAGGCCAAAGTGCGTGCCGCGATCCCACACCAGGTTGAACTCGACATAGCGGCCGCGCCGGTAGAGCTGAAAGTCACGCTCGCGCTCCCCATAGGGCATGTCTTTGCGGCGCTCGACGATGGGCAGGTAGGCCAGCAATAATGCATTGCCCACCGACTGCATCATCTCAAAGCTGCGCTCCAGGCCCAGTTCCTGGAAGTCGTCAAAAAACACGCCGCCGATGCCACGCGGCTCGGAGCGGTGCTTGAGGTAAAAATAATCGTCACACCAGGTTTTAAAACGCGGGTACTTGTCGTCGCCAAACGGCGCCAGTGACTGCTGGCAGGTGGCATGAAAGTGCGCCGCGTCTTCCTCAAATCCGTAATAAGGCGTGAGGTCCATGCCGCCGCCAAACCAGCTCACCGCATCGCCCGACGCCGGCTTGGCAGTGAGCATGCGCACATTCATATGAACCGTCGGCACATAGGGGTTGCGCGGATGAAAGACCAGCGACACGCCCATGGCTTCAAAAGGTGCGCCAGCCAACTCGGGCCGATGCTGCGTGGCTGACGGCGGCAACCGGTCACCGCGCACATGCGAAAAGCCGCAACCGGCTCGCTCAAACACGGCGCCCTGCTCCATGATCATGGTCACGCCATTGCCCTGCAGCGGCTCGCCAGGCGCCTTCTCCCAGGCGTCCGACAAGAACGCTCCACCGTCCAAAGCGGCAATGCTGGCCGTGATGCGCGCCTGCAGGCCCAACAAAAATTGGCGGCCAGCCGCCACGTCGATCTTGCTCATGAGGGTCCTTTTTCGGTATCGAGCCGGATGGGAGAAGCCTGCGCCGGGTGCATGCCCCGGCTGCCCTCGAAGGCCAGGGCAATGTCGCGCATGTCTTGCACCGGATCGCCCGTGAGCTGCAAAAAACTGCGAAAAGTCAGTCGCTTGCTGCCAAAGTCCAGACAGGCCAGGCCCACCGGCACATCGGCCGCCAGGGCCACCCGGTAAAAGCCGCTGCGCCAGCCAGGCTGGTAACTGCGCGTTCCCTCAGGGGTCAGGGCGAGCCAGAAGTAGCCGCCCGAGCGCTTTTTGTCACGGATCAGCGACACCATGTTGTCCACCACGCCATGCGCCGCCCGCCGGTTCACCGGCACCCCTCCCACCCATTTGAGCCACGACCCAAAAAGTGGAATGCGAAACAGACTGTCCTTGCCCCAGAAATGAACCGGCATGCCCAGTGCCCACTTCAACAGCAAGCCAATGGGAAAGTCCCAGTTAGACGTGTGCGGGTAGATCAACATCACACCCTGCATGGCCGGCAGCCCGTCGAATTCATAGCGCCAGCCCAGGCCGCGCAGCGCTGCCTGCGCCAGCGCGCTGCCCCGAAACTGAACGGGATGCGGGGGCGGGAATTGGCCGTTCATCAGGCTTTGATGGCGCGAAAACCAATGTCCCGGCGGTACTGCGCGCCGTCAAAATGAATCTTGTCGGCCAGCGCGTAAGCCCGGTGCTGCGCCTCCTTGACGGTACTGCCCAGGGCCGTAACGCAAAGCACACGGCCGCCCGACGTCAGCACCGCATCGCCTTGCTTGACGGTGCCAGCATGAAACACCACGGCGTCAGCGGTCTCGGCCGCCGCGGCGTCTGGCACGGGCGGCAGACCGTGAATCAAGTCGCCCTTGCGCGGCTGCAGCGGATAGCCGTGCGCAGCCATCACCACGCCCAGGGCCGGCCGCCGATCCCATTCGAGCTCGACCCGGTCCAGCGTGCCGGAGGTGGCGGCGATCATGACGTCATACAGATCGGACTTGAGCCGCATCATGATGGGCTGGGTTTCGGGGTCACCCATGCGGCAGTTGAATTCCAGCGTCTTGACCTGGCCTTGCGCATCGATCATCAGGCCGGCGTACAAAAACCCGGTGTAGACAATGCCGTCTTTTTCCATGCCCCGGATGGTGGGCAAAATAATTTCACGCATGGCCCGCGCGTGCACCTCGGGCGTGACCACCGGCGCGGGCGAATACGCGCCCATGCCGCCGGTATTGGGGCCCAGATCGGCGTCGAGCAGGCGCTTGTGGTCCTGGCTGGTGGCCATGGCCGCCACGTTGCGGCCGTCGCACATGACGATGAAGCTGGCTTCCTCGCCCCGCAAAAACTCTTCAATCACC
>CAIMVC010000106.1 GCA_903844825.1 uncultured Burkholderiales bacterium | reverse complement strand
GTCGCCATCGACCTTGACGGTCTGGCCGCTGTACTTGCCAAAGAGCACGCGGTCGCCAATCTTGACGCCGACGGGGCTCAGTTCGCCCTTGTCGTTCTTCTTGCCTGGGCCAACGGCCAAAACTTCACCTTGATCAGGCTTTTCGGCGGCGCTGTCAGGAATGACGATGCCGGAGGCAGTTTTGGTTTCGTTTTCTACGCGTTTGACAATCACGCGGTCGTGCAAAGGACGAAGTTTCATGAGATCTCCAGTTTCGGAAGAATGGTTTTTGAGAATCAAAAAGCACCCGTTTGACGGGGTGCCTGTTAACTTGAGGGGGAGGCTGGCGCGGGTTTAAGCCGCATTGCTAGCACTCAACTCCTTCGAGTGCTAATGATAAGGGCGTTTGGCAATGCTTTCAAGGGGCTGATGTTCTAGCTTGACAAATTAATCCATGGACTGCGTTGCTGACTTTTAGTTGGGGCGAGCCCCTTTTTGATACTTTCGGTGCCACCTTGTCCGGCTTGCCGCCGTCCTTGACTGGTTTGCTACCCCCTCAATTGCTGCTGACATTCGCGCAGTAGGGGACTGTTTGGACGTAATTTGCAAGACATGCATTGACAATGAAAATCTTCTTAATTGACTATTATTTGCTATTGAATAGCATCTAAAGATTTACATTATTCCGTTGTAATGGAAAATACTGCAGCGCCGGCCGTACTTCGAGTCGGGCTTCTCTGCAGTGGTGATGGGTAGGTATCTCGGCTGTTGTCCGTGTGCATTGGGCCTGCCCGGGTACAGGCCTTTTTTTGGCTGATTGACCTGCTCAAGTGCATCGGCGGCAGGCATTGATGCTTTGTCGTTGGCTCGGTCGGGTTGCTCAGTCAACGCGCTTCGGCAAATTTTGGGTCTCCGAAAACTTATGAATATGTCGGTTGAATCAAGTATTTCTGGCGCTCAACTCAAATCGCTGCGTTTGGCTGCCTGTCTGGAGCCGGGTGTTCTGGCGCGGCGCATGAGTTTGTCGCTCGCGCAGATCTTGCAGCTTGAAAATGACCAGACCAGTTTGTTTTACAACGCTGGTATCCGGCACCAAGCGGCGCGCAAGGTGTACCTTTACCTGGGTGGTGACGCCGCCTTGTTGCGGGTCGGGCCTGACCACCCGCCCGAGCCGGTCAAGGCAGAGCTTGCGCGCACGCCCGTCAGTCAAGCCGAGCCGCCGCAACGTGCGGTGCTCTCCTTTTCCCTGGCCAGTAACCCAGTAGCGGAGCCGGATGAGCCGCCACCATCAGCCGTTTTTTCGACGGGCTATCAGCGCCTGTTCTGGGCGGTGGCGGTCACCAGCGTGGTGTTGACGGCCCTGACGTATGTCCTGACGGTCGGGCGGTGGGGGGCGACGGGTGCAGATTTGTCCGACAGGTATGCAGCAGCGGGTGGCGGCGCGGCAATTTCTTCCGGGCGTGCGGGACTTGCGCCTGCACCGGCCCAAGCGCCAGAAAAGCCGGTATCGGCGCCTGGCGAGCCTGCTGTTGATGTGGTCGATTCATTGGTGGCGCTGGCACCGGCCCAAGCGCCGGTCCCTGATAAGCCTTTTGAATTGGCAGCCGGCCAGGGCAGCCAGCCACGCTGCGGATTGAGTGCCGAGCCCGGCCCCATTGTTCAGGCCGCCCAGGCCCGCAAGGCCGGCAGCATGGTTCACGTGCAGAGCACCGCCAAGCAGGTGCTGTGTGTTGTGGATGCCAGCGGCAGGGCCCGACTGCAGACCTTCGCAGCAGGTCAGTCGCAGACGTTCTATGGACAGCCCCCCTGGCAACTGCAGTCCGCAGGCTTGCGCGACATGCAGGTGTTTTTTCAGGGCTGGAGGTTGGTGTTGCCGCCAGACGTAGAGGACAGGATGCAACTCGTCGAGAGTCATTGGCCCTGAAGCCGCGGGCTTGCGGGTCCAACACCTTCGCCCGGGCTATCGTGGCGGACTGGCTGTGATTCAAGTGGTGGCTGCGGCGGTCAGTCCAGTCAGCCGCCTTTTGGGGATATGAGGTCGGGTCGGTTGCCCGGCCCGCCTCACCCCGTGCTTAGTTCAGCCCGGCTGCTGCACGCAGAGTCTGGGCTTTGTCGGTGCGCTCCCAACTGAATTCGGGCTCGTCCCGGCCAAAGTGGCCATAAGCTGCCGTTTTCTCGTAGATCGGGCGCAGCAAATCCAGCATCTGGATGATGCCCTTTGGACGCAAGTCAAAGTGCGCGTTGACCAGTGCGGCGATTTGCTCGTCGGGAATAACACCGGTGCCTTCCGTGTACACGGTGACGTTCATGGGGCGCGCCACGCCAATGGCGTAAGCCACTTGAATCTGACACTGCTTGGCCAGGCCGGCTGCGACGATATTTTTGGCTACATAGCGTGCGGCGTAAGCGGCTGAGCGGTCCACCTTCGTGGGATCCTTGCCTGAAAAGGCGCCACCACCGTGTGGGCAGGCACCGCCGTAGGTGTCGACGATGATCTTGCGTCCCGTCAGGCCGCAGTCGCCCTGCGGGCCGCCAATGACGAAGCGGCCGGTCGGGTTAACGAGGTACTTGGTATCCAGCAGCCACTCCTTGGGCAGGACCGGTTTGATGATTTCTTCGATCACGGCCTCGATGAAGGCGGGCTTCATCCTGCTGCCGTCGCTCATCTCGGGGCTGTGCTGGCTGGACAGCACGACGGTGTCGATGCTGTGTGGCTTGCCGTCTACGTAGCGCATCGTCACCTGGCTTTTGGCGTCGGGGCGCAAAAATGGCAGGCGACCATCCTTGCGCAGTTGCGCCTGGCGCTCAACCAGCCGATGCGCATAGTAAATGGGCGCTGGCATGAGGTCGGCGGTCTCGTTGCAGGCGTAGCCAAACATCAGGCCCTGGTCGCCGGCACCGGTGTTGAGGTGATCGTCGCTGGCATGGTCCACGCCCTGGGCGATGTCGTTACTCTGCTTGTCGTAGGCCACCAGCACGGCGCAGCCCTTGTAATCAATGCCGTAATCGGTGTTGTCGTAGCCGATGCGCTTGATGGTGTCGCGCGCGACCTGGATGTAGTCGACGTGTGCGTTGGTGGTGATCTCGCCTGCCAGCACCACCAGGCCGGTGTTGCACAAGGTTTCGGCAGCCACGCGGGATTTGGGATCCTGCTTGAAGATGGCGTCCAGGATAGCATCTGAAATCTGGTCGGCAACCTTATCGGGGTGGCCCTCAGAGACGGACTCGGATGTAAAAAGAAAATCATTCGCCATTGCGTACACTCCATTGGGTTGGTCGGCGCGTTGCCGGCCGGTGTGCCTGGCGAACGCTTTAGCAGAAGTTTTTAACGTCGCCCTGCAAGTTGTTCTGTAACTCGGCGACAGCGGAAATTATAAAGCCATACGCCTTACACTGCCCGGCGGTTTGCGAGCCCGTTTGTTGTGCTCCGGTCCGCCAATACCCAGGGACTGATTTTTCCTTCGATGCGTCTGCTTTTTCGTTTCTTGTCACTTTGGCCTTTGCGTGCTTTGCACGCCTTGGGCGCTGTGCTCGGCTGGTTGGTGTGGTGGCTCAGCCCGGGCTACCGCGCCAATTTTCGGGCCAATGTCGCGCAGGCGGGTTTGCCCTTTCCCGTGGCCAGGCCGGCGATCGCCGATGCCGGACGCTTTGTCGCCGAGTTGCCCAAGCTTTGGATGCGCCCCCATGATCAGTCCTGCCTGGCGCAGGTTCAGGTCAGCGGTCAGGCGCATGCCGAGGCCGCCTTCGCCGCGGGCCGAGGCGTGATTTTTTTTGCCCCGCATTGCGGCAGTTTTGAGCTGGCTCCGCAGGCGCTGGCTGAACTTTACGGGCCGATCACCGCCATGTACCGGCCCGCGCGTCAGACCTGGCTGGCCCGCTTGATGCATGACAGTCGCCACCGCCCGGGACTGGCGGTGGTCCCGGCCAGCCTGAGCGGGATTCGTCAGATGCACAAGGCGCTCAAGGGCAACGGCGCGGTGGCGCTGCTGACCGATCAGGTGCCACCCGAGGGCCTGGGTGTGTGGGCGCCATTTTTTGGCCGGCCCGCCTACACCATGACCCTGGCCGCGCGTCTGGCTCTTCAAAATGGGGCGATCATGTTGCCCGTAAGCACCCGGCGCCTCGAGAAAGGGCGTGGGTATGCGCTTCACATCCTGCCGCCGCTGGTGGGGCTGAACGGTTCGCCGCCGCCCGATCTGTTGGGGGCGGTGACGCTGATCAATCAATCGATTGAGGCGATGGTCCTCAGTCAGCCCGACCAGTACCTTTGGGGTTACGCGCGCTACAAGTCGCCGCGCCGTGAGTCGACAATCGGGGGCGTCGCGTGATGGTCTGGCGACGGTCTGCCTCTCACCTCGTGACCCGTCTTGGCCTGGGTGTCATGCGTCTGCTGGCCTTCATGCCTTTGTCCTGGGTGCGAGTACTAGGGACCTTGCTGGGCTGGTTGCTCTACGCCGTGGTCTCGCCGCGCCGGCATGTGGTGACAACCAATCTGAGACTGTGTTTTCCAGAACTCTCGCCGGCCCGGCGGCGCCAGCTCGTGCGGCAGAGTTTTGTCTATTTCGCGCAGACCTGGCTCGACCGCAGCTGGCTCTGGCATGCGCCGCGGGAGGTCTTGCAAAGGCGCCTGCGTTTGCATGGCGCTTTGCATGAGTTCGACGGCGCGACGCCGACGATTGTGCTGAGTCCCCACTTTTACGGCCTGGACGCTGGCGGCACTGCGGTCAATATGAGCGTTGACCGTGAGATTACCTCGATCTACACGCAGCAGGCCAACCCCCAGATAGACGCGTGGATCAAGGCCGGGCGTTTGCGTTTTGGCAGGGTCCGGCTTTACCAACGCCTCGATGGTGTCAAAGACAACCTCAGCGCCTTGCGTGCGGGGGGGCTTTTGTACCTGCTGCCAGACATGGACTTCGGTGCGAATGGGGCTGTTTTTGTGCCTTTCTACGGAGTGCCTGCGGCAACGGTGCCTTCGGTGGCGCGCTTTGCGCGGCTCGGCCGTGCCAAGGTGGTGGCGGTCGTGCCACGCATCACCCGGACAGGCTACGACATTGAAGTCATGCCGGCTTGGGACAATTTCCCCAGCGGCGATCTGATGGCGGACACCGCGCGCGTCAACCAGCACTTACAGGGCTATATCGACACCATGCCCGCGCAGTATTACTGGGTGCACAAGCGCTTCAAGACGCGGCCCGTAGGTCAGCCTTCGGTGTACTAGAGCCCCCACGCTTGTCACCCTAAACCCGGCAGTTGGCCGCTAGCACCCGCATGAAACGTCAAATGAATCAAAGGGTTGCGCACACGGCGCAACTCACCTCCTGGGTGAGAGCGCTGCACGGCAGCTGGTCTGCCGCTTCAGCCCGCAGGCGTTGTTGCTCGCACCAGCATGACACGGAGTCCGGCCGGCGCTCGCGCCTAGCCAGCGACCTGCCTCGGCAACCCCTCGGTCGCGCCCAACTGCTGGATTTAGGGTCACTTCGTGTACTTCGCGGCCCCCCGTGGGGTGGCCCTCCGGAAAGCTGTTGATCCCCCACGATTGTCTCGGCGTGTGCTGAGCTGCCCTCGTGGGGCGGCGTGCCGGCGGATCAAGGTTGGCGTAAGAACTGGTCGATGGTGTTGGCGACCAGCCGGGCTTGCTCGTGAATGATCCAGTGCGTGGCGCTGCCTACTCGCAGCAGTTGCAGGCGGGGTACAAAAGCTTCAAGGCCCTCCAGCAGTTCAGGCAGTAGGGCTGTATCGCCCGTGCCCCAGATGACCTGGGTTGGGAGTTGTGTCGTGACCAGTTCGGGGGGCAGGGTGATGCTGGCGACTGCCGGGGCTTCGTGAAGCGGTCCCTGCCGGGGTGGGCGTAGTGGCGAGGCGCTGTAGTAGTGACAGGGACCGGCCAGGCCCGCATCCCAGACACGCCGGTATTGCTGGCGCAGGTCGTCGGTGAGCCAGGCCTTGGGGCCCTCGACCGCACCCATGCGGGTGAACAGTTCCCACAAGCGCTGGTAATCGTTGGCGGCCAGCAAGGCGGGGGCGTCCGCACGGGTCAGGAAGTTCATGTAAGCGCTGGCTGCTTGCTGGGCCGGTGAGTTCTGCAGACTGCGCAGGAACGTGGCTGGGTGGGGCGAGTTGATGATGACCAGCTTGCGCATCAGTTCTGGTCGTGCGGCGGCCAGATTCCAGGCGACGGCGCCGCCCCAGTCATGTGCAATCAGGGCCGCCAGCGGGTGGTCGGTCAGTTCGGCAGCCAGTGCAACGATGTCTTGCATCAGGTGCTTGACCCGGTAGGCCTCGACCGCTGTGGGTGCGCTCGACTTTTCGTAGCCGCGAAGATTGGGGGCTATGCAGTGATAGCCGCCGTTTTCGGTCTGGCTGAAGTGGGCCAGCAAGTCGTCCCAGACGAAAGCCGCCTCTGGAAAACCATGTAAGAACATCAGCGCCGGCCGACCCGGCTTGCCGGCGCTTCGGCAGGACAGCGTCACGCCATGCGGCAGGACATGCAGACTGTGTGTGATCATGCGTTGCCTTCCTTGAACCGGCGCACCGGCGCCCCGGCCAGCCGGGAAAAGCTCAGGCGCCAGGGGCAGTTGCCGGCTGCCCTGCCTCAGGCCGGTGTGGATGAACCCAGTTCCACAGGTGTTGGGCCGCGTCTTCCAGACCTTGGCGTTTGAGTGCGGAAAACAGTTTGACATCTCCGCCGCCGGCCTGCAGTCGCACGATGGACAGCACCTTGGCCGCTTCGGTTTTGTTGAGCTTGTCTGACTTGGTCAGCAGGACCAGAAATTTCAAGCCTTCTTCCACCCGTGGTCGAATCACATCCAGCAAAATCTCGTCGAGCTCCGTCAGGCCCAGGCGGGGGTCGCACAGCAGCACCACGCCCTTGAGGTTTTCGCGGGTTTGCAGGTAATTGGCCATGACTTTTTGCCAGCGGTACTTGGCAGCCTTGGGAACGGCGGCGTAGCCGTAGCCGGGCAGATCGGCCAGCACGGCGTCTGTGATGCCCTGTTTGCCTAGCGTGAAAAGGTTGATGCTTTGAGTGCGCCCGGGTGTCTTGGAAGCAAATGCCAGCCGGTGTTGCTGGGTCAGGGTGTTGATGCAGGTCGATTTGCCAGCGTTGGAGCGGCCCACAAAAGCGATTTCAGGCACATCGATAGGCGGCAGGTGGTGCAGTTCGGGTGCCGTGGTCAAAAAACGCGCCGTGTGCATCCAGCCCATGGCGATTTTTGGGTCCGGGTTGGCGGCGATGGGGGTGGTCATGAGGCGTTTTTCCTGGAAATCTCGGGTGGCTCAGCTGCAGATGCTTATCTTCGGGGCTGGGAGTTTTTGCGGGCTGCCCCTGGCGGCTTGGCTGCGGCTGGGTGAGAGGATCCGCTCGCACGCCAGCTCAATGGTCAATCAGAACCTCTCAGGTCTATTACAACCTCGCAGCGCAAGGAGGGACGAGCCTGGCTCCATCGCGGTGGATGCCCTCAACTCGTTCGCCTTCGTGATCACTGCCGCTGACAGCGATCCTCCTTTACCTGAAGGAGGACGAAGCCATTGTAAAATCAGAAGCTTGCATGTTACTTGTGCCCCCTAATTAAATCCTCAATATGAAGCTGCTTGCTACCTATTTCATGGCCGCCCTGCTGGCTGTGTCCGCTTTTTCCTCCCACGCTGCGGGCGAGGCCGCGCCGGCCAAGGTGGCCAAACCGGACCTCGTCAGTGGTGAAGCCAAGTTCACGGCCGTGTGCGCTGCGTGTCATGGCGCCGATGGCAACTCGGGCACGCCGGCGTACCCAAAGCTTTCCCAGCAGCACCCTGAGTACCTGGTCAAACAGCTGCAGGAATACAAAAGTGGGGTGCGCAAGAACGCCATCATGCAGGGCTTTGCCGCTACTTTGTCGGACGACGATATGAAAAACATCGCTTTTTGGGTGTCTGCCAAAAAAGCAAAGCCGGGTTTCGCCAAGGACAAGGAGCTCGTGGCGCTGGGAGAGCGTATTTATCGCGGTGGCCTGGCTGACCGTCAAATCGCCGCTTGCGCTGGCTGCCACAGCCCGACTGGCGCTGGCATTCCCGCTCAGTACCCCCGACTCGGTGGCCAGCACGCCGACTACACGGCGACGCAGTTGACGGGTTTTCGCGATAGCGTGCGTCAAAACAGCCTGCAGATGACGCAAGTTGCCGCCAAGCTCAATGACCGTGAAATTCGTGCCTTGGCAGACTACATCGCCGGCCTGCGCTAAGCCCGAGTCTTCTAAGCGTTCGCCAGCTTCCGCGCTGGTCTTTCTTGTCAGCCGGCGGTGCTTATTTTTCGAGCCGCACGGAACCCGGGCTTGAGAAACAGATTCGACCTAGGCGGGCCTTTCATTCGAAAGGCCCGCCTTTTCACTTGCGGTTGTACCTTGGCTTATTATTTTCTGTTTATCGGTATTCAGGCATGACCGTTTCCACCCAGGGTATTGAACTGCAGTCCGGCTCCCGTATCGGGCGCAGCCTGGTCGAGTTGCTGTCGTCCATGCGCTTTTCGATTTCGCTGCTGACCGTAATTTGTATTGCCTCGGTGATCGGAACGGTGCTCAAGCAGCAAGAACCCTTGGGCAACTACGTTAACCAGTTCGGTCCGTTCTGGGCTCAGGTGTTCGCCAAGCTCAGTCTCTACACCGTCTACAGCGCCTGGTGGTTCATGCTGATACTGGCTTTTCTGGTGATCAGCACCAGCCTGTGCATCAGCCGCAATACCCCGAAGATTCTTTCGGACCTCAAGCAGTTCAAGGAGAACATTCGAGAGCAGAGTCTGAAGGCCTTTGCGCACCGTGCGGATCGACCGCTAACCGAGACACCACAAGTTGCCGCCCATCGCATGGGCCAGACCTTGTTGCAAGGTGGCTGGAAGGTCAAGTTGCAAGAGCGCGAAACCGGCTGGATGGTGGCGGCCAAGAAGGGCGCTGCCAACAAACTGGGTTATATCGCGGCGCACAGCGCCATTGTGCTGATTTGCGTGGGTGGACTGCTTGATGGCGACCTGGTCGTGCGCGCTCAGATGTGGTTGAACAACAAGACGGTTTTCTCGGGCGGCGGCCTGATTGCCGAAGTCCCTCAGGAACACCGGCTGGCGGCGTCGAATCCGACCTTTCGGGCTAATTTGCTGGTGGCCGAAGGCACCCAGTCCAGTACCGCCTTGCTCAACCAGCCAGGGGGAGTGCTGCTGCAAGAGCTGCCTTTTGCGATTGAGCTCAAGAAGTTCATCGTTGAGTACTACTCCACTGGCATGCCTAAGCTGTTTGCCAGTGAGATCGTGATTCACGACAGCCAGACCGGTGAAAAAATACCGGCGCGTGTCGAGGTCAACCACCCGTTCCGGCACCGGGGGGTCGAGATTTACCAGTCGAGCTTTGACGACGGGGGCTCCAGCGTGACGCTCAAGGCTATTCCCATGAATGCAGCAACCACGCCCTTTGAAATACAAGGCACGATTGGCGGCTCCAGCAGTTTGACGAACGGTCCGGACAAACTCACGCTGGAGTACACCGCGCTAAGGGTAATCAATGTGGAAAACTTCGGCGCTTCGCCAGCCAGTGCGATCTCAGGCGCCGACGTGCGTGGCGTGGACCTGCGTCAGGCCATCGACAGCCGCCTGGGTGCGGCCAACAAGACCGTGACGCGCAAGGAGTTGCGCAATGTGGGCCCCAGCGTGAGCTACAAGCTTCGCGATGCGGCCGGCCAAGCGCGGGAGTACCACAATTACATGCTGCCGGTTCGCCTCGACGACAAGCCCGACAGTGTCTCGGTTTTTCTGCTAGGCGTTCGGGAGACGCCCGCGCAGCCCCTGCAGTATTTGCGAATCCCCGCTGACGCCGAAGGCAGCATGAACACCTTTTTGCAGGCTCGTGCAGCGCTTGCTGATCCGGCTTTGCGTGAATTGGCGGTCAAGCGTTACGTCGCCCAGGCCGTGTCTGCCGACAAACCGGCGATGGCGGCTCAGTTGACGGCTTCTGCCATGCGTGCGCTGGCGCTGTTCGCGGGGGCAGATGCTTCAGCGACGGATGCGTCCAAGACGCTGCCCGGCGGCAAGGCCAGCGCTGGCCTGCAGGCGATATCAGACTTCATGGAAGCCAATGTCCCAGAAGCCGAGCGCAATCGCGCCAGCGAAGTGCTGGTGCGCATCCTCAACGGCGTGTTGTTTGAGCTGGTCGCGCTTGGCCGTGAGCGCGCTGGACTCCCGCCGCTTGAGCGTGACGACAAGACGCAGAACTTCATGTCCCAGGCGGTGTTAAGTCTGAGCGACGCCCACCATTACCCGGCCCCGATGGCTTTTGAGCTCAAGGACTTCAAGCAGGTTCAGGCCAGTGTGTTCCAGGTCGCGCGTGCCCCCGGCAAGAATGTGGTCTATCTGGGCTGCGCCCTGCTGATTTTGGGTATTTTTGCCATGCTCTACGTCCGTGAGCGTCGGCTGTGGGTCTGGCTTGTGCCCGCCGGCAGCCCGGGCGGCGATCCGGCAGCTGGTGCCAAAATCGGCAGCCATGCGACCATGGCGCTGTCGACCAACCGCAAAACCATGGACGGCGACAAGGAATTCGACATGTTGACTAACCGACTTTTACAGGCTTCGCCATGAACACCACCACGCTAAGCCGCAGCGCAGACAGCGGCTTTGTCCTGAACGCTGGTTATTTTTCACGTCGCAACCTGCTCGACTGGCTCTTCGCCGCGCTGGTGGTGGCGGGCGGAATTTTTGCTTTTGTCCGCTACCACGGCGCCATGGATGTCTATGAAAAAGGCATCCTGATCGGAACCCTGCCGGCGGCCATTGCGATGGGATGGTTCTGGCGGCCCCTGCGTGCGCTGATGCTGGCTGTAGCCGTTTTTTCTCTCCTGGGCATTGCGCTCTACCAGGGCGAGCTGGCGCGGGCCGAACAGGTCTTCTGGCTCAAGTATTTCCTCTCCAGCCAGTCGGCGATCCTGTGGATGAGCGTGCTGTTTTTCATGAGCACGATTTTTTACTGG
>CAIMVC010000105.1 GCA_903844825.1 uncultured Burkholderiales bacterium | reverse complement strand
CAAAAATTTAGACGATGCAGAAAATTCCGGGGATTCCACGCCCGTCACTCAGTCCGGCACCGAACCCGGAACGGGCACCGTCAACCCGCCAGCAACTTGTGAACCAGGTCCGCCGTCGTCGAAGCCTGGTATTTGCGCGTCAGCCGGGCGCGGTAAATTTCAACCGTGCGGTGGCTGATCGACAAGGCGCGGCCTATTTCCTTGGACGTCATGCCGTTCATCAGGTGCGCGGCCACCTCGCGTTCGCGGGCGGTCAGGCCGGCGGTGACGGGTCGGCGCGAGCTGAGGTCTTCAAAGGTCCAGATACCGGCCTCATGCGGCGCGTCGCGGTTGAGCGCCCGGCCATTGACATGGCACCAGAAGGTTTCACCCTTGAAGCGGCCGTCGACCCGCTTCATGATCCGGTCGTCGGCGTAGACCCCCTTGGCGTTGAGGATCGGCAGCAAGCGCGCGCCCATGCGTTCGTACTCGTCGGTGCTGGGGTACAGCAGCCGAAAAGACTGCCCCATGAGCTGCTCCCGGCTGGCGCCAAACATCTCGCACAGGTGCGCATTGCAGTCCACCATGGTGCGGTTGCGCGAGAGCACCAGGCCCACCGGCGCCAGGTCAAAAGCGAGTTGGTAATTCACGGGCATGGGGCTAACCCTTTAGGGAAAACTACGTATGGGCATAAGTAGTATCGTAGAGCCTGGCGCGACCATACGGGTGGCGCACATGCGCTGCCCGTTCGGCGCTGACTTCAACAGGAGATGTGTGTGAACAAGATTTTCCCTTCGGCCCAGGCTGCGCTCGACGGCGTGGTCCAGGATGGCCAATTGATGGCGGTGGGCGGCTTTGGCCTGTGCGGTATTCCCGAAGCGCTGATTGACGCGCTACGCGACACCGGGGTCAAAGACCTGACCGTGATTTCAAACAACGCCGGCGTGGACGGCTTTGGGCTGGGCAAACTGCTCGAGACGCGCCAGATTAAAAAAATGATCTCCAGCTACGTGGGTGAAAACAAGGAGTTCGAGCGCCAGTACCTGGCGGGCGAGCTGGCGCTTGAATTCACGCCGCAGGGCACGCTGGCTGAAAAACTGCGCGCTGGCGGCGCCGGCATTCCGGCATTTTTTACCAAGACGGGCGTGGGCACGCTGGTGGCCGAGGGCAAGGAATTGCGTGAGTTTGAAGGCGAAACCTACGTCATGGAACGCGCCCTGGTGCCCGACGTGGCCCTGGTCAAGGCACACGTGGCCGACAAGTCGGGCAACCTGCGCTTTCGCCTGACGGCCCGCAACTTCAACCCCGCCGTGGCCATGGCCGGCAAGCTGTGCATCGTCGAGGTCGAGGAGATTGTGGAAGTCGGCGAGCTCGCGCCTGACGAGATTCATCTGCCGGGCATTTATGTGCACCGCATCGTCCTCAATGCCTCGCCCGAAAAGCGCATCGAGAAAAGAACGGTGAGCGTTGCCGCCACCCCAGCCCAACAAGGAGCCTGATATGCCCTGGACCCAAGACCAAATGGCCGCACGTGCAGCCCAAGAACTCGAAGACGGTTTTTACGTCAACCTGGGCATCGGCATCCCGACCCTGGTGGCCAACTTCGTGCCCGCCGACAAGGAAGTGTGGCTGCAGTCTGAAAACGGCATGCTGGGCATTGGCCCCTTTCCGAGCGAAGACGCGGTCGACGCCGACTTGATCAACGCCGGCAAGCAGACCGTGACCACCATCGCTGGCTCGTCGATTTTTGGCAGCCACGACAGCTTTGCCATGAT
>CAIMVC010000104.1 GCA_903844825.1 uncultured Burkholderiales bacterium | reverse complement strand
GTGTTGGCCGTTGTGCTGGTGTCGACACCGCCGTTGGTGGTGCCACCGTTGTCTTGCACCTTGAAGCCGATGCTGGCGTAGCCGGTGCCGCTGGCGTTGGCCGCTGGGGTGAATACCAGCTTATTTGCGGTGATGTCTGCGGCTGTGATGCTTTGGTTCGCCGTCACGGCTGAGCCGTTCAATTTCAGCGTGCCGGCTGCGGGCAAGCTGGTGATGATCACTGCGCTCAGGGCATTGCTGTCGGTGTCGTTGAATCCAAAGTCGGACGCCGCAAAGGTCTTGCTGCCGTCTTCCAGCAGCGTGAGCGTGGCGTTCGCTGCTGTGGGCGCGTCATTGACCGCTGTCACGTTGATGGTGAACTGCTGGCTTTTAACCAGTAGCCCGTCGGTGCTGGTTACGGTGACGCTGTAGCTGGGTTTACGCTCAAAGTCCGGGCTCGGCCCGGTGAACACCAGCGAGCCGTTGCGAATGGCGAAGTTACTCGCATCGGCGCCGCCAAGGCTAAGCACCAAGCCTGAATTCCCGTTACCGTCAGGGTCGTTGACATTGAGTGGGCCAAGCACCACCCCGGAGCCAACTGAAACCTTTTCTGCAAGAGTGCTAGCCGACAGACTGATTTGGGTGAGACTGATATTGGCCGCATTGACGAGGGCCTGCACTTCGCTAACTTGGTCTGCTGCCGTTTGGGCCACTGCGTCTATTTTGACGTTGACTGCTGCCAGATTAGCTGCAGTCACCCCGGTGACGCCAGCGTTTTTGTAGTCGTCGACATTGGGCGCGGGGTTGGTGTTGTTGCCAGCGTAGTCGGCAATTTTCTTCAGTTTCGTGACGGGCGCGGAGGCCCCTAACAGGTCTATGACACTAGTGACAACGCCGCTCAGCGCTTCATTGCCCGGCGCAGCGGCGGTTTTTTGTGCCGCTTCCACCAATTGCATTTTGCCGGTAATGCTCAGGCTGGCCGTGGCTGCTGCCGTATCCGTCGGCGGCTTGACGCTGACCTCTGCCTCCAGAGTGGTAATCGTATTGCCGACGCCGCCTGGCTGAGCATTCATTCCGGACAAGGTCGCCAGCACAGTGCCGTATTTTTTACCATTATCGGCAGAAGCCGTGGTGTTGTAGGCTGGGTTGGTTGTGGTGATGACGGTGGTCGTCGTGATGTCGGCAACACCAAAAGCTGAACCCACCGCTTGGTTGACACTCGCTATGTTGGCGATGGTCGGCGTGGTGTTTTTCCTATTGGCCAACTCGGTCAATGGGGTGACGTTGATGGTGACTAATGCGCCTGACCCAGTCACCGAGCCCAAGGCTCCCAGCGCGGTTGTCAGGTTCACCTTGCTGTTAGTGGCCTCATCCGTGTAGTCGGGGTTGCCGCCACCGCTTATGACGACCACACGCACTGCCCCGTTGTAAGTGCCGATACTGACTTTGTAGAAGCCGACTTCGTCGACGTCTCCGGATTTCAGCAAAATACCGGTCTTGCCGTTGGCCTCGATGGCATAAACCTCAACCTTCAGATCGTTGCCATTGACCACGTCGCCAGCTGTGATGACGCCTTGTACAAAGTTTTCTGCGACGGTGCCAGGAACTACTCTGTTTAGCACGGCGCCAGCCGCTGTAGAGCCCCCCAATAGCAGACCGGACGGTACTGCCACCACCGGGGCCAGTGCGACCACGGACTCATCTTTCGGATCCCAGATGACGTAGGACTCCTGGGGGTTGGCAATGTTTGCAGGCGCCGGACGAGGGCCACCTCCGATCGACACGGCCGCCTCCCCGCTTTGGGCATCTTCAGCCAGATAGACAGGCGCGCTTCCCTCGCCCTTTATGTCAGCCGCAAAGAAGTCGCTAATTTCGATCATGGGCTGACCGTCGACTTCGATGACCAACTGGTCCCCCTTGCGCAGCAAGCGCTGGTTCTTGATCGGGTTTTTTGTCGCCGAATCCACCAAGGTGTAGGTCAGGTCCTTTTGGGCGCGTGTGACGAACACCTCGCCTGGGGAAATCGGTCGGGTTTCCACGATCGTGGCGGGTTTTTGAACCACTGCAGCGGACGCCGTGATCTGCTGCTTAGAGACAATCAATAATGCGGGTTTCGACGTTGTGGGCATGCCAGCTCTTAGTGAAATTAAAAAAGGAGATCTCTGTTTGTCCGCGCTGTTAGGAGGGGTGTTCCTGGCGCTTGCGTGGAGATGTTAGGTTGCCCAGATCTCCTAAAAAATAAATGATGTAAACGCGCGAAAGGACTGGTCGACTGTGTCGTTATCGGCGCTGACAGCGCGGGCTGCACCCGTGTTCAATGCGGCACGCGCCGGCTGTTTGAGCGGTCGCTCATGCTTCCATGGCCCCGACCGAACACAATGAATGCTCAGCCTGTTCAAGGCAGGTTTTTACCGTCGGTTCGCGGGCATTTTCCGGACCGGGCATCTAGCCCGCAGGTGGCCGCAGGTGGTCTCAGGTGGCCGCAGATATGCGCATGAAATGTCAACACCAACCCGTTAGTTGGTAGTTAGCCAGCCAGGTGCATGACCACACCCAGTTCGCCTTTGCACGGTACGACACCAGCGCCGCCGCGCAAGGGCGCAGCGCCACCGACTTGTCGGGCTTGGCGGCCAAGTTCGACACCAACCACGACGGCGTGTTTGACGCCCAAGACGCGCAGTTTGCCGACTTCACAGTCTGGAAAGAAGCCAACCAAAACGGCGTGAGTGGCGCAGGCGAAGTCAAGAGCCTGGCCGAACTGGGCTTGGCTTCGTTCAATCTCAGCAGCGCTCTGACTGTCGACGGTCAGCAAGTGCTAGTGGCTGACGTGGGCTTTGAGTTCACGCCCCTGACAGGCGGCGCCAACGACGTGGTCGACATCGAGCTGGCTTCCTGGACGAAAACCGACACTGTGGTGGCCGTGGGCGGCGAGACCTACAAGGTCTACAACGCCACCCAAGCCGGCGCACAACTGCTGATCGACCAACACATCGTCAACCCCGGTCACGTGCTGTAAGGCTGGGGGCTTCACGGCCCTGCGGCCCCCTAAGGGGGCACTAAGGGGGCACTAAGGGGGCACTAAGGGGCGCTAAGGGGTCCTGTGGGGTAAGTGCCCCGCCTCAGAACAGCATAAGTGCGCCTGCGCGGCGCACATCAGCTCGCGGGTGAAAACGCTGCCCGGCCGCAGGTCTGCCGCTTCAGGCCGCTGGCGCTCACGCCCAGCTAGCGACCTGCCTAGGCCGCGCCCAACTGCCGGATCTAAGCTCAGTCGACCAGTAACCACGCATTTTTACATTATTTATTTTTTAAGAGATGTTGACAACCTACCATGGCTACGCAGAAATAGAACAGACTTTCTGCCGGCAAGTGTAAATAGATATCTCTTTTTAAAATGAACGGATCAGGTGTTGCAACCCTGACCTTATTGATGAGACCTTAATCAGCGCGACGGCACACACCCATTTGAACTAATTAGGCTCGAGGAGCATCCGAAGCAAGGCGCCTAATTTGATACTCAAGAGGTTTTCAAGCTATCTGCATTCGATATGTCGCCTAAAAAACTTATATTTCTTCGATATGACCAAAATTAAATACTTTTTTTCTCCATTCCAAAAAGACAATGCCAGTTTTCTGGATTTTCTTTTGCAGTATGGCACTATCACTACGGCAGGACAAGAGTTCGAGGTTGTTGGCACTTCAAGGATAGACACGGTATTCGTCAGGCCTGACAGTGACTATAATTTAACCCAGCTTGGCGGATCGTTCGATAAAATTTACTTAGCTGGTCCTAGTTCAAATTACACCTTTGCCGCTGTCGGCTCCAATTTAGAACTAACAAACTCGACCACCAATAAGAAGGTGACGATAGCTGTACCTAGTTCTAGTTCGGATCGATTATTTTTTGAGAATGGCTTTATTTCGGCAAGAGGCTTGTATTCGTCGGTCCAAGCTGGCATCAATTCAATCTCTTTAGATCCGAGCGATAACTCTCAGTCTGCTCCCGCTGCTGCAACGCCTACGGCCTCGCTCGATGGGGCTTTAAAGGCGGTCATGTCAGGCACTGGCGGAGGCACTGTAGCCACTGTCCGGCCTGGCATTGAATTGACGGTTACTGGCACCGCAGGGGTTGATAATGTCTATGTTGCGGATGGATCAAAAGTAAATGCAGTGCTGCTGGGCGCTAGTGTCGACAATATTTATTTCCGAGGCTTGTGGTCAGATTACCAAAAGGATCGGGATGTTACAAACGGACTCATTACATTTACCCGAACTGTCCGCGTGGGTGGGGTCGAGGTACAGGAATCCGTCGTCGTCAGTAAAGGTAGCAGCACTTCAGATCGCCTGATCTTCGCAGACGGGGCTGTTCTCAGTGGTAACGCCTATAGCGCGCTCGCCAATATCAATGTCTCACTGGAGACCGTTTCAGGCTACAGGTCCGATATCAAAACCCCGCTGCTGAGCGACGCACAGGTGCTGGCCAAGATCGCCGCTTACGCGGAAAACAATGGGGGCAACGAGGGCGCTACGCCGACACTGGCTGACTTGACCCAGTTGGGCATCACCAGCGTGGGCGGTGCGGGTCAGCCGACGATGGACATGATCCTCAGCGCTTTGACGGACGGGGAGGTCACAGGGGATAAGGCCAACACCAAGGCGCTGATTCAAGGCATCGTCACCGCCTACCAAGTCATCTACAGCAACGCCAACGCCGCCGACCGCAACACCGCAGGGCAGGTGACCAACGCCAGCGGCCCGCAATACACCGCCATCGGCGTCACTGGCATGGACCAAACCCACGAGGTCAGCCTGCTGGGCGACGTGATCGACGGCAAAGCCCTTGCCGACGTCGCCACGGTTGCCGACATCCAAGGCCTGGCCACGGCAGTGCAAGCCGTGATGGACGCCAACGCCAGCCAGGCCCAGCTTGAGCTGCTGGGCGTGACCGGCGTGACCCCGCAAAACCTCCAAGCGGTGCAAGCCGCGCTGGCCGCTGCCACCGACGCCACACAGCTCAACACCCTGGCCAACGTGCAAGCCGTGGTCAGCAACGCGGCCGCCGCCTACGGCAATGCCAGCGCCAAAATCGCAGCCTACGCGCAAGACAACGGCG
>CAIMVC010000103.1 GCA_903844825.1 uncultured Burkholderiales bacterium | reverse complement strand
GCGCCCAAATTCGATCTTGCGGGTTCCAAATTCTTCGGTACAGTTCGGCATAGGCGGTCCTTGTTGTGATTGATGTTAGATACCAATAACAACGTGCCTTCGGGCGGGACTGCCTACCTGTTACTGTGAAATATTCGGGCTAGCAGTTGAACCACGCCTGGCCCACACCGGGCAAAGCGGGGCCCGACGGTCGGCTTCAGCCCCTGGGCGCGGCGGGTGCGGTGGCGGGGGTGGCGGCGTCTTTGGGCGTGACAGACGATGCGAGCTTGCGCGCCATGCTCCAGCGGTGCACCTCGTTCGGGCCGTCGTAAATCCGAAAGCCGCGCATGTCGGTGAAAATGCGCATGACCGGCGATTCGCCCGTCACGCCCTGGCCGCCCATGATCTGCACGCAGCGGTCGACCACGCGCCATTGCGCTTCCGAGCAAAGCACCTTGGCCCGACTGGACTCGTAGTTGCATTGATGCCCCTGATCCAACAGCCAGGCGGTGTGCCAGATGTGCAGGCGCGCCGTCTGCAGGTCCATGTCGTTGTCGGCCAGCATGAAGCCCACGCCTTCGTGCTCGGCCAGAGTCTTGCCAAAGGCGCGGCGGCGGGTGGCGTAGTCCAGCGCCAGCTCGTGGGCCCGGCGGGCCTGACCGAGCCAGCGCATGCAGTGGGTCAGGCGTGCGGGTGCCAGCCGGACCTGCGCATAACGAAAGCCCCGGCCAACCTCGCCCAGCACATTCGCAGCGGGCACGCGCAAGTTGTCAAAACGCAGCACGCCGTGGCCACCGGTAAAGCAGCGGTCCATGGCGTCCATGTTGCGCTCAAGCACGATGCCCGCAGCATCCATGTCGCTCAGGAACATGGTGGCTGAACCATCTTCCATGCGGGCCATGATGATGACGTAGCTGGCATGCTCAGCCCCGGTGATGAACCACTTGCGGCCGTTGATGAGGTAGTCATCGCCATCGCGCACGGCCAGGGTCTTGAGCATGCCGGGGTCGGCACCGGCGCCGTCATCAGGCTCGGTCATGGCAAAGCAGGACCGGATCAGGCCCTGCACCTGCGGGCGCAGCCAGCGCTCTTTTTGCCCGGCGTCGGCCACCAGCTCCATCAAATGGATATTGCCTTCGTCGGGGGCGTGGATGTTCAGCGCCGTAGGCCCAAGCCGCGAGTAGCCGGCCTCCTCGAACACCACGGCCTTGGCCACATGGCTCAAGCCCAGCCCACCCATGTCCACCGAGGCATGTGGCGTGAGCAGGCCGGCGGCCCGCGCACGCGCCACCAGGTCCTGGCGCAAGGCTTCGCTGGGTCCGTGCGCGGTCTCGCGAACGTCGTTTTCCAGCGGGATGACCTGCTCGGCAATGAAGCGTTTGGTGCGCTCACGCAAGTCCAGCAATTCAGCGCTGATCTCGAAATTCATGGTGTTCGGCTCTTTGTTTTTGGGGTGCGCTTGGGCGGTGGACGTTTTGCTCAGGCGAGCGGCCCGCGCTCGACCACGAAGCTCACCACTGTAGCGCAGGACCCGCCGATGTTCAGGGTCTGCATGCGTTGGGCGCCCTCGATCTGGCAGGCTTGGGCCTGAGCCGTGACTTGCCGCGCAGCGTCCAGCAGCATCCGGGCACCGGTCGCACCGACCGGGTGTCCACAGCCAATCAGGCCGCCGCTCATGTTGACCGGGCAGCGCCCGCCCGGCTCGATGCTGCCGTCTTCGACCGCCTGCCAACTCTGGCCCGCGGGCGTCAGACCCAGATGGTCGAGCGCCACGTACTCGGTGGTGGTGAAACAGTCGTGGGTCTCCACGCCGTGCATGGCCTCGATGCCCGACACGCCCGCGCGCCGCCAGGCGTCTTCAATGGTCTGGCGCAGGTGCGGGAACACATAGGCCGCATCGCGGCTGCGCTCGAACTTGTCGAGCAGACGCAGGCCGGCGGTGCGGTGGCCCCAGCCTGAAATGCGCGCCAGGCTGTCAATGCCAACGCCGCGCGCATGGGCATATTGCTCGGCAAACCGGGCTGAGGCGAGGATCACCGCTGCCCCGCCGTCGGTGACTTGTCCGCAGTCCTGGCGCCGGGTGCCCGGCTCGATCAGCGGGTTGAATTCATCACTGTCGGTAAAGCTCTGCGCGTCGAACTGCCAGCTGCGGGTTTGCGCCAGCGGGTTGCGACGGGCATTGGCGTAGTTGAGCTCGGCAATGCGGTTGAGATGGCGTCGGTCCAGGCCATAGCGGCGCTCGTACTCCTGCGCCACACGACCAAAAGCGGCCGGCCACATGAAGGTGCAGTCGATGTCCTCTTTGCCTTGCCAGGAGGCGGCATTTTGATTGGTCGAGGCCTGGTGCCCCGAGGTGTTTTTAAACTCTTCCACACCCAGCACCAGCGCGCAGTCATAACGACCCGCCTCGATTTCGGCCATGGCCGCCAGCGCCGCCAGCGAGGATGAGGCGCAAGCGCCTTCGTGCCGCATGGCGGGGATGCCCCAAAGCTCGGGCACGACCTGCGCGACCATCGCGCCCAGATGGGCTTGCTGGCGCTGCAGCTCGGCAAACGCGTTGCCGACATGGATGGTCTGGATCGCGTCGGCGTCCAGGCCGCAGGCCTCTAGAGCGCCGACGGTGGTGTCGCGCGTCATGTCCGAGATGTCCTGGCCATGACGTGACCAGACTTTGGCAAAGTCGCTTTGGTAGCCACCGAGAATGTAGACGGGTTGGGTCATTTGAATCTTGTCTTGTTAGGTTGATGGTATTGGCGTGGCTTGAATGATTCCGTGAGGCAAAGGCCGCGTGCAAGGCGCTGCGAGAAAAGGACGTGTTCCCGGCGTCAGCCCAGCCCCGGCCAATCGCTCTTGATCGCGCGTGCGTCAGCCCAGCAGGCATGGGTGCCGCTGCTGATCTTGTGCGGCAAGATGATGCGGGCGACCGGCCCGGCGTCGATCTGGCGGGCGTCGAGCACCACGCACTCCGATTGCCCGGTGTGGGTGTCGGTGACAAAGCTCACCACGTAACCGTCGTCCTCGAACTGACTGTCATGGCACGGCGCCATCGGGGACTCGCTGCCGTAGCGGCCTTCCCCGAACAGGTACTGCTGCGAAGCGCCGGTGCGGTGGTCGTAGCGCAAGATGCCGTCAAACAGGAAGGAGCCGGGGTGCGCCAGCATGTTGTAGCTGTAGCGGTAGGGGCGTCCCCAGTACTCGGCATTGACCATGCCGAACTCCAGCAGGCGTTCATCCAGGCGGCGCTCGTGGGTGGCGCCGGTCGCCAGATTAAAGCGCCATTCGTAGAGCGTGGGACCGTAGCGTTCCGGCCCCAGCGTCTGTCCCGTGTTGTCATAGCCTTGTTTGGGCATGGGGGTGGCCTGGTGATAGCCATGCATGACGATCTCATCGCCCTCTTCCCAGGCGTTTAGCCAGTGCAGCACATAGGTGGGGCCGGCCTCGAACCAGCGGATGCCCTGGTCCCTGGCGCGCTGGGGCGCATGCCGTCGCGGCACCACGGCAAAGCGCGAACGCTTGTGCTCGTCGTAGCGCAGCTTGTGCTTGCCGTCGGCCAGCAGCGCTTCATCCCAGTGCAGCGGAAAGTCGTCCAGGATGGCAAAGTTTTCGGTAAAGGCCATGTCGTGCGGCAGGCGCGGACCGGGCAGCGGCACCGGCACGTAGTGCACCAGCTGGTTGTGGCGGTCCACCTCGCCGTAGTGCATGAAAGGCGCTTGCTTGGAGTAGTTGAAAAACAGCAAGTCACCCGTTCGCGGGCAGACCTTGGGGTGGGCCGAGATGCCGCAGTCGGGCAGCACGCGCTCACCCCAGGCGTCGACGCCCTTGAACGCCAGTGTGCGGGCATCGAGCCGGTAGGGCTCGCCGCATTGGTAGAAGGTGGTCAGCGCCAGGCCGGCGTGCACGATCACGTCGGTGGCCGAGGTGTCACGCAGGCCGCCGCGTGCGCCCCAACCGGGTCGCTGCGACAAGCCCGGCTTGTCGATCAAGCCGCCGTAGAGCGCGCGACCGGCGGCCTGCTCTTCCTCGAAGGCCTTGGTGCGGATGAAGCGGTTGCGGTATTCGCAGCGGCCCTTGTCAAAGCTCATCAGGTGCAGCATGCCGTCGCCATCGAAAGGATGGTAGGTACCCAAAGGCTGATGCACCGGATTTTGCGTGTTGCGCAAATAAACGCCATTGAGTCGCTCCGGGATCTTGCCGATCACTTGCAAATCGGTGGCGTTGACTTCGCGGTAGTTGGGCTCGAACGGCCCCTTCATGTAAGGGTGCTCGTCGGGCACCAGGGTGTGATGGATTTCGTCTAGGAGCGCTGTCGTCATGATGCCTCGCTTAGTTTTGAAATGCCGCTGGTGAAAAACTCAACCAAGGGCGATAAATCGCTGACGCGCCGCCTGGTATTCCTGCACCAGGCGATCGACCACGGTGGCCACCGGCTCGATCTGCTTGATCGCGCCCACGCCCTGCCCGGCGGCCCAGACATCAAGCCAGCGCTTGCCGGCCAGGGACTGGCCGCTGTCGTAATTGCGCGAAGGCGCCGCCGGCAGGTTGTCCGGGTCCAGACCCGCGGCGCGCAGGGAGGGCTTGAGCCAGCTCGCTGCCGTGCCAGTGATGCCGGCACTGACGATCAGGTCATCGACCGTGCTGTCAACCAGCATCTGCTTGTAGGCCGGGTCGGCCAGGCTTTCCTGGGTGGGGATGAAGCGGGTGCCCATGTAGACCAGGTCGGCGCCGCAGGCAATGGCACCGGCCACGCCCCAGCCGTCACTGATGCCGCCACCGATGATGATCATGCCATCGAAGAACTCGCGCACCGCACTGACAAAGGCAAAAGGCGACAGCGTGCCGGTATGCCCGCCGGCCCCGGCGCAAATGCAGGCCAGGCCATCGGCCCCGGCCGCCACGGCCTTGCGGGCCAGCGCAATCGTCGTGACATCGGCAATCACCCGGCCGCCGTAGTGGTGCACCACCTCGATGGCCGGCTTGGGGCTGCCCAGCGCGGTGACCACGATAGGTGGCCGGTAGCGGGCAATCAGTTCCAGGTCTTGCGGCAGCCGCGTGTTGGACGAATGGGTCACGAGGTTAGCGCACCATGGGCCGAGCGCGTCCGCGTACGGCCCGTCACGGGCCTCGGCCAGTCCTTCATTGATGCGTTTCATCCACTCGTCGAGCCTCTCGATCGGTCGGGCATTCGGCGTTGGGAACGCGCCGACGATACCGGCCTTGCAAGCGGCCAGCACCAGATCGGGGCCGGAGATCAGAAACATCGGCGCGGCCACCACGGGGACACGCAACTTCCAGGGCAATGCCCCGCTCATCATTCGCTGGCCTTGAAGCCGGAGATCTTCACCGCCTCGGCCCAGCGCTTGTAGTCGGCGCGCACGAAGTTCAGGAACTCGGTGGGTGTGAAGGGCAGCGGCTCGAAGTCAATCGCTCGCCACTTTTCAACGATGGCCTCGGACTTGAGCGCCTTGGCAAATTCTGCCTGGATGCGTTGCACCAAGGCGTCTGGCGTGCCGGCAGGGGCTGACAGGCCTGACCAGATATAAATGCCCATGTCCGGAAAACCTTCCTCGGTGAAGGTGGGCACGTTGGGGAGCAGCGCAGAGCGTTTGGGCGTGGTGATGGCCAGCACCTTGACCTTGCCGGACTCCATGTGCGGCTTGACCGCCAGCATCGGCAAGAAGGCGGCATGCACCTGGCCGCCGACCAGGTTTTGCACGGCTGGCGGCGTGCCATTGAAGGGGACATGCAGCAGGTTCAGACCGGCGCGCTGGTTCAGGATCACGCCGGCAAAGTGCGATGAATTACCCGCCGTGAACGATGCGTAGGAAACACCGCCCGGCTGCGCCTTGGCCCAGGTGATGAATTCCTTGAGGTTGTTGGCCGGCACATTGGCGGCGTTGACCGCCAGCACCATGGAGGCGCCAAGAAAGCCCGTCACGTGCTTAAAGCTTTTTTCAGGGTCGTAGGGCAGCTTGGCAAAGGTGTGGGGGTTGATGGTCAGCATGCTGGTGTTGGACAGCAGCAGCGTGTAGCCGTCAGGGGGTGCCTGCATCACCATTTGGGCAGCAATGATCCCGGAGCCACCGGGCTTGTTGTCCACGACGATGGACTGACCCGTGTTCTTCTTGAACTCCTCGGCCACCTGGCGCAAGGCGTTGTCCAGGGTGTTGCCCGGGGCGAACGGTACCACCACACGCACCGGACGGTCGGGGTAAGTCTGGGCCTGGGCCCAGGCGCTATGGCCCACGGTCAAAAGAAGGGCGGCCGCAGCCAGCGAAAGGAAGTTACGTTTTTTCATTGCTTGTCTCCATTAAAAATGAGTTGATCAGTTCGTGCAGGGTTTGCGCCACTACCGCCGGTTGCTCGCAGGGCAACATATGTCCGGCGTCCTCGATCAGGCTTAGGCGCGCGCCGGGGATCCATTGCAGCAGCAGCTCGGACAGCTCTGGGGGGGTCACACGGTCTTGCCTGCCGCACAGAATACGCACGGGCACCTTGAGTTGCGCCAGCACATCACGGTGCTCGCCGCGTCCCATCACGGCGCGAATCTGCCGCACGGCCGCTTGCGGGCCAATGCCCAGCATCATCTGGCGCAGCCGGTCAGCCAGCGCAGGTGACGCCGAAACCGTCCCCCACTTGATCACGCCTTCGACCACTTTGGCGAAGTCGGCCTGCATGGCGGCGATGGTCTTTTCCCGGGCGGCCATGCCTTCGGGGGATTCGCCCTTGCCGGAGGTGGACAGCAGGGCAACGCCCTGCACTGGCCGCACCGGATGCGCCAGCATGTCGATCGCCACATAGCCCCCCATCGAGAAGCCGGCGAGGAACACCGGCACCTCAGGCGGCACATCGGCCAGCAGCGCCCAGGCGTCACGCCGCATGTCGGCCATGCTCGACTGGGTCAGCACGTCGGCGATGCGCACGTCGGCGCAGAGTCGCATGGCCGGCGCCACATCGCGCCACACACTGGCGTCATTGAGCATGCCGGGAATCAGAACGAGCACGGGTTTCATCAGGCGGCTCCAGCAGAAAGATCAGTTGCCTGCTCAGGGTCAGGAAAAAAGCGCGCACGCAGGTCTCGCTTGAGCACCTTGCCTACCGGGTTGCGCGGCAACTCGTCCAGCACGATCAAACGTTCCGGCCACTTGAAGGCCGCCACCTCCTCGACGTGCCGGAGGTGATGGACCAGCTCTTCGAGCGTCACGCTCTGCCCTGGCTGCGGCACCACGACGGCGCAGACTTTCTCACCGAGCACCGGGTCGGGGCAGCCGATCACCGCGCTTTCGCGCACCTTCGGATGGCCCTGCAGCAGGCTCTCCACCTCCTCGGACGAGATGTTCATGCCACCGCGAATCACGATGTCCTTGTGACGCCCGGCAAAGCGGTAGAACTGCAGCTGATCGCCAGCAATTTCAAACAGATCGCCCGTGCGGTAGTAGCCTTGTTCGTCAAAGGCACACGCGGTCTGCTCGGGCGCGCGGTAGTAGCCACTGAAGATGGTCGGCCCCTTGAAACGCAGCTCGCCGACGTGGCCCCCGGTGAGGATGTCTGCCCCGGTATCCAGGTCGACCAGCCGCGTCGAGATCTTTTTGGCGTTCGACAGCTTCCACGTAAAGCCCGGCACGCCGACGCGCGGAAAGTAGCGCGAGCGCTGGGCACGGTCGGGCATGTCCGCCGGCGAAGAGGACAGGGCAGCGCCCTCGTTGGAGCCAAAGTAATTGACCACCTCAATGCCAAACTGCTCGGCCATCTGCTCAATCAGCCAGGGTGAGACCGGACCGCCCCCTGAGCCGACGCGCTTGAAACGGCTCAGATCGACGCCCTGCATCTTTTCGGGCTGCTTGAGCAGCAGGTTCAGCACGGCGGGTGCTGCGACGCTGTAGTCGATCGGCTGCGAACGCAACTGCTCGATGAACACGTCCAGGTCAAACGGGTGGTGCTGATGCAGCCCCGCGCCGATCAGCAGCCAGGCCATCAGGCTGGTGGACATCCCCGCCATGTTGACAAACGGAAACGGGATCAGCATCTGTGCGCCTGGCTGGAGCTGGCCGGCATCAATCACGGACTGCCCGACGATGATCCATTCGTTATGGTTGCGCGGCACGCCTTTGGGACGGGCTTCGGTGCCCGAGGTCCAGCAGATGGTGAACACGTCATGGGCCGTCAGCGCAATCCGGGTCATGTGCTCGCGCAGCGCCTGCGCGCCCCAGGCTGTGGTGCGCGCCAGTGCGGCGTTAAGGCTGACGCAAGCGGGCGGCAACTCGTCACCGTAGGCGCAAAGCGTACGAATGCCCGGCAGCAGGTGGGCATGGCTGACCCACTGCTCGGCCGATCGGTAGCTGCCGACCCGCGCCGTGGTGATCGCCAGTCGCGCCTGTGTCATCGACACCACGTACGCCAACTCGTGCGCCCGGTACTGCATGGGCACGGGAGAAACAACAATGCCGCTGATGGCGCATGCCAGGTAAATGGCATGCAGTTGCACGCAGTTGGGCAACTGCACGACGATGACATCGTCCTTGCGCAGTCCCAGCTCATAGAGCAAGGCAACGTGTCGGCCGACCTGCTCCAGCAGTGTTTGCCAGGACCAGCGCTGGGCAGCATCGCCCATGATCTGCGGTAAGTTGGGCGGGTCGGCCACGGCCAGTTGCCCGCCCAGGCGAGCCGCCTGCTCGAGAAATATCTCGCCGATCGTGCGCTCACCCCACCAGCCGGCGCGGGTGTATTCGTCGATTTTTTCGCGGGGGACAAGAATCATGCGAGTTCGTCCGGCATCAGGTCCAGCGTTCGAGCGTCTGCTGGCTCACGAAGGTCGCGTGAAAACCATGCGGCACCCGGCGCGGCAGGATCACCCGGGCGACCGGCCCCTCGGCCAGGCGAGCACCCCGGCAATCGAAGATCTGCACTTCAGACTGCAAGTCCACAGGATTCCACACCAGCGTGACCAGGTAGCCGTCGTCTTCAGACTGCGCGTTGTCGCGCGGAGCGAAGCCCGGCTCGTTGTAGAAGTACTGGGGGCCAGCGCTGAACGCCACATAGCCGCCCGTGCTCAGGTCGTATTTGACCAAGCCCGTAAAGCGCGGCTCTTCTTTACCCCCCTGGGGGAACAGCACGTTGTAGGAGTAACGATTTTTGCGACCCTGGTACAGGCTGTTGATGACCGGAAATTCGGTGTTGAGTACGTCGTCAATCACGCGCTCACGGGTCTCGCCGGTCTTGAGATTGAAGCGCCACTCGTAGAGCTGAAAGTCGCGCTGCCGCAGGTGAATGGTTTTCTCCAGCCGATGGGCATCGATCTGGCCCTTGTCGTCCTCGTGCACGCGGTAGGGGGTGCCCAGCATCACGACTTCGTCACCGTCTTCCCAGGCGTTGACCACATGCAGCATGTAAGTCGGCTTGGCCGTAAACCAACGGATCTCATTGGCCTGGCCGTAGCGCGGCAACACACCAAAGCGTGACGGCTGGTCGGCAAAAAAGCGCACCTTGTAGCGACCGGCGGCGAGCGCCTCCGGGTCGGGGCGCAGGGGGAAGTCGTGCAAGATGGTGTAGTGCTCGGTCACTGCCATGTCATGCGGCAGGCTCGGGCCGGGCAGGTCAACGTCGATCTTGTGCCTGAGTTGCCGATCCGGCCCGATCACCCCGTATTGCATGTAGGGCGCCTTCAGCGCGTAATCGAAAAACAGCAGCTCGCCGGTGTGCTCGTCAGGCCGCGAATGGGCCGAGATGCGGCTGATGGCGCCGTCAAAGTCAGCCTGACCGATCGTCTCCAGCGTGTGCGGGTCTACCGCATAGGGCATGCCCGAGCGATACCACATGCTGATCAGTCGGCCAGCGTGGTACTTGACGTCGGTGTTGGAGGTGTTCTTCAGCGGCTCATCGGGGCGATCCGCGCGCCAGGGCTCCTTCAGGCCCTTCCACAGCGCGTGGCCGGCGGCCTGTTCTTCCTGGAGCGCAGAGGTCCGGACCCAGCGGTTGCGGTAGCTCACCTGGCCGCTCTCAAAGCGAACCGCATGCAGCATGCCATCGCCGTCGTAAGCGTGGTAGCGCCAGTCGGGCGGGAAGTATGCGTTGGGGCCATTGCGTACATACAGACCGCTGAAGTCACTGGGCACCTGACCAATCACCGTCAGGTCTGTGAACAAGTCCTCGCCCTGAACCGGACCGTTGTTGCCGTTCAGGGCGGGAATCTCGTGAACCGGAACTTCATTCATTTTCATGCGCTCGCTCCCTTGTCATCTGTAGTCACTGGATCAACTGAATCAACCGTCGAGCCAGTCGTTTGCTTGGGGCTAGTCTAGGCAAACATCTGAGCGCGCCCGGTTAAAATCTCGATATGCAGAAACGTATTCGGATATGTTGAATTCCAGGTCGGTAGTTTCCCCAAGTCGGACCCCCATCGGGCTGCGGGAATACGAGGGAGATCGCCAATTTGCCACCACGCTCGCCCGTGGCATGGAGCTGCTACGGTGTTTCACCCCTGAGCAACCGGTGCTGGGCAACAAGGATTTGTCGCTGCGCCTGGGCTTGCCTGCGGCGACGGTGTCGAGGCTGACCTACACCCTGATGTGCATGGGTTACCTGGCAACGACCGAACATTACGGCAAGTACCAGCTCGGGGCGGCAGTGCTGTCGCTGGGACACCCTCTGCTGGCCCAGTTCACCGCCCTGCGTCGTCAGGCGCAACCACTGATGATGGCCCTGGCCGAGTCCACGGGCGCCACCGTGGCCCTGGGCATCCGCGACCGCCTGACGGTGATTTACATCGAGGCTGTGCGGGCATGGAACAAACGCGTCTACCCGATTGAAGTAGGCACCAGCCATTCACTGGCCGGCACGGCCATCGGTCGGGCCATCGTGTTGTCTTGTCGTGCTGCGCAGCGAGAAGCCTTGCTGAACCAGTTGCAGGTCAAGGCGCCGCAAGAGTGGCTCAAGTACGGCCCGCAACTTCTGGACAATATCCAGCAGTACGGGCGTTATGGCAGCTGCGTCTCGCTGGGCGAGGTCTATCCGGATGTGCAGGCGGTTGCGGTACCGCTGGGCCGTATCAATCGCGGCGAGCCAGCGGCTATCAACTGCTCGTTTCAAGGGCGCGAAATCAACGAGACCTGGCTGCGCGAAAAAATTGCGCCACAGCTGCAGGCGCTGGTGAGGCAGCTGACCTGAGGGCGTTGACTCTTGATACAAGTTTGCTCGCTTGCAGCGAGCGACGCGACCTGCGGCGCAGCAGCAGGCAT
>CAIMVC010000102.1 GCA_903844825.1 uncultured Burkholderiales bacterium | reverse complement strand
GAGATCCAGCACTCCAAAGGCATCGATGCTGGCGACAAGGGCTATATCGACAACTTCGCCCCCATCGTGGCCGACGCGGAAGCCGGTTTTGGTGGCGTGCTCAATGCCTTTGAACTGATGAAGGCCATGATCAAGGCTGGCGCTGCCGGCGTTCACTTTGAAGATCAGCTTGCGTCGGTCAAGAAATGCGGCCACATGGGCGGCAAAGTCCTCGTGCCCACGGCAGAGGCCAACCAGAAGCTGATCGCTGCCCGCATGGCCGCCGACGTGTGCGGCGTGCCGACGCTGGTGATTGCCCGCACCGACGCGGAAGCGGCCGATCTGCTGACCAGCGACTACGACGAGAACGACAAGCCGTTCATCACCGGTGAGCGCACCGCCGAAGGCTTTTACAAAACCCGCAAGGGCATGGACCAGGCCATTTCCCGTGCTGTTGCCTACGCCCATTACGCCGACCTGGTCTGGTGCGAAACCGGCACGCCCGACCTGGCTTTTGCCAAGAAATTCGCAGAAGCCGTGCACAAGGTTCACCCCGGCAAGATGCTGGCTTACAACTGCTCGCCATCATTTAACTGGAAGAAAAACCTCGATGACGCGACCATTGCCAAGTTCCAGAAAGAGCTAGGCGCCATGGGCTACAAGTACCAGTTCATCACCCTGGCTGGCATTCACTCCATGTGGTACAACATGTTCGACTTGGCCAAAGATTATGTGCAGCGCGGCATGTCGGCCTATGTTGAGAAAGTGCAAGAACCCGAGTTTGCGGCCCGCGACCGGGGCTACACCTTCGTGTCGCACCAGCAGGAAGTCGGCACTGGTTACTTCGATGAGGTGACCACGGTCATTCAGGGCGGGCAGTCCAGTGTCACGGCCCTGACGGGCTCGACCGAGGAAGAGCAGTTCCACTGATTCCCGGTAAGCCCGCTTTCTAGTGGGTGTCTCGCGGGCCCGGCGCCGCTTCATGCGGTGGCCGGGCTTTTGTTTGCTCGGCTCGTGCCTGATGGTCGTTGCGTTCAGGGGTGCGTCTTTGATGAAGGTCAAGCCGCTTGGCAACCCGCGTAAAATCTCTCATTTTCCTGACAAGCGCGGCTGTTCCGCGCTTTTTTACTTTCCTCACCGATGGTTTTAGCTAACCGTCTTTGACCTGCGTAGCCATGATCCAAATCACGCTTCCCGATGCTTCCAAACGCGAATTCCCGCAAGCTGTCACCGTGGCTGAGGTGGCAGCGTCGATCGGTGCCGGTCTTGCCAAGGCGGCCTTGGGCGGCAAGGTCGATGGCAAACTGGTTGACACCAGCTACCTGATGGCTGCCGACTGTGCCCTGGCGATCGTCACGGCCAAGGACGCCGATGGTCTTGAGCTGATTCGTCATTCGACAGCGCACTTGCTGGCGTACGCCGTCAAGGACTTGTTTCCTGATGCGCAGGTGACGATCGGCCCGGTGATCGAAAACGGATTTTTTTACGACTTTTCCTACAAGCGCCCCTTCACGCCCGAAGACCTCGAAGCGATTGAAAAGCGCATGACCCAGCTTGCGGCCAAGGATGAGCCGGTACAGCGCCGCGTTTTGCCGCGCGACGAAGCTGTGGCCCACTTCAAGTCGATCGGGGAAAACTACAAGGCGGAAATTATCGCCAGCATTCCCGCTGGCGAAGATGTGTCGCTTTACCGCGAAGGCGCGTTTGAAGACCTTTGCCGCGGCCCGCATGTGCCTAGCACCGGCAAGCTGAAATTTTTTAAATTGATGAAGGTGGCCGGCGCTTATTGGCGCGGCGACCACCGCAACGAGATGCTGCAGCGCATTTACGGCACAGCCTGGGCCAGCAAGGACGAGCTGCAGCAGTACATGACCATGCTCGAAGAGGCCGAGAAGCGCGACCACCGCAAGCTCGGCCGCGAATTGGATTTGTTCCACAT
>CAIMVC010000101.1 GCA_903844825.1 uncultured Burkholderiales bacterium | reverse complement strand
ATTCCCACGCGTGTCTTTAATCTTGCTGTTTTTGAGCAGGCCCCTAATCGCATAGCGGAACTGAGCGTCTTTTGCCCACAGATCTTCAACCTTTTCGAGTAAGTCTTTCCTGTAGGCGGCGTCATTCCTCTCAGCTCTGAGCGCAGAAAGCATCTGGACCGCGACTTTATCCATGATTTTCTCCTTGGGCTACTTTCGTAGGCTTAAGGTTCGCCGATTGGATATACCTCTGCACCACCTTTTGAAGTGTGTTTGTGTGTTCACCCGCAAGGTCCCACGCAGACCGCATCTCGGTGAAGAAGTCGTGGCCGTCATACACGCGGCGCATGATTTCCTTCTCTTGATGGTTCATGCACAGTTCCGCGATGTGAGGGGTAACCCCCAGACGAGACAGCAATGTGCGAAAAGAGCGTCGAAGGTCGTGGGGCTTGAGTGCTTTCCCGCCATGTTCGGTCACTCGGTCTTGAAGTCGGTTCAAAGCTCTGGCTACAGCCATCTTGTCCACTGAACTACTGCTTCTGCCAGGAAACACTGGACCGATTTTTGTCCCATTGAGCGCTTGCGCTTCTTGCAAGATGGCTATGGCCGCATCCGATAGGTGCACCTTGAACTCCCTGTCAGACTTCACCCGGTCTGCAGGGATAACCCATTGGTGCTTTTGCAGATCAATTTCACTCCAGTTTGCTAGTCGAACTTCCGTCGGCCTAGCACCGGTCAACAGTTGAAACTGGATGATTAGTTTTGTCGATAGGTGAAGCCTGGACTCGGCAATGGCCTTGAACAGAGCTACTAACTCATCGTCATTGGCAGCGTTTACTGGGGCTGGGCGGTAGGGGCGTGGGTTCTCAACCCCCCGCATCGGATCGGCTCCCTCAATGAGGTGCCGCTTCATCGCAAAGTTAATCAGCCCGCGAAGAGTGCGATAAACATGCGCTGCCGCGCCTGGTGCTCCGCGTTTTCTAGGGCTGTCTATGCAATTCTGGATCTGCTGAGGGGCTAAACGATTGATCTTTGTGCTGCCCAAAGCCAAAGAGATATCAGCCTTGTAGTTCTCTGTGAGGATGTCGATGGTGCGCTGCCGAACCGGCTCACCCCCTTTACGTTTACTGCCGAGGCGCTTGTCTTCGATCCAATTGTTGAACACGTCTTCGACCGTCAACTGCGTTTTTCCTTTAGTCCTTTGCCGCCTTGCCTCTTCGATGGGGTGATCCGCTTCACCCTTTTTTGCGGCCTCCTGAACAACTTGGTGCTTCAACAACTCCGTTCTGGCTTGTGCAAGACCAACCGCGGGGAATGCTCCGAGAGAAAGCCAGCTTCGCTTGCCCTGAACCTGAGCGCGGTACTGCCAGTGCTTACTGGTTGACCCGTCTGCGCGACAGCGGGCGAACAGGTACAGGCCATGCTCGACCGAAATCCGCTTCTCCTTTTGCTCGGTAGGGAGCTTTAACGCCCGAATCTTCTCGTCTGTCCACCGCTTCATGGTCGCCCCTTCGCCTGGATACCATCTTGGATACCATGGTAGTAGGATACTTCAGGATGAAAGAGGATGGGACAGGAAAATAAATATATGATTCATATATAGATATTAGTCCCAAAATGTCCCAAGAGATCCTGTGTGGCACGCCTTGTAAGCGGTAGGTCATCAGTTCGAATCCGATAATCGGCACCATTTACAAAGCCCTCCTGCGTAATTCATGCTTCCCGGCTCAGCGGGACATGATCTTCACCCGCATTTTTTGCACATCCCAACCTTGGGTGCGCAAGTGGGCCAATAAAGCAGGCTCCAACTGGCGCAATTTGGCGCTCGCCGCATTGCTCGGCACCAGCACACACCAGGTTTGACCATCGATGGGCCCGGCTTTGAGGCCCTCGCGCAGGCCTGGGGGCAACAAGGGGGCAATGGCCGCCAAACGGCGCACAGAATCCT
>CAIMVC010000100.1 GCA_903844825.1 uncultured Burkholderiales bacterium | reverse complement strand
GTCAGAAACCCGCGGCCAGTCCGTCTCGCCGCGAGTCCGAAGCGGCGATATAGCCGTCTTGCTTGGCGTCGCCGGCGCGCCAGATGAACTGTCCAGCGCCGAAGTCCTGGTAGCTGTCATGGATCACCTCGACCTGGTGGCCACGATTTTGCAGCGCCTGCACGGTTGTTTTGGACATTTGCTGCTCCACATTGATCTCCAGCCCGGCGTTGAAGCGCCAGCGCGGCGCATCACAGGCGGCTTGCGGATTCTGCTGGTAGTCGAGCATGCGCACAAGCGTCTGCATATGACCCTGGGGTTGCATGTTGCCGCCCATCACGCCGTAGCTCATCAAAGGCTGGCCGTCCTTCGAAACAAAGGCTGGGATGATGGTGTGAAATGGCCGCTTGCCAGGCGCCACCAGATTGGCGTGGTTGGCCGCCCCGGCATCGACGCTAAAGCCGTGCCCACGATTTTGCAAACTGATGCCAAACGTCGGCTCCACGCAGCCCGAGCCAAAACCCATGTAGTTGCTCTGAATGAAACTGACCATCATGCCGTTTTCATCGGCTGCGGTGAGGTAGATCGTGCCGCCCTTGACCGGGTTGCCGGCGCCGAAACTTTGTGCCCTCTTCATGTCGATCAGCTTCGCGCGCGCGCCGAGGTAGGCATCGTCGAGCATTTGCTCGACGCTCACCTCCATCGACGAAGGCTCGGCCACGAAGCGGTAGACGTCGGCGAAGGCCAGCTTGATGGCCTCAATCTGCAGGTGCTGCGAATCAACGCCGTCTAACGGCATACCCGCCAAGTCGAACTTGTCGAGAATGCCCAGAGCGATCAACGCGGCAATGCCCTGCCCGTTGGGCGGGATCTCGTGCAGGGTGTAACCCCGGTAGTCTCTGGCAATCGGACTGACCCATTCGCACTGGTGGCTGGCGAAGTCCCTGGCTGTGAGGCTGCCGCCATGGGCCGTGGAAAACCGCTCGATGGCTTGCGCGATCTCGCCGCCATAGAAAGCCTGCCCTCGCGACTCGGCGATGGCGCGTAATCCGCGCGCAGCGGCCTTGAACTGAAACAGCTCGCCCACGTGCGGCGCACGACCTCGGGGCAGAAAGCTCTCGGCAAAGCCCGGCAAGGACCTTAGCTCGGCCGTCGCCGCCGCCCATTTCTGCTGGACCACCACCGGCAGCAGATAACCACGCTCGGCGATCTCGATGGCCGGCTGCATCAGATCGGCAAACGGCAGTTTGCCAAAGCGCTCGCTCAGCGCGACCCAACTGCTCACGGCACCCGGCACGGTCACCGAGTCAAAGCCGCGTTTGGGCGGTGTCTTGACATCCTGTCCATACCGGGACCGGAAATACGCCGGCGTCCAGGAGGCCGGCGCCCGGCCCGATGCGTTCAGACCGTGCAAGGCCTGGCCGTCCCACAGGATGCAGAAGGCGTCGCTGCCGAGCCCGTTGCTAACGGGTTCGCAGATCGTCATGGCTGCCGCGGCGGCAACCGCGGCGTCCACCGCGTTACCGCCGTTGTAGAGCATGCGAAGTCCGGCCTGAGCGGCCAGCGGGTGCGAGGTGGACACCACATTGCGCGCGAAGACCGGCAAGCGTGTCGTCGGGTAGGGATTGCCGTAATCGAAGTGCATGGAGGTGTCCGCCTGCCCGGCTAGATCTTGAACGCTTTGGCCATCTGGATGATGGCCTGCTTGTCAAACGCATTGACTTCGTCAATCAGCTCGTTGCTGAACAAGCGATTCGGATCGCCCAGTTCTTCCGCCAGCTTGGGGTTCTTGCTGGTCTCGGCCGTCATCTCGATATTGGTGCGCCATTCGGCCAGCGACGAGGCACCCATGCGCTGGTCAACATCGTCCGGGCGTCGCAGCCAGCTCGTCTTGCGGTCCTTGAGAATGAAGCTCAGCTCCTTGCGGGCTTCGTCTTCGCTGCGACCTTTGGGGCGACTCTCAGGGTAGACCGCCCAGTGCGCATCAATGGCGGCGTCAAGATTGGCGTTAGAAAAAAGCGTCGACTTGGCCATGCCACGAAACAGTGACACCAATGCCTTTCGCTGTTCCTTGAGCAGCTTGCGGGGGACACAGATCCAGCCTGAACCGACTTGCGCGTACTTCGGCGACAGAGGTACATACCGCAACTTGGTTCCGACGAGCTCGACGCGGGCCGCGGCGGTGTCGAAAGTCACCATCGCGTCGACCCGGTCGCTGTCGATCGCAGCGCCCGCCAGCGCACCGTCACCGATCGCAATGTATTCGCACTTGTCGTCCTTCAGGCCCAACTCCGTCAACATGGTCTTGGTGATGACGATGCCCGTGTCGCCCTGGCTTCTCACGCCGATTCGCTTACCCGCCAGGTCCGCAGCGCTCTTGATCGCGCTGGTCGGCTTGACCACGATGACATTCGCGTTGCGCGGCAACCACTTGTACACACTCACCAGGTCGAGCCCCGGGTCCTTGGCCATGGCTGGCAGCAGCAGGCCAGGCACAGCCGGCCCAAACTCCACCTGACCACCACGCAGGCTCTGCAGGGCCTGCGTCATGCTCGCCATGTTGACGTACTCGACATCAATTCCTTCGGACTTGTAGAAGTTCAGACGGGGATGCTGTCCGGCCGTGATGAAACATTGCTGTGGATCATTGACCCCAGCGGTATTGGCCACCCGCATCACGCGGATGTTCTGCGCGATGGCCGGTACAGTCCCGGCCAGGCCCAAGACACCCAGCCCGAACCCAAAGTTGCGTCTATTCAACATGTCTGACTCCTTACCGGCATGCCGGCGTGTTCAATCTTCTCGTGCGGCTGGAAACGCCCGCCGCACAAAGGCGCATCAGGTGTGCATGTTCCGCTGCGAAGGATCGGCGGGCATCCAGTGCAAGACCCGCATCTGGATGCGGCGCAGCAAGCCCGTGAGCACAATGCCGATGACCGACAGGACGATAAGCACGGCAAAACTGCCGCTCGTATCCATCTGTGCCTCCATCTGCATGATCAGTACGCCCAGCCCGGCCTGCGCTCCCACGAATTCGCCGACCACGGCACCCACCACGCTAAAGGCAATGGCCATGTTCAAACCAGCAAAAATATAGGGCAACGCGCTGGGAAGCTTGGCCTTGAGAAAGATTTGCCAGGGCGTGGCAGACAGCGACCGCAAAAGGTCTATCCGGTCGGTGTCTACCGCCTTGAAGCCGGCGATGCTGGTGACAAGCACGGGGAAAAAAGTGAGCAGGCAAATGATGGCCACCTTGGAGCCCATGCCAAAACCCAGCCAGACCACAATGATGGGGGCTACCGCCACCTTGGGCACGCTCTGCAAGGCGGCCACGTAGGGGTCCAGCAGGGCCTCGAGCCGAGGCATCTGCGAGATCAGCATGCCCACCAACAGGCCAATGCCGCTGCCCAGGAAAAAGCCGATCAGTATCTCCATCAAGGTGATGCCACCGTGGTACCAAAAGCCGTCTTTGGCCAACGGCGAGGTGTAGAAGCCGCGCCAGAGCGCCACGGCAATGTCGCTCACCGGCGGTATCAAGTGCTTGGGCACCTGAAAAATGCGCACCCCGGCCTCCCAGCCGCCGAGCAGGAGGAGCAAGAGGGCGATGGCTTGAAGGCGAGTGGACCGGGTCAATTGGGTCAATTGGGTCAACTTGATCAACTTGGTAGGGGTCATGGCAAAGCCCTCTAGTCGAACGCAGCGGCGTGCGAAAAGCGCTCGCGAATACCCGCTGCAGCGTGGGAAAAAACGGGGTCGGCCATCACATCCAGGCGCCGGGGCCGCGGCAGGTCGATGTGGAAGACTTTCTCCAGCGTGCCGGGGCGTGGCGACATGACAAACACCACGTCTCCTAGAAACACGGCTTCGGGAATCGAGTGCGTGATCAACACGACGGTCTTGCCGCTTTCCATCCAGATGCGCTGCAACTCAAGGTTCATGCGTTCGCGCGTCATGGCATCCAACGCGCCAAAGGGCTCATCCATCAGCAACATCTTGGGGTCATGCAGCAGCGCGCGCGCAATCGACGCTCGCAGCTGCATGCCACCGGAGAGCTGGCGAGGATATTTGTGCTCAAAACCGTCCAGTCGCACCATGTGCAGCAACTGCATGGCGCGCTCGCGCGCCTTGCTGGCGTCCAGCCCCAGCACCTCGGCGGGCAACAGCACGTTCTCAAGAATGGTGCGCCATGGCAGCAGGATGGAGTTTTGGAACACCATGCCAATGTCACGCCGCGTTCCGTGCACCGGCTGGCGGTCTAGCAGCACGGTGCCGACGTTGTAGTCGAGCAGGCCCGCCAGTATGCGCAGCAAGGTGCTCTTGCCGCAGCCGCTCGGACCGACAACCGTGACGAAGCTGCCCTGCTCAATCGAGCAATCGATGTTGTGCAGGGCCTGCACGCTGTCGCTACCAACGCCAAATGCCTTGGACAGACCTTTGATGCGAATGTAGTCCGGCGCGCGCGTACTGGCGCTGGAGGTGGTGTCGGCCTTGATGCTGGCGCTGTTGGTCATGCATGAACTCCGGCAGGATGGAGGAATCGGATCAGGTGGTGGGCGAGCACCTCGGGCGCCTGCAGCGCTGTGGCATGACCGATCTCAGGCAGTAGCACGGCGCTGGCACCACGAATGCGGTCGGCGATCGCCAGCGTCACCGAGGCGGGCACCACGCGGTCGAGCTCACCGGCAAGAACGAGCGTCGGCGCCACGATATCGGCGACGCCCTGGCTCAGCGTGCTCGCCACGGTCACCGCTCGCCGTGCCGCCCGCGCCGAATCCGCGCGGGCGCTGGCAAAAATCCGGCGTAACTCGGGTCGCTGCTGAAGAAATGGCTCGGGGAAAAACCATGCGGCCATTTCCTCGGCGGTATGCGGCAGTGCCTCACGCAATTGCGCGATGCGCGGCGCATCGGGGCACAACTCTTCGTACTGCCGCGGCAGGGGCCAGGTGCTGGCGAGCACCAGGCTGTCCACGGTCTGCGGGTGCAGTATCGCAAGGGCTTGCGCCACTCGTCCGCCGAAGGACGAGCCAAACACATGGGCGCGTTTGAAATCCAGCGCCCGGATCAGCTTTCGCGCGTCATTGGCCAGGTCAACCAGTGTGGCCACGCGTTCTGGCGCCTGCGTCTGTCCGCAGTCGCGCTGGTCGTAGGCGATCACGGTGAAGTGCTTGACCAGGTAGGGCAGCAGCGGCGCGAACATCTGGCGTGACGCCTCCGCACCATGCATGAGCAGCAGCGCAGGGCCATCGCCTTGCCGCTCAAATGCCGTGCGCACCTCACCGGCCTGAAAGAACTCGGTCATGCCGCGCCTTCGTCTTCGGTACCTTCCTGCCTGAGCCAGAAGGTCAGCTCGATCTTCAGGCCGCGCGGGTCATGCAAAAACAACTGATGCATGTCCCAGCCAGGGATAGGCGCCTCGGTGAAGGGCACCGCCAGGCCAGTCAGGTGCTGGCGCATTTCATTGAGGCCGCGCGAGCCAAACGCGATGTGGTCCACATGCCCGGTCGCCGGAGCGGTCATCGCCTCGGGCTCCGGCAAATAGGCGTACAGATGCACGATGGGCTGGCCCTCGACGTAAAGCCAGGCGCCCGGTTGCGCCATCACCGGACGGGGGCCGGGTGTCAGACGCATGATGCGCGTGTAGAAGTCCAGTAACGGCGGCAGTTCGCCCGGCGTGCAGCGAATCGTGAAGTGATGCAAGGCAGTTACAGGCATGGCGTCAGTCCAGTAATTTGGCGAGAACTGCCGCCAGTTCGGCGGCCGGATCTTGAGGCGTCCAAGGCATGCGAAAGGCCACGTGACCATCCGGGCGCACCAGCACGGCACCACGCTGACCCAGCAGCAGGCCGGCGCTTTCATGGGTGTGCTCTAGCTGACGAACCTCTACCGTGCGCCCGTTGCTGCCAGAGACCTTCTTCGCAGCTGCCACCCAGGCATCGGCTTTGGGACCCGCCACCAGGGTAAAGTCCTTGTCAAACCAGTCCAGCGTGGTGCTTCGGCGCGCAAGATCCAGCCAAATGTGCGGAAAGCGCACGCCGGGGCGGTCACTGGGCTCGTAGTAGCGCGCGCGTAACTGGTGGCGGCCCGTCGCATCGGGTATGACGGCACCGTCTTCGTAGCAAAAGCCAATCGCCTGGCCCATGCTGTGCGTGTGGTTATCGCTGTCGCGAATCCAGAAGTTGATGCGATCCAGGTTGCCGGAACGCAGCGCCTCGTCGCACTGGTTAAATCGCATGGCGTTTTGGTAGCTGAAGTCGGCGTTGGATTCTGCAATTGGCCGGCGCTCTGCGTCGTAGCTGTCCAGCAAACGCGGACTGGCGAGTTTTCTCAATACATAGGCCAGCTTCCAGCCCAGGTTGTGCGCGTCTTGAATACCTGAATTCATGCCATAGCCGCCGTTGGGTGGAAAGCGGTGGGCGGCATCGCCCACCAGCAGCACACGCCCTTGGCGAAAGTTGGCGGCCACTTGCCGACTCAGGCGCCAGATGGCGCGATTGACCACTTTGACATCCAGATTCGGGATCCCCGAGACGGTGCGGGCGAGTTTGACGACCTCTTCGTCGCTGCGCTGTCCGACTCGCTCATCGGACTCGCGGCCCACCGGCAACAGACTGAGCCAGCGGTTGCGTCCGTTCGTGTTGAGCACGGTGGTGATCGGATAGGGCGAGTCCTTGGCGTAGACGCGCCAGCCCGCACAAACGGACGCATCAGGCAGGTGCGACAGGTCGGCCTCCCAAAATTCGTTGGCCATCATCGCCAGAGCGGCGGGCCCGCGCATCTCGATATCGGCCTGCCTGCGCACGCTGCTGGCAGCGCCATCGGCGGCGACCAGGTACTGTGCCTGCCAGGTCGTGGATTCACCCGTGCGGGTATGGCGGCTGGTCACAGCGATACCGCCCGCAGTTTCCTCAAAACTCACGAACTCCTGATCGAAGAGGACCTGGCCGATCTCGCTGCGCCTGGCATGCGCCAGCAATTCGCTCTCCACGGTGTCCTGCGACTGGACCACTTTCCAGGTGGGGGAAAAACCGTGGTTCGGCTCCGGGTTGGTGCGCCCCCATTCACGGCCCGACATGGATTCGCAAAAGGTGAAGTAGTCCGAGCCATCGGGCAGTCCGTGCTGCCTCATCTTTTCCTCAATGCCCCACTGCCGAAAAATCTCCATCGTGCGGACCCAGGTGCCGCGTGCCTTGGCATGGTCGGTGGTTGTGGGATTGCGTTCAAGCAAGACGAAGTCAATGCTAAAACGCTGCAGGAGAATCGCCATCGACAACCCCACCGGGCCGCCGCCAACGATCACGACGGGAACTTTGCGCTGCATGGGTCAGGTCTCCACTGAAGAGTTAAAGGAACTGCCAGCCAGGCGATAGGCCAGGCCAGGCGCACAAGGGATCCAACGCGCTACGGCCAGGGCCAGCAACTCGATGCCCAGCACTTGCTGTGCTTGCCAGTGCGGGTGGGCTCCGAAGACGTTGAAGGTGGCATAACACACATTGCCCCGCATCAGCGGCACATTGATCACGCTTTGCACGCCGTAGTCGCTCATCTGATCGAAATCATCAAAGGTGCTCGCCAGCACATGGGCACCCTCGCCCACAAAAACCTGGCCCCGCAGGAACAGACACTTCACCCAGGGCGTGAGCGTTTTGCGCTTGGCGCCCCGCACGGGAAAGGTCACCGCCTCGGACGAATAAAAGCGCCTGAGTTGCAGCTCGTCCGCCGGGTCATGCGCAGTGGTCATGTTCTGCTGGATGCTGAAAATGCTTCCGTGCGCAATCTCCAGGCGCAGCAAATCTGCCTGGCGCAATGCCGCATCGCCGCTGCGCGCCTGGGCCAGCCTCCCCAGCATGCCCAGCATTTGGGAGGTCAGAGCCATGGGCGCCAAAGTGTCGGTGGTGGACATGCTGTTCAGTCTAGCCACCTCAAATTACCAAACTGCATTAAATTCTCATACCATGACAACCAAATAGTTATGACCATGGCAACCGCTCTCAACCCCGCTGCCCAACTCCAGCATGCCTTGATTACACGTCTGAAGCTGCGTCAACTCGCCTTGCTGCAGGCCCTGGACCGCCACCGCACGCTCGGGCGGGTGGCCGCCGAGATGCGGGTCAGCCAGCCGGCCGTCACCAAGGCTTTGCGCGAAGTGGAGGATATTTTTGGAAACACGCTGTTCGAGCGCACCAGCCGCGGCCTGCTGCCTACCGCGCACGGGGAGGCCGTGCTGGACTACGCGCGCCGCTGGCTGGCCGAGCTGGATGCCACCGCACATGCCCTGACCTCCATGGACCAGGGCCGCGCAGGGCGGCTGCGACTGGGCATTACGCAGCAGGTGCCTCAGCAGTTGTTGACGGCGGCCCTGACGCATTTGCTTGAGCGCACACCGCGCATGGCGGTGATGACGCGCGAAGGCACCACCGACGAACTGGTTGCCAGTCTGCAGGCGCGCGAGCTCGATTGCGCTATTGGTCGCTCTTACGACGGCAATGCGAGCGGGCTGGTGCAACAGGCTTTTTACCAGCAAGAGCCCTGCATGATCGTGGCGGCAGGCAGCGTCCGGCGACTATCGCGCGGGCCACTCGACTGGGCCCGCCTGGCCAAGCTGGACTGGATACTGCCGCCGCCGAACACCCCCATGCGACGCACCTACAACGCGATCTTTGTAGGGGCCGGAGTGCAGCCACCGGTTCCATTGCTGGAGACAACGTCCATGCGGAGCATGGAAGCAGTGCTGCGGCGTGAACCCAACGCGATCGCTATCGTGGCGCGCGACGTTGTCATGGAAATGGAAAGCAGCGGGCACTTTGCAGCACTTCCTTATCAACTGAACTGGAACCTGCCGCCTGTGAGTTTCTTCACGCTCGAGCGCTTGGTGGAGCATCCGATGGTGGCCTCTTTGAAAAAGGTGGTGACGCAAGTCGCTGGGCAGATGCAGCGCGGGAGCGGCAGGCAGGCCCCCTAGCGCACCCAGAGCCGCCGCAACGCTCGCAGCGCGCCCCCTCAAACCCCCAGATACCCCGACAGCGCCGGGCTGGTCGCGATTTCGGGGCCGCTGCCTTGCAGCACCACCTGGCCTTTTTGCAAGACGATGGCACGGTCGGACTGGGCCAGTACTTTGCGGTAGTCGCGGTCGACGATCAGGGTGGCGATGCCGCTTTTTCTGATCTCGCCGATGACGCGCCAGATGTCGGCCACGATCAGCGGGGCCAGGCCCTCGGTGGCTTCGTCGAGGATGATGAGTTCGGGGTGCACCATCAGCGCGCGGCCGATGGACAGCATTTGCTGCTCGCCGCCCGAGAGTTGGGCGCCGAGGTTGCCAAGCCGCTCCTTCAGGCGCGGGAAGGTGTCGAGCACGCGCTCATAGGACCAGTCGTTGCGGCCGTCGCGCCCGCGCCGTGCGGCCATGATCAGGTTTTCCCGCACGCTCAGGTTGGGGAACACGCCGCGCCCTTCCGGCACGTAAGCCACGCCGAGGCGGGCGACTTCGTGCGGCTTGGCGTGGGAGGCGTCCTGGCCAAAAAAGGCGATGTGGCCTTCGCGCTGCGTGACGTGGCCCAGCAGGCTGCGGATCAGCGTGCTTTTGCCCATGCCGTTGCGGCCCAGCAAGCCGACCGTCTGGCCCCGGCCAATTTGCAGGTCGATGCCGTGCAGCACATGGCTCGAGCCATACCAGGCGTGAATGCCGTGCGCGTCCAGCAGCAGATCAGAGGTGCTCATGTCAGTGTTCCCCCAGGTAGGCGGCTTGAACTTGCGGGTTGTTGCGCACCTGCGCCGGCGTGTCGGTGGCAATCACGCTGCCATTGACCATCACGGTGATGCAGTCGGCGATGCGAAAGATGGCGTCCATGTCGTGCTCGACCAGCAAGATCGCGTGGCCTTTTCTGAGCTCGCCCAGCAGCGCCAGCATGCGTTCGGTCTCTTCAGCGCCCATGCCGGCCAGCGGCTCGTCCAGCAGCAGGACCTCGGGCGCGGTGGCCAGACACATGGCGATTTCGAGCTGGCGTTTTTGACCATGCGAGAGCAGCCCAGCCGGCCGCTCAAGCAGGGGCACCAGGCCGCTGCGCTCGGCGGCAGCGTGGGCGGCAGCCAGACTGGTCTGGCAGACGCTGGCGCTTTGCCAGAATTGCCACGGCTTTTGGGTCGCGGCCTGCGCCGCCAGCCGGCAGTTTTCCAGCACCGAAAAGCTGGGGTAGATGGTGTTGCGCTGGTAGCTGCGCCCCAGCCCGGCGCGGGCGCGGCGCGGCTGGGTCCAGCCGGTGACGTCCTGGCCCATCAGTTCGACGCGGCCACCCGATGGCGGGATTTCGCCCGACAAGATGTTGATCAGCGTGGACTTGCCAGCGCCGTTGGTGCCGATGACGGCGTGCACACTGCCGCGCTCGAGCGTGATCGAGACCTTGTCGAGCGCCAGCAGGCCGCCCCAGCGCCGGCTGATGTCTAGTCCGCGCAGCAAGACCTGCGGCTGTGTGGGCGCGCTTGCGCTCTTCATGTTGTCATGCCTTGTCATGGCTGTCCTCCTGCATCGCCTGGCGACCGAGCAGGCGCGCCTTGATCTGACCGGGCAAGCCCACCAGGCCGCGCGGCAACAACACCACGCTGGCAATGATGGTCAGGCCCAGGCCCATGTTCCAGTGTTTGGCGAAGGCGCCAAACACCGCTTCGGACTTGAACAACTCCTGCAGCAGGGCAAAGGCAAAGGCGCCAATCAGCGCACCCCGCAAGTCGCCCAGGCCGCCCAGAATGATCATGATCAGCACTGCGCCCGAGAGGTGCCAGCTCATCATTTCGGGGTTCACAAAACCGTCCTTGACCGCAAACAAAAAGCCCGCCAGTCCAGCCAGCGCGCCCGAAATTACAAAGGCCGCAAGTTTGTAGGGGTAGGTGGAAAAGCCGGTGGCGCGCATGCGCTGCTCATTGACGCGAATGCCGTCGAGCGCGCGGCCAAAACGCGAACGCATCAGCACCGCTAAAAAGCCGAACACCAGCGCCAGGGTGAGCAGCGTAAAGCCGTAGAGCACACGGGTGTTTTCAAGGTCGGCCAGGCCACCGAGCGTGGGCTTGAGCGTGAGGTAAATGCCGTCGGTGCCGCCGCCCAGCGGCGTGTCATGCACCACGTAGTAGGCCATTTGCGCAAAGGCCAGCGTGACCATGATGAAGTACACGCCCTTGGTGCGCAGCGACAGCGCGCCCACCAGCAGCGCATACGCGGCAGCGGCCAGTGCGCTGGCGGGCAGCAGCCACAGCACCGAGGCCGCGTCGGCCGACGGCGACAGCAGCACCGCCGCGTAGGCGCCAATGCCAAAGAAAGCGGCGTGGCCAAAGCAGACCAGCCCGGTGCGGCCCACCAGCAGTTCCAGGCTCAGGGCAAACACCGCATAAACCATGATCTTGGTGACCAGGTCGATGCCGTATTTGCCCGCCACCAGCGGGTACAGGGCCAGCGCCAGGAACGCGGCCAGCGTGAATGAATTTTTTGAAGTGAACATGGTTGTTGCGCCTTATTCCTTGTCATCCGGCCTTGAACAGACCATCGGGCTTCCACAGCAGGATCAGCGCCATCAGCACATACACCAGCACGCCTGCGGCTTGCGGCAGCAGCACCTTGCCAAAGGTGTCGACTACGCCAATGAGCAGCGCCGCCAGCAGTGCCCCGCGGATCGAGCCAATGCCGCCAATGACCACCACCACAAAGCAGATGATCAGCACGCTGTTGCCCATGCCGGGGTAGACCGAAGAAATCGGCGCCGCCACCATGCCAGCCAGCACGGCAATCGCCACCCCGGCGGCAAACACGACGCGGTACAAAAACTTGATGTCAATGCCCATCGACTGCACCATCTCCCGGTTGGTGCTGCCGGCGCGAATCATCATGCCCAGCCGGGTGCGGGTAAAAACCAGGTACATGCCCAGCGCCAGCAGCAGGCACACGCCCGAGACAAACAAGCGGTAGACCGGGTAGGTCATGACGTCGCCCAGGTTCAGGGTGCCGGCCAGCAGCGCCGGTACCTCGACGCCGTGCACATCGTCGCCCACCAGCATGCTGCGCAACTCTTCAAACACCAGAATCAGGCCGTAGGTCATGAGCACTTGCTGCAAATGCTCACGTTCATACAAAAAGCTGAAAAACGCCCACTCCAGCACGTAGCCCAGCAGCACCGACAGCACCACCCCGACCAGCAAGGTGGCAAAAAATCCGCCGCCAAAAGTGCTGCCGACGATGGGCGCCAGGGCGTAGGCCATGTAGGCACCAATCATGTAGAAGCTGCCATGCGCCAAGTTGATGACGCCCATGATCCCGAAGATCAGCGTCAGCCCCGAGGCGACCAAAAACAGCAGCAAACCATATTGCAGTGCGTTGAGGCACTGGATGAGAAAAATCGACAGTTCCATGGGCGGACCTCATGTACGCCTGCGCCGGGCTGGCTGGCCTGGCGCGGGCGGGGTTGGGTGAATGGCAATAAAGATCAGAGGCGGCAGCCGCGACCGGGATCAGCCAAGGCCTTGCTGGCAATGCCCACCAGCTTGTTTTCCTTGCCCGAGACCTGGCGCAGGTAGATGTCCTGCACCGGGTTGTTGGACCTGGAGATGGTGAACGCGCCACGCGGGCTGTCGATCCTGGCCTTGTGCAAGGCGTCGGCAAATTCGGCCTTGCGGCTGACATCGCCCTTGACGGCGTTCAGGCCGATGGACAGCATCTGCGCAGCATCATAGCCTTGCACCGCGTAGACATCGGGCTGCATCTTGAAAGTCTTGGCGTAGGCCAGGCGAAAGCTGTTGTCGCGTGGTGTGCCCAGGCTGTCGGCGTAGTGCAGCGTGGTCATCAGGCCCTCGGCATCGGCGCCCTGGGCTTCGAGCGTGCCGTCGGTCAAAAAGCCGGCGCCATACAGAGGAATGTTCTTCTTCAGGCCGGCGGCCGCGTAGTCCTTGACCAGTTTGACGGCACCGCCGCCCGCAAAGAAGGTGTAGACCGCATCGGGCTTGGTGGCGGCGATTTCCGTCAGCAGGGACTGGAACTCGACGTTGGGAAAGGGCAGACTGAGTTCCTTGACGACCTTGCCGCCGCCCTTTTCAAAGGCTTCCTTGAAGCCGCGCACCGACTCGTCGCCGGCCGCATATTTCCAGGTGATGGTCACGACTTTTTTGTGGCCCTTCTTGGCCATGACTTCGCCCATGGCGTAGCCAGGCTGCCAGTTGGAAAACGAGCTGCGAAAGATATGGCTGGCGCACATCGGGCCGGTCACGGCGTCGGCGCCGGCGTTGGGCACGATCAGCAGCGTGCCGCTGTCTTTGGCGACCTTGGCCATCGCCATGGCCACGCCCGAATGCACCGTGCCGATCAGCACATCGACGTTGTCGCGCTTGATCAGCTTGTTGACGTTGTCGGTGGCCTTGGCAGGGTCGGACTCGTCGTCGACTTTGACGAACTCGATCTCGCGGCCGGCGAGCTTGCCGCCGTTTTCGGCCACGTGCAGGCGAAAGCCGTTTTCAATCGCCGTGCCAAGCGCGGCGAACGTTCCGGTGAAAGGCAGCATCAGGCCCACCTTGAGCTTGGCGGGCGTTTGCGCCAGGGCGCTGCTGCCAGCCAAGCTCAAGGCGGCGCTGGCCAGGCTTGCCAGCAGGGTTCGGGTCAAAGTCATGTTGTCTCCTCCAGGATGTGTTGATTGAAAAAAGCTTGAATGCGGGCGATCAGCAGCGCGGGCTGGTCGCGGTGCGGGGAATGGCCGCAGTCGGCCAGCTCCAGCAACTCGGTTTGCGGCACGCGCCTGGCGATGCCGCGAATTTGTTCCAGCGTGCCGTACGCGTCGTTCAGGCCTTGCACCGCCAGCAGCGGGCAGCTAATGGTGTTGAGCTCGTCCTCGATCGACCAGGCCCGGAAGGCCGGCTGCAACCAGATGTCGTTCCAGCCCCAGAAGGCTGAATCGGGCTCGGCGTGGTGGCGTGCCAGGCGCTGGCGCAGGTCGCCTTCCAGGTAGGCGCTGCGGGCTTTGGTAATGTTGTCGACCGAGATGTCTTCGACCAGGATGTGCGGCGCCAGCACCACGGCGCCGGCCACCTGTTGCGGGAAACTGGCGGCATGCAGCAGGGCGATCGAGCCACCATCGCTGTGACCGAACAGCCAGGGCTTGTGCGCCCGCGTGTTCACGCCCAGGGTTTGCAGCAGCGCCGGCAGCACCTCCAGCGCCTGCCGGTGCATGAAGTCGCTGCCCCAGGCTTGCTCAGGCCGGCGCGGCGTGGACTGACCATAGCCGGGGCGCGAATACACCAGGCCGCGGCAGCCCAGCGCCGCGCACAGCGTCTGCGGAAAGTCACGCCACATCGACAGCGAACCCAAGCCCTCGTGCAAAAAGACCATGAGCGGGCCGGCACTGGCGCCCAGCCACTGGTACTCAATGCGCACCCGCTCCCCGGCCCAGTCGATGCCGGCAAAGGACACCGCGGCGCTCATGACCGGGCGCTGTCCAGTTCGCGCAACTTAAAGCGCTGGATCTTGCCAGTGGCGGTCTTGGGCAACTCACTGAGGAATTCGATCTGGCGGGGGTATTTGTAGGGCGCCAGGCGCTCCTTGACAAAGGCCTTGAGCTCGTCTTGACCGACCTGCTGACCGGCCTTGAGCACGACATAGGCCTTGGTCTTGGTCAGCCCTTCGGCGTCGACCATGCCGACGACGGCGGCTTCGAGCACGGCCGGGTGTTGCACCAGCGTGGCTTCGACCTCAAAGGGCGAGACATAGATGCCGCTGACCTTGAGCATGTCATCGCTGCGGCCCGAGTAAGTGAAGGTGCCGTCGGCGTTACGCACATATTTGTCGCCGCTCTTGGTCCAGGCGCCCTGGAAGGTCTCGCGTGATTTCTCGCGGTTGCCCCAGTACAGCAAGGCGGCGCTCGGGCCACGCACATAGAGGTCGCCGGTTTCGCCGTCGGGCACGGGCCGACCGTCATCGCCGCGCAGTTCCACGTCGTAGCCGGGCACCGGCCAGCCGGTCGTGCCGTAACGCACCCGGCCAGGCAGGTTGGACAGGTAAATGTGCAGCATTTCGGTCGAGCCGATGCCGTCAATGATCTCGATACCGAAGTGGGCGGTAAAGCGCTCGCCCAGATCAGCCGGCAAAGCCTCGCCCGCCGATGACGCCAGGCGCAAGGCGACGTCCTTGCGGGCCGGCAGCTTGGGCGACGCCAGCATGCCGGCAAAGCCGGTGGGCGCACCAAAAAAGACCGTCGGCTGGTGCTCGGTCCAGCGCTTGAACGTGGCCTCGGGCGTCGGCCGCTCGGCCATCAGCACCACGGTGGCGCCCACGCTCAAGGGAAAGCTCAGGCCGTTGCCCAGCCCGTAGGCAAAAAACAGCTTGGCCGCCGAAAAACAGATGTCCTGCTCGACCAACCCGAGCACGGGCTTGCCATACAACTCGGCCGTCCAGTAAGGGTTGGCGTGCGTGTGCGTGGTGCCCTTGGGCCGGCCGGTGGAGCCGGAGGAATAAAGCCAAAAGCCAGGATCATCCGGGCTGGTGGGCGCGGCCACAGCCAGGGGCGCGTTGGCGCTGATCAGGGCTTCTAGCGAGACAACATCGCCTGCAGCCTGGGCATCGGCGCCAGGGCGCGACACCACCACCGCCCGCAGCTCGTGCCCGCCCTGCCCCATGGCCTGGCGCAGCGTGGGCAGCAGCACATCGGACACCAGCGCGGCCTGCGCCCGGCTGTGCTGCAGCATGTAGGCGTAGTCCTCAGCGGTCAGCAGCGTATTGACGGCCACCGGCACCAGGCCGGCATACATGGCGCCCAGAAAGCTCACCACCCAGTCGCTGCTGTCCTGCATGAGCAGCAAGACCCGCTCTTCGCGGCGCAAACCCGCCGCCAGCAGCCCGGCGGCCGTGCGCCGGATGCGCTCGGCCAGCTCGCCGTAGCTCAGCGTGCCGACGTCATCGATGAAGGCGATTTTTTGCGGACGCGTGGCGTTGCACTCGATCAGGTGCTGCGCAAAGTTGAACTGGGCGCCGGGGGCGCGAACGTGGTCAATAGCCTGGCTCATGATGTGTCTCCTCTGTTTTAGTTGTCCGGACGGTGGCCGTCCTGCTTGTCCTGCTTGTCCTGTTGGCTGCCGCCCGACCCCGGTTTCGCGGCGAGCGCCGCTCGCTGGCCCGGGCCAGGCGCCAATTCAGGGAGCGCTGGCCGCTGGCGAAGTGGCTTGCACCTGCGCCAGCACCAGCGTGCTGGCCTGCAGCGCACTGCGGCGGTGGTAGAAATTCAGCGCCCGCGCGCCGCCAAGTTCTTCGCCGCCGCCGGCCCGGCCCGGACCGCCATGCAGCGACTGCGGCATCACGTTGCCGTGGCCCGTCTGCAGGGCCGCCACGTCGGGCGAAATGATGTGCACGCGGCCGTGGCTGTCGGCCAGCGCCAGGGCCGCAGCCGCCAGTGCAGCGGGGTCGCCGCCGTAAAGCGAGGTGACCAGCGAACCCTGACCGCGCCGCACCAGGTCCAGCGCGTGCGGCAGATCACGGTACGGCAGCAAGGTCGCCACCGGACCGAAGACCTCGGTGTCATGCACCAGCTGGGCCGAGTCGCTGGCCGCTGCGGTGCCCACGCCCAGCAGGGTCGGGCCGACGCAGCAGGCCAGCGCTGCGTCGGCGTCCACCAGCGCGTGTTGCGCGCCGTCGTGCAGCACCTGGGTCTGGGTCTTGAGCAAGGCCAGGCCCTCATGCACCGACTGGAGCTGCTCGCGGCTGACCAGGGCGCCCATGCGTACCGAGGGGTTGCGCGGATTGCCCACCGTGGTCTTGGCCAGGCGGGCACTGATGGCCTGCGCAGCGGCTTCGTACTGCGCCTGCGGCACGAACACGCGGCGAATCGCCGTGCATTTCTGACCCGACTTGACCGTCATCTCGCGGGCCACTTCTTTGGCCAGCAGGTCCAGCGCTTCGGCGCCAGCGTCGGGCAAGAGCAGGGCCGAGTTCAGGCTGTCGGCCTCAATGTTCACACGCACCGAGCGGCGGGTGATGGCGGGGTGCGAGCGAATCACCGCGGCGGTGTCGGCCGAGCCCGTGAAGGAGACCACGTCGAACGCCTGCAACTGGTCGAGCAAGCCGGCCGAACTGCCGCAAATCACCGACAGTGCGCCGGCCGGCAGCACGCCGGCGTCGACCACATCCTTGACCATGCGCTGGGTCAGCCAGGCGGTGGCGGTGGCCGGCTTGATGATCACAGGCACCCCCGAGAGCAAGGCCGGCGCGGCTTTTTCCCACAGACCCCAGCTGGGGAAGTTAAAGGCGTTGATGAACAGCGCCACGCCGCGCGTCGGGGTCATGACATGCTGCGACTGAAACAGCGGGTCCTTGCCCAAGCGGGCCATGTCGCCGTCGAGCAGGTGCTGCCGGTCGCCCAGCGTGTCGCCCATCCGGGCGTAGACGCCCAGAGTGAACAGGCCACCGTCGATGTCCACCGCCGAGTCGTTTTTGACCGTGCCGCTGTTGGCCGTCGCAATCTCTTCATAGGCCTCGCGGTTGGCCTGCAGGACTTTTAGCGTCTCAGCCAGCAGGGCGCCACGCTGGCGGTAGGTCAGCGCGCGCAGGGCGGCGCCGCCTTGTTCGCGCGCAAAGGCAAAGCCTTCGGCCAGGTCGTGACCGGTGGCATCAACGCGCACGAGTTCGGTGCCCAGCACGGGGTCGCGCAGGACGGTGCCCGCGCCAGTGCCGGTCTGCCAGCGGCCGCCGAGGTAGTTGCAGAGGAGTTCGGTCATGTGATGTTTCTTGGGTTGGATGGAACAGAAAGCGCAGGTCGCCGAGCAGCGGTGAGGCGCTCAGCGCGTGAAATCGATGCGGCCTTCGGGCAGCAAATACAGCACCAGGGCGCGCCCGCCGCTGACAGTGGGGCGGTGGGCGCTGCCGGGAGGGCAGACCAGCCAGCCGGCGGGCCGGCCGTCAAAGCGCGCATCGGCATCGATCGGCATGATCAGGTCGATCTCGCCGTTCGGGTGGGCGTGGTGCGGGCCGGCGATGTCGCTCATGTCGACCACGTCGACCGAAAAACCGTCCAGCTCCGGCGCCGGCTTGAAAATGCGCCCGTAACGCAGGCCGCCGCCTTCGCGCTCGCACAGCCAGCCCTCGGCGACGCCAGCCCGGCAGGCTGTTTGCAGCTGCTCAAAGGTGGCGCTGCCAGCGCCGTGCTCGGTGTTGAGCCAGGCGTCCAGCTCGGCATTGAGTGGGCGGCCGGCCAATTGGCGGGTCAGCTGAGCGATCTGTGCTTTGAATTCGGTTGGTGTCATCGGCTTGTTGTGTTGAGGCGGAAGCCTTCGCGGCTTGCCAAGTCGTTAAATATGAATTATTGTGCGTGTGTGGACGATAAATCTCACCAAACACGATGTCAAGCACTATATTGCATAAGTCAGGGTTAACACTTAGCCCGAGAATCGGGACAGACCGGCGCCAGACCGCCGCCCAGCCCGATACCCAAACCAAGCCAGCGCAGGATCTGAGCAGCGCCGCTGCGATGGAGCCCGCAACGGACAAGAACCCCTTTTTGGTGGCGCTGGGCGAGCGCGTGCGCGGCTTGCGTGCGCGCCGCGGCATGACCCGCAAGGCGGTGTCGCTAGCCGCCAATGTGTCGGAGCGGCATCTGGCCAATCTTGAGTACGGCGAGGGCAATGCCTCCATCCTGGTGCTCTTGCAGGTGGCCGGGGCGCTGCAGTGTTCGCTGGCCGAGTTGATCGGCGATGTCAGCACCAGCTCACCCGAGTGGCTGCTGATCCGGGAGCTGCTGGAGTCTCGCAGCGAGGCCGACCTGCACCGCGTGCGCGTGGCCGTTGGCCAGCTGCTGGGCACCGGTGGGGCCGAGGCGGTGAGTTCGCGTATTGCGCTGATCGGTTTGCGCGGCGCCGGCAAGTCGGCGCTGGGGCAGATGCTGGCCGACGACCTGGGCTTTCCTTTTGTCGAGCTCAGCCGCGAGATCGAAAAATTCGCCGGCTGCAGCGTCTCGGAAATCCAGGCTCTCTACGGCCAGAATGCCTACCGCCGCTACGAGCGCCGGGCGCTGGAAGAAGCTATTCAGATCTACCCCGAAGCCGTCATCGCCACGCCGGGCGGCCTGGTATCGGATCTGGCCACCTTCAACCAGGTGCTCAGCCACTGCACCACGGTCTGGCTGCAGGCCGACCCCGAAGACCATATGAAGCGGGTGTTGGCCCAGGGCGACACCCGACCCATGGCTGCGAGCAAGGAGGCCATGGAGGATCTCAAGGGCATTCTGGCCGGACGGGCGGCTTTTTATTCCAAGGCGCAATTCAGGCTCGACACCAGCGCCCAGGCGCTGGAACCTTCCTTTGGCTTGTTGCGCCAGATGGTTCGCGCTGCGCTGCAATTGCCTGCCTGAAAAATTTTTAAAAAACTGCACGAAAGTGCTTGACGAGCACAAATGGCATGCAATATTATTCCTGCACCCCATTTAAGAACATGCACTTTCATGCATAACAACACCGGAGATAGACCATGACCACCGCCACCAACCCCCGCGTTGAATACCAGACCACCCCGGCCGAGTACCACCACATCAAGCTCAGCTTTGACGGCGCTATCGCCACGCTGGCGGTGGACATTGACGAAAACGCCGGCCTGCGCCCTGGCTACAAGCTCAAGCTCAACAGCTACGACCTGGGCGTGGACATCGAACTCAACGACGCCATCAGCCGCATCCGCTTCGAGCACCCTGAAGTGCGCACCGTGGTGGTGACCAGCGCCAAGGACAAAGTGTTCTGCTCAGGCGCCAACATCTTCATGCTGGGCGTGTCCAGCCATGCCTGGAAAGTGAACTTCTGCAAGTTCACCAACGAAACCCGCAACGGCTTGGAAGACTCCTCCAAATACAGCGGCCTGAAATTCCTGGCTGCCGTCAACGGCGCTTGCGCTGGCGGCGGTTACGAGCTGGCCCTGGCTTGCGACGAGATCATCCTGGTGGACGACCGCTCCAGCGCCGTCAGCCTGCCTGAAGTGCCATTGCTCGGCGTGTTGCCCGGCACGGGCGGCTTGACCCGCGTGACCGACAAGCGCCATGTGCGCCATGACCTAGCTGATTTGTTCTGCACCAGCGTGGAAGGCGTGCGCGGCCAAAAAGCTGTGGACTGGCGCCTGGTTGACCAAGTCGCCAAGCCCGCCGTGTTCGCCCAGACCGTGAAAGACCGCGCCCTGGCGCTGGCCGCCCAGAGCGACCGTCCCGCCAACGGCAAGGGCGTGCAGCTCACGCCTTTGAAGCGCACGGTTGAAGAAAACGCCCTGCGTTACGAGCATGTGTCGGTCGAGATCGACCGCGCCAAGCGCACCGCCACCTTCGTGGTCAAGGCCCCGGTCGGCGCCCAGCCAACCGACCTGGCTGGCATTGAAGCGGCTGGTGTCAACTGGTTCCCGCTGGCCATGGCGCGCGAACTGGAAGACGCAATTTTGCAAATGCGCACCAACGAGCTGGACATCGGCCTGTGGGTCATCAAGACCCATGGCGACGCTGCCGCCGTGCTGGCCATGGACGCCGTGCTGATGGCCCACCAGGACCACTGGCTGGTGCGCGAGACCATTGGCCTCTTGCGTCGCACCTTCAGCCGTCTGGACGTGTCCTCGCGCAGCTTGTTTGCACTGATCGAGCCGGGCTCGTGCTTTGCCGGCACCTTCCTCGAGCTGGCCCTGGCCTGCGACCGCAGCTACCACCTGGCCCTGCCCGACGACGAAGCCCAAGCCCCCCGCATCACCGTCGGTGACACCAACTTTGGCCTGTTCCCCATGGTCACCGGCCAAAGCCGCCTGGGCCGCCGCTTCTACGACGAAGCCCCGGCGCTGGACGCGGTTCGTGCCAAGGCCGGCCAGCCGCTGGACGCGGACGCAGCGTTGGCCGTTGGCCTGGTCACCGCCAACCCGGACGACATCGACTGGGCTGACGAAGTGCGCATCGCCATGGAAGAGCGTATATCCATGTCGCCTGACGCCATGACCGGCCTGGAAGCGAACCTGCGCTTTAATGGCCCCGAAAACATGTTCACGCGTATTTTTGGCCGCCTGACCGCCTGGCAAAACTGGATCTTCCAGCGCCCCAACGCCGTTGGCGAAAAAGGCGCGTTGAAGGTCTACGGCAAGGGCGACAAGGCTCAGTTCGACTGGAACAGGGTCTAAATTTCCCCCCTGCGCCGCTTCGCGTCTTCCCCCCAGGGGGACGATGCGAGCGGCCCGGCAAAGCCGGTTCCGCCGCATCCTTGAATAAGATAGTCGTTAAATCAGCTCAATTCAGTTCAACTCGTTCATTCAGTTCAATCAGTTCACCTCGTTAGTTCAATCACCACCCGCAGGAGCAAACCATGTCCGGTATCAACTACAGCGAAAAAATCCCTAACAACGTCAACCTCAGCGAAGACCGTACCCTGCAGCGTGCGCTCGAGCAGTGGCAACCCAACTTCATCAACTGGTGGGACGACGTCGGCCCGGTCGGCCC
>CAIMVC010000099.1 GCA_903844825.1 uncultured Burkholderiales bacterium | reverse complement strand
TGGCCGACCGGCACATACAGCGTGGCGTCGTCGGCGTATTGCAGATGCAAGTACTCGCTCGGGCCCTGGCCCAGGTCCATGTTGATCAGCCCTTTGTAGCGGCCAATGCCGTGCGCGCTGTGCACCACCGGGTCGCCCACATTGAGCTCGGACAAGTCCTTGATCAGCGCTTCGACATCGCTGACCTGTTCCTGCTTTTTGTTGCGGCGGCGAATCGTCACGCCGGCGGCAAACAGCTCGGTTTCGGTGACGAGATCGATGCCTTCTTCGATCCAGCTAAAGCCTTCGGCCATAGCGGCCGTGGCAATGCCCAGTTTCTCCGGGCTGGTCTGGAAGTCTTCGAGGCTGTCAAACGCTGGCGGGCTGATGTTGCTGGCCCGCAGGAAGTCGAGCAGGCTTTCGCGCCTGCCGTCGCTTTCCGCCAGGATCAGCACCCGCTGCGCCGTGCTGGCGATGTGTTTTTTTAGCTTGCCCAGCGGCTCGTCGGCGCCGCGCAGCACTGCCATTTCGGCGAGTTTTTGAAATTGCGCGCTGTCGGCCACGTCTTGCGCGGCTGCTTTGAGCGCGAGTTGCGCGTAATGGTTGGCGCGGCTGTAGAACTCTTCGATGCCCAGAAACAGCGACTCGGGCGGCAGCGCCGGCCGGTCGGGTGCGTCTTTGACGAGGCGGTAGCGGTCTTTGGTGTCTTGCCAAAAACGCGCAAAGGCGGGCTCAAGGTCACCGTGGAGCACCACGGTGGCGTCGTCGGGGCGGCTGCCGAGGTAGTCAAAGACGGTGGCGGTTTCTTCAAAAAACAGCGGCAGGTAGTACTCAATGCCGGCGGTGGCCACGCCGTTGCCCATGTCTTTGTAGATCCGGCTCTTGGTCGGATCGCCGTCGAGCAGTTCGCGCCAGCGGTTGCGAAATTTGCTGCGCGCGTCGTCATCCATCGGAAATTCGCGGCCGGGCAGCAGCCGTACTTCGGGCACCGGGTAGAGGCTGCGCTGGCTGTCGGGGTCAAAGGTGCGGATGGAGTCGACCTCGTCGTCAAACAGGTCGACCCGGTAAGGCACCAGCGAGCCCATGGGGAATAAGTCGATCAGCCCGCCGCGTACCGCGTATTCGCCGGGGCTGACGACCTGCGTGACATGGCTGTAGCCGGCCAGCGTGAGCTGGGCCCGGAGCTTGGCTTCGTTGAGTTTTTGCTTGGCTTTGAACTCAAAGGTGTAGCCGGCCAGAAAGCTCGGTGGCGCCAACCGGTACAGCGCGGTGGTGGCTGGCACGATCACCAGGTCTGCGCCGGTGTCCCGGTCGCGCTGGCTGATGCGCCAGAGCGTGGCCAGGCGCTCGCTGATCAGGTCCTGGTGCGGCGAAAACGTGTCGTAGGGCAGGGTTTCCCAATCCGGAAACAGCACGCAGCGCAGTGTGGGTTCAAAAAAAGTGATTTCGTCGAGCAGGCGTTGGGCGGTGCTGGCGTCGGGCGTGACGATAGCGGTGAGCTTGCCCTGCTTTTTTTCGCGCAGTCCCAGGCGGGCCAGTAAAAGCGCGTCCGCCGAGCCGACGGGTTGCGGCAGAGTGAAGCGTTTACCGGGGGTGAGTTTGGGTAGATCCATGGGGCGGTGGGCAGGCTGGAGTGATGTTGAAAAGGCAAGACAAACGCAAAAGGGCCGCCAACAGTCGGCTGCCCATGCAAAACGCCCCCAACCGACAGGCAGGGGGTGATGCCGCGATTTTAGAATCTATGATGAAGGCATGGTTCAGCATCTTGTCAAAACCCAGGAATCCGGCCTGCCCGCGTCCGCACGGCTGTTTGCCCTGATTCCGTGCGCGGGGCAGGGTAGCCGGGCGGTGCACACCGCTGGCGACAACGCCGGGCTGGCCAAGCAGTACCAACAGGTCGGTGGTCAACCGGTGCTGACGCACACGCTAGGGGCTTTTCGAGCGTTGGGGCCGCTGATGGCCGGGGTCTACGTGGTGATCTCGCCAGCCGACCAGGACTTTGAACGCCTTTTTCCCCCGCCGCTGGCCAATGGCGTGCAACTGTTGCGCTGCGGGGGCGCCACCCGGGCCGACTCCGTGCTGGCCGGACTGCAGGCCATGCTGGCCCAGGGCGGGGTGGAGCGAACCGATTGGGTGCTGGTGCATGATGCGGCCCGCTGCCTTGTCACGCCTGAGCAAATTGGCCGACTCATTGAGGCTTGTCGCCACGACGCTGTGGGCGGATTGTTGGCGCACCGGCTGGCCGACACGCTCAAGTCTGAGGACGCCGGTCGCGTTGCCGCCACACTCGAGCGCAGCGGAAAATGGCTGGCGCAGACGCCGCAGATGTTTCGCGTCGGTGCGCTCATTGATGCGCTGGTGCACGCGCACTCCCGCGGCTTGGTGGTGACCGATGAGTCAAGCGCCATCGAGGCGCAGGGCCTGTCGCCCCGGCTGGTGCCCGCCAGCGCGCAAAATTTCAAGATCACCTACCCCGAAGACTTCAGCCTGGCCGAGGCGATCTTGCGCAGCCGGCAGGGCTGAAGCTGGCCGGTCTTCATGCGTTGAGTACTGACAAACTGCCCCACAACCCTGATCCATGACCTCTGTATCCTTACCTGAGTCTGCACCGGCAGCTTCTGCCCCGACCCTTCCCCCTTTTCGAATCGGCGAGGGTTGGGACACGCACGCCCTGGTCGAGGGGCGCAAGCTGATCTTGGGCGGCGTGCTGATTCCCTTTGAGCGCGGCCTGCTCGGACATTCCGACGCCGACGTGCTGTTGCACGCCATCACCGACGCCTTGCTCGGTGCGGCCGGTCTGGGCGATATTGGTCGCCACTTTCCCGACACCGATCCGCGTTTTAAAGGGGCCGACTCGACCGTTCTGCTGGCCGAAGCCGGGCGCCGGGTGCGCGAGCAAGGCTGGCTGATCGGCAATATCGACAGCACCGTCATCGCGCAAGCGCCCCGGCTCGCTCCCCATATTCCGCTGATGCAGGCGCGCATCGCGCAGGTGCTGGGCCTGCTGGCGCCGCAGGTCAATGTCAAGGCCAAGACGGCCGAAAAAATGGGGCCGGTTGGCGAGGGGCAGAGCATGGAAGCACGGGCGGTGGTTTTGCTGTTCAGGGCCTGAGCGCCGGGGCTTATTTTTTGCTCAACTTTCTTGGAGTTCGTCATGGCACCTCATCGTCTTTTCCTGCATGCCTTGCTGGTGATGTCGCCTTTGCTGACGCCGGTGGCTTGGGCGCAGAACTTCAATTGGCGGGGCACCATCGTCAGCCTGGATGAAAAGAGCCTCAACCTGCGTTTGCGCGATGAGTCGCTCATGGCCATTGGCTTGAGCCCGGCCACGCCCGTGTCCATCACGCAGCCGTTTTCGATGCAGGACATCTTGCCCGGCATGGTGCTGGGCGTGACCACGGTCAGGCGTGCCGACGGCGCAACCGTGGCCATTGATGTGCGACCCATCCCTGCGACTGCCCCCCAGGGCCTGTCGCCCCACGACCTGCAGGCGCAGTCGACCATGACCAACGCCGTGCTTGAGGCCGTCGTGACCAATAGCGGCACCCAGGAAATCACCCTGAACTACAAGACTGGCAGCGTTAAGGTTCTGGTACCACCCGGCACCCCGATGTCGCGTGCAGCGCCTGGCAGCCGCAGTGACCTCAAGGCCGGCGAAACGGTGTTTGTAGCCTCAAGGCGCAATGACGACGGCTCGTTCACGGCGGTTCGGGTGCAAGTCAGCAAGGACGGTGTGAAACCGACGCAGTGACGACGGCGCTGAGCAGGGGGCGGGACGCTTGGGGCGCTTGCGACTTGGCGATTTAGAGCTGCTCGGTCTAGCCCGGCGGGGGGCGCAAGGTCATCAGGGTTTCGCGTTGACTCAACTTGCTTCACAACCGGGCTACCAGACGCCTCGTCATTGCGAACGAAGTGAAGCAATCCAGGAGCCCGAATTCATGGATTGCCGCGCCTCTTGGGGCCACACAACGACGGGGCGGAGGGCGCAGACTTTTCTTGGCGATTTAGCGTTTTAGCGTTTTAGCGTTTTAGCCGCGCCTGAGCTTGATGTGCGCGGCCAGCCCGGCGGCTGGCTCGCTGCTGAGCCAGAAGGCCCCGCCCATGCGCGTGATGGTGCTCTCTGCAATAGCCAGGCCCAGGCCGGAGCCGGTCGGGTCGGCTCGAGACGCATCGGCCCGAAAGAAGGGGCGGGTCAGCTTGAGCAGCAAATCGGCGGGCACGCCACGGCCTCGGTCCGAAACCGTGATCAACACCCACTGGTCGCTGGCGCTGGCGCTGATGTCGACCAGGGCCTTGCCGCTGCCGGCACTTTTGCCGTAGCGCCTGGCGTTTTCCAGCAGGTTGGACAGCACGCGCAGCAGTTCCACTTCGTCGGCCCATATGTGCAGTTCCGCAGGCAGGCTGACCTGAATGCGCAGGTCCTCGTAGTCCGCCACGGCGTAGACGGCGGACTTGACGATGGCATTGAGTGACACGCGGTCCAGCCTTGCGGCCTGGGGCCTGGCATAGTCGAGAAACTTGTCGATGATGGCGTCGAGTTGGCTGATGTCGGCGGCCATGTGGGCGCGGGCGCTGTCGTCAGCCACGCTCATTTCTGTTTCCAGCCGCAGGCGCGCCAGCGGCGTGCGCAGGTCGTGCGAAATGCCGGCCAGCATGATGGCGCGGTCGTGTTCCATTTTTGACAGTTGCTCAGCCATGCGGTTAAAGCCGATGTTGACGTCGCGGATTTCCGTGGTGGCCGCGCTTTCATCGAGCAAGCTGGCGTCAAAGCGCCCCTCACGTAGGTGGCCGGCCGCCACAGAGAGTTGTTTCAAGGGCCGGTTGATCAGGCCTGCGATCACCGCCGCGCCGGACAGCGACAGCAGCCCGGCCGTGCCGAGCCAGACCATCCAGGTGCTTTTGTGCGATGGGCCGAAGCGCTCGGCATCGGTTTGTAGCCAGTACGCATCGTCCTCAATCGAAAAGCCGACCCAAAACCCCGGCTCACCGTTGACCGACCTGGCCACCAGCGTGCCGCTGCCCAGGCGCAGGTTCAGCTCCTTGGTGATGCGCTCGCCAAGCGGGCTGGTGTCGAAGGGCTCAAACCGGTCATCTGGCTGGCGTAGGGCGATGCGCAGACCTTCCTGATCGGCCAGGGTCTTGATCAGTGAGATGCGGGCAATCGCGTCGGAGTAGCGCAAGCTCGCCCGGCTGAGGTTGACCAGTGACGCCAGTTGCTGCGCATCCTCGATCGCGCGTGGCCCAGACTCCAGGGCCCTAAATGTCTGCAGCCACGCCACGATGGAGCCCAGCAGCAGCATCGCCAGAAAAAAGAAGGTGCGCCAAAACAGGCTCACGCTGCGCCTGGGCCCGAGTTCGGCCCCGATAGAACCGCTGGGTGTGCTGGCCTGTAGCCACGTTCGCAGGCGCTGGCGACCCTGCGTCAGCGCCCCGCGCAGCCCGCGGCGCTCGGTGGGCGTGATCACACTCGGGTGCACGTGCCAAGGCCGACGGCCGAACCGTCGGTGCCGTGCGGACGCTTGCCGGGCGCGGGTTCAGTGCGTGCCATCCGGCACAAAGACATAGCCGACCCCCCACACCGTCTGGATGTAGCGGGGCACGGCAGCGTCTACCTCGATCAGCTTGCGCAGCCGCGAGACCTGTACGTCCAGGCTGCGGTCGAAAGGCTCGAACTCCCGGCCACGCGCGAGTTGCGCCAATTTTTCGCGGGACAGGGGTTGGCGCGGATGGCGCACCAGGGTCTTGAGCATCGCAAATTCGCCGGTGGTCAAGGGCAATTCATCGCCATTTTTATGCAGGGTTCGCAGGCCCATGTCAAATGAAAACGGACCGAAAGTCACGACTTCCTGCTCGCTCGACGGCGCGCCAGGGACTTCAACGGTGGGCCGGCGGCGCAGCACCGCGTGAATGCGTGCCAGCAGCTCACGCGGGTTGAAAGGCTTGGCCAGGTAGTCGTCGGCACCGACTTCCAGGCCGACGATGCGGTCCACATCTTCCCCCTTGGCGGTCAGCATGATGATGGGCGTGCGGTCGTTGGCGGCGCGCAGGCGACGGCAGATCGACAGGCCGTCTTCGCCCGGCATCATCAGGTCCAGAACGATCAGGTCAACCGTGTCGCGCAGCAAGATGCGGTTCAGGGCCTTGCTGTCCTCGGCCAGGATGACCTCAAAACCCTCCTGCGCCAGGTAGCGGCGCAGCAAATCGCGGATGCGTGCGTCGTCGTCGAGGACCAGAATCTTGTCAGGACGGTTGGATGGTTGGGACATAGGCACTTTAAGAGCTGGAGAACTGAATTTGTAACAAAGCCATTTTGCGGGCTTAAACGGAAAGATGCGGTGTTTTTGCGTGAACTTGACACTCGGTTACAAATTTTTCAACTGCTGTTCATGTCTGACTCCTTTTTCTGACGGGCCGGCACGCTGCATTGGCTGACCTTGACGCCGGCGGGCTTGAGCGTCACCATGGCAGTTTTCAAACGGGAGTCTTCTTTGATGAATCCAGGAACTTGCGGACCGCGCAACGGCGGTGGCAGTGTCGGTGGCAGGAGAGTGGTGAAAAAATCAGCTGTCACCGGGTTGTCTCTTTGGGCTTTGTGCGTTTTTGCGGTACCGCTGGCAAGCCGCGCCAACGAGGCCGGCCGGGTTTTGCCAGAGCGCGTGCAGTTGAGCAACGTTGCGCATTTCACGGCCGAGGCGCAGACCGACGTTCAGCAGGACCGGTTGGTGCTGTCGATGAGCACGGCCCGCCAGGGCTCGGACGCCTCGCAGGTGCAGGCCCAGCTCAAGAGCGCCCTTGACAGCGCCCTGGCCGAGGCCAAAAAACGGGCAGCGCCCGAGCAGATGGAGGTTCGTACCGGCGTATTTGGCCTGTCGCCGCGCTACGGGCAGGACGGCAAGATCAGTGGCTGGCAGGGCAGCGCCGAGCTGATTTTGGAAGGCCGGGACTTTCGCCTGATTACGAGCACCGCGAGTCAGATTCAGACGCTGACGATCGCGCGTGTGGGTTTCAGTTTGAGCCCGGAACAGTCGGCCATCGCCCAGGCGCGCGTGCAAGCCCAGGCGATTGAAAATTTCAAGCGCAAGGCGGGCGAGCTGACGCGCAGTTTCGGTTTTTCCGGGTACAGCTTGCGCGAAGTCACGATCAGCCAGGGCGAGTCCGGCCTGCCGCAACAGCCACGACTGATGGCCGCGCGGATGAGCGTTGAGTCTGCGAGCGTGCCTGTCGAGGCGGGCAAGACACAGGTGAGTGTGAGCGTCAGCGGCTCGGTTCAGATGAAGTGACCGGGGTTTGGCAACTGGCACGAGCGGGTGAAGGAAGGTTGAAAAGGGGGGAGGGAACTGGTTCCGTGTTGTAAAAAGACCCGCAGCGTCTCCGGAAGCCTGGCGAGGCATTCCGGAGGAGACTGCGGGTTCAGCACAGGTCCTGCCAACGGCTCGGACCTGGCCCCGGGGAAACTCGGGCGGTCGGGGGCTCAGAAACGGTATTTCAGGCCCACAGCCGCCAGGTTGATGTGCTCCCGGGTCCCGGTAACCCAGAGATGCGACTGGTCCCACTGAACCACGGCCACCAGTTTGGGTGTGAGGTCAAAGTTCACGCCTACCCCGTACGTAGCGCCCCAGCCGTCGTCGTTGCCCGTGGCCACGCCCGACGCCTGGGAAGCCGTGACGTTGCTGCGACTGTAGATCGCACCCAACTTGCCCACCAGCGCCACCGATTGCGTCAAGGGCAAACGCCCCACGCCGCTGACGTTAAAGCCGTAGGCCTTGGTTCTGCCGCCTGCACGGTTGACGTGACCAAAATCGGTGGCGCCGAGCTCCAAGCCGAAATTGTTGTTCCACATGCCGCCCGTGTAGAGGCTGTAAGCGGTGCCACGGCTGTCGCAGTTCAGAGCCAGGGAGTCGCTGAGGCTGCAATTTCCGAAATAGTCGGCGCTGCCCACGTTCAGACCGATGTAGCGACCACCGGCCGGGGCGTACCAGTTGCTGCCGTACGACGAGCCAGACGCGGCCGTCTGCGCTTGAGCGGCAGCGCCCAGAGTCAAGCCGGCCAGAGCCAGGGTTACGAAGGCCAGTGGGTATTTTGATTGGCGCATGGTGCTTCCTTGAAGTGTTGAATGGTTTTGGGTTGTTGTTCGGATGTCGACCAAACCATTGTGCGAAGCTGCTGGCGCCGGGCCTGTCGGCGCCCGGTGAACACGGGTGTAGGACAAATTGCCGGATGCCCGGATGCAGGATGCAGGATGCAGGATGCAGGATGCGGGCCTGGCACGGTTGTGCCGAGCTTGTGTCCCGGTTGTGCCGCGCGGCGGCTGCCGAGCTGGCTGCGTGTGCCCGGTTCGGGGCACAATCGTTGGCATGACCGAATTAGTTCGCCATGTGCCCGGAGTCAGCGCGCTGGTGCTTGACTCTCCTCACAGCGGCACCGTCTACCCGCCCGATTTTTCCTATGCCTGCGACCTGCAACTGCTGCGGCGGGCCGAGGACACCCACGTCGAAAAGCTCTACGACTTTGCCCTTGAGCGCGGTGCGCATTGGGTGGAAGCTTTGTTCCCGCGCAGCTACCTGGACGTTAACCGTGATCTGGCCGAGATGGATTCGTCTTTGTTTGACGAGCCCTGGCCTGGACCGCTGCCGACCGGGTCGGCCCAACTTGCCAAGGTCAGGCTGGGCAAGGGGCTGATCTGGCGACTGACCGATGAAGGTCTGCCGATTTACGAGCGCAAGCTGAGCATTGCGCAGGCGATGAGGCGTATTGACCAATGCTGGCGTCCCTACCAGGCGGGCGTGGCGGCGGCGGTGAATGCCGCCCACGCGCGCCATGGCTACAGCATCCACATCAATTGCCACTCGATGCCCGCCATTGCCGGCAGCCATGCCACCGAATTCCCGGGGATGGTTCACGCTGACTTTGTGGTGGGCAATCGCGACCACAGCACCTCCAGCCCGGCGCTGGCCGAGTTGCTGTGCGAACACCTCAGGGCGCTGGGCTACAGCGTCTGGCTGAACCATCCTTACAAGGGGGTGGAGCTGGTGCGTCGTCATGGCGACCCCAGCGTTCACCGGCACAGCTTGCAGCTGGAGATCAATCGCAAGCTCTACATGGACGAAGAAACGCTGGCTCTGAACGCCGGTTTCGAGCCACTCAAGCGCACGCTGAGTTCGCTGATAGACAGCTTGCTGGTCACCGACCCGCGCAGGCTTTGAAGGGGAGTTTGATGGAGCCTGCCTCGCCTGCTGTTCCCGTAGATCATGTCGATGCGGTGGTGATCGGCGCTGGCGTGGTCGGGCTGGCCGTGGCCCGTGCGCTGGCGCTGAGTCCCCGTTTTCGGGGGCGGGATCTGATGATTCTGGAGGCGGCCGAGGCCATCGGCACTGGCACCAGCTCGCGCAACAGCGAAGTCATTCACGCCGGCATTTACTACCCCCAGGGCTCGCTCAAGGCGCAGCTGTGCGTGCAGGGCCGGGCGATGCTCTACGCCTACTGCCAGGCGCGCGGCGTGGGGCACAGCCGTTGCGGCAAGTTGCTGGTGGCCACCAGTGAAGACCAGCTGGGCAAGCTGCAGGGAATTCGGGCTCAGGCTGCCGCCAATGGGGTGGCCGACCTGGTGTTGCTCAGCCGCGATGAGGCGCTGTCCCTGGAGCCCGCGCTGAACTGCCTGGCGGCCCTGCATTCGCCGAGCACGGGCATTGTGGACAGCCACGCGCTGATGCTGGCCTTGCTAGGCGATTTTGAAAACGCCGGCGGGTTGCTGGCCTTGAACTCAGCGGTCGCGGCGGCGCGTTGTGGCCAGGGGCCTATCGTTGTGACCATGCAGGACGGAGTCGAGCTGCAGACCGATGTCCTGGTCAATGCGGCCGGCCTGAGTGCGCCCGCACTGGCGGGCCGCTTTGAGGGCTTGGCCGCCGGCCATGTGCCCGAAGCCTTCTACGCCAAAGGCAATTACTTCACGCTGGCGGGTCGCTCGCCGTTTAGTCGCCTGATCTACCCGGTGCCCGAATCGGCCGGTCTGGGCGTGCACCTGACGCTGGACCTGGGCGGACAGGCCAAGTTTGGTCCCGATGTGCAGTGGGTGGCCTCGCCCGACGACCTGGTGGTGGACCCGCGCCGGGGTGATGCCTTTTACGCCGAGGTGCGCAAGTACTGGCCGGGCCTGACCGATGGCGCCTTGCAGCCGGGCTACGCCGGCATCCGGCCCAAGATCAATGCCCCGCATGAGGCGGCGCGCGACTTTTTGATTCAGGGGCCTGCCACGCACGGCGTCAAAGGCTTGGTCAATTTGCTGGGCATCGAGTCGCCGGGCCTGACCAGTTCGCTGGCCATTGGCGAGGCGGTGGTGCAGTTGCTCGCGCAGGGCTAGCGTAAAAGTAAAGCGCGTTCAGTCCAGCGCGTTCAGTCCAGCGCCAGGGCGTGAAACACCCGCAGCGCGGCATAGGCATCGTTGGCCGCATACACCAGCTGCGCCTCACTCAGCTTTGGATTGGCCCAGTTGGATGTCGCCGCCTTCTTGGACTTGATGAAGCGTTTATTGAAGAGCACGGCGACAGCGCCTTTGACGCCCATGTCCTTGCGGTAGCCGCGCTCCCGGAACACAAAGTTCAGGTCCAGCACGGCCTGGGGGTCGACCCCAAGTTTGCTGATGATGCGCTTGCGGTCGTCGCCCAGACCAAAGCCGGCCTTGGTGATACCGGGTGCCTCAAGCAGTTCGGCCACGACCGCCCGGCAGGGCGCGTCGTGCAGCTGAAAGATATAGCCCACCTGCAGCGTTGAGAGCTGCACGATGTGCGGCCCATCGGAGATTTCATGGCGGGCAAAGGTCGGTTTGGACTCGGTGTCAAAGCCCAGCGCGGTGGCGCTGCGCAGTTCCGCCAGCGCCAGCGCCGCCTGTGCCGCCGTGGCAACCAGCCGGATGCGCGACAGGTCCAGGCGCTCGAAGGGATCGAGCAGGGCAATGGCTTCCTTGTCCGGCGTGGGCAGGCGTTCGGTCATGGTCTCTTTGAGTCGGGTGCCGTGCCGCAACTTCTGGACGGGCACGGGCAGGGGTTGGGCAGTAGATAGGCGAAAATACCCGCAGAGCTTACAGGACGGCAGCACCGTTCTTCACCGATTGAGACCATGGCCACCGCACAAAGCATCACCACCGACGACTACAAGCTCTTTCCCTCCCCGCGCAACCGGCATCGCACCATTTTTCTCTACCAGGTGTTTGTGCCTTACCCCTACATGCTGATCGACCTCGAGAGCTACCACTTGCAGGGCAAGTACAGCCTGTTTGCGGCCTGCCGCCTGAGCGACAACAAGATGGGCCAGCTGGTGACGCTGGAACTGCCAGACGATGAAAGCAGGTTTAATGCGCGCTTTGTGCCGGACTGAGCGCAGCTCGCAGCGGTTGCTGCCAGGCGTTCAGCGCGCCTGCTGCAGCGCCTGCGCGACTTCGCGCACGAGGGCCGGACCTTTGTAGATCAGTCCGGTGTAAATCTGCACCACGTCGGCCCCCGCCTTGATCTTCGAGACGGCGTCTGCGCCGCTCATGACGCCCCCCACGCCGATGATGGCAAAGTCCGGCCCCAGTGCTGCGCGCAGTTGGCGGATGACCTTGTTGCTGGCCTCTAGGACGGGTGCGCCGCTCAGGCCGCCGGCTTCTTCTGAATGCATCATGCCCCGGACCGCCTCGCGGCTCAGGGTGGTATTGGTGGCTATCACGCCGTCCATGGCGTGTCGCTTCAAGGTGGCGGCGATGACCTCGATTTGCGTTTCGTCAAGATCAGGCGCAATCTTCACAAAAATCGGCACGGTCTTGCCGTGTTGCCGCGCCAGCACCTCGCGCCGTTGGGCTATCGCCGACAGCAGCGCATCCAGCGCCTCGTCACTTTGCAGTGCACGCAGGTTCTTGGTGTTTGGGCTGGAGATGTTGACGGTGACATAGTCGGCATGCGGGTACACGCCGTCCAGGCAGATGAGGTAGTCATCCACCGCGTTTTCAATCGGCGTGGCGGCGTTCTTGCCAATGTTCAGGCCGAGCAGCAATGGCGATCGGCCGCCGGCTTGCTGGCGAAAAGTCGAAGCCCGCACATGCTGCAAAAAAGCCTCCAGGCCCTCGTTGTTAAAACCCAGGCGGTTGATCAGCGCGTTGGCTTGCGGCAAGCGAAACATGCGCGGCTTGGGGTTCCCCGCTTGCGGCTTGGGTGTGACGGTGCCAACTTCGACGAAACCAAAGCCCATGGCCGCCAGCGCGTCAATGCAGCGGGCGTTCTTGTCCAGGCCGGCGGCCATGCCAACGCGGTTGGGAAAATGCAGGCCCGCCAGCGTGATGGGGTCGTCGATGCGGCCGGCGCAGTACGCCATCTTGAGCGGCGTGTGCTGGGTCAGCGCCAGTGATTTCATGGTCAGGTCATGGGCGGCTTCGGCGTCCATGCCAAATAAAAAAGGGCGGGCCAGGGCGTAGGGGAGCAGGGGCATTGGGGACTCAGTGGCTAAATGGCAAGGCAGTCAGACGCTGCTGAAGGGAGTTTCTGGCAGGCGCGGCCGGGTCGCAGGATTGTCGCAAAAAGCCGAGCGGCGCAGGCCTCGACTGGTACCCACGTTAAAACTAAATCCGGCCGTTGGCCGCCAGCACCCGCTTAGGCGATAAATCCCCATAGGCTGAACCGACCTGCCATGCATCAAGTTGAGTAGGTTCATCAAACAAGCCGCCATTGGGAGTCAATCGTTGTTAAAGTCGGGCATCATTGAGTCTGACTTGTTCATCTGGTTTGTCAGGCGAGCCCAACACCAACAGCTGCGAGTCAGTAGCGTGAGAGACAAAAACGATGGATGCCAAGACCGCGCTCAGCTCTAGTCTCTACCTTTTCGAGAAGTTCGACGTCGGCATCATTCATCTCGATGCACAGCGCAGGGTGCTGGCCATGAATGACTTCGCGCGCAAGATACTGCCGGTGGCCGAGAAGCAGCCCTTTGACAAATTGGTGACCTCCTTTCACCCCGCCCGCTCCCAGCCCAAAGTCAAATTCTTGCTGGACGAAGCATCGGGTTGCCCCATGGCCAACGCGGTGCCGATGACCATGATCATCAACATTCCTGAGCAGGTGTTGCTCATCAAGGTCAGCCGTCTGGGCGACGAAAAGGGCGAGACGACAGGCTTTGCGCTGGTTTTCTATGACGTCACGCAGGTCGTCAGTCAAGAGCCGGCGCCAGCCGAGAGTTCAGCGAAAAACATGCGCTTGTCGCGCATCCCGATGGTGGCCAATCAGAAGGTGTCCTTTGTCGATACGCGGGATGTTTTGTCACTGGAGTCGCAGGCTCACTCCACCCGCGTGCTGACCCGTGATGGTGACCATTTTTGCAACCTGAGCATTGGTGACCTCGAATTGCGGCTGGATCCAGCGCAGTTCATGCGCGTTCATCGGTGCTTCATCGTGAATTTGCATGCTGTGCGTGAGCTCGGTCGCGAGGGCGTCAAGACCCACATCGTTCTCAAGGGCAAGAGCGGTCACTGTGTGCCGGTCTCGCGGGGGCAGGTCGCTCGGCTGCGGGAAGCGCTTGGGCTGGGTTGATGGCAGGGCCGCGGCTGACAGGGCTCATCAGCTTATTGCAGAGTTTTTGAAGTCTTTTTGCGCTTAGGGACATACCCTGATTGCGGTTGGCTGAAATATTGATCGCCGCATTTCGTGCGCTGCTGAGTGCATTTCGCGCAACAAATCGACAGCTCAAGCCTCCATGGCCCTAAGACCTGATATCCGAGTCAGGAATTGGGTTCTGCTAACAATGAACAGCACTCAAACCCAAGGAGACCCTGATGATTCCACCGCGTTTCGAATACCACGCGCCCAAGTCCGTTGGTGAGGCGGTTGCCTTGCTGGGCCAACTGGGTTCCGATGCCAAGTTGCTCGCCGGCGGCCACAGCCTGTTACCGATGATGAAGCTGCGCTTTGCCCAGCCAGAGCATTTGATTGACATCAACCGTATCCCTGAGCTCAAAGGCATCCGCGAAGAAGGTACTACGGTCGTGATTGGCGCCATGACCGTAGAAAACGACCTGATCACCTCGCCTGTCCTGCAAGCCAAGGTGCCTTTGCTGTGCGAAGCGGCCAAACTGATCGCTGATCCACAAGTGCGCAATCGCGGCACGATCGGCGGTGATATTGCCCACGGAGATCCAGGCAATGACCACCCGGCGCTCTCGATTGCAATTGAAGCCTCCTTTGTGCTGGAAGGGCCGAATGGTCGGCGCACCGTGGCGGCTGACGGATTCTTTTTGGGCACCTACATGACCCTGCTCGAAGAAAACGAAGTCATGTGCGAGATTCGTGTTCCCGCCTTTGCACAGGGTACCGGCTACGCCTACGAAAAACTCAAACGCAAAACCGGCGACTGGGCCACGGCCGGTTGTGCGGTGGTCATTCGCAAGCATGGCGACCAGGTTGCCCATGTGCGCATCGCTTTGACCAACGTAGCGCCCACCGCTTTGCGCGCAGAAGCTGCTGAAGCCGCCCTGCTCAACAAGCCTTTCAACGCCGCCAATGTGCAGGCTGCCGCAGAGGCCGCCATTGCCGTTTGCGACCCCGCCGAAGACTTGCGCGGCGACATCGAATACAAAACTGCCATGGCCGGTGAGATGGTCAAGCGCGCTTTGAACAAAGCCTGGTCACGTTGCTCGTAAATAACAAGGAGATTTCCATGTCGAAAAAACTCGTCACCATGTCTGTCAACGGAAAGAAGGAAGAAAAAGCCGTTGAGCCGCGCACCCTGCTGATCCATTTTTTGCGCGAAGAACTCAACCTGACCGGTGCCCACATCGGGTGCGAAACCAGCCACTGCGGTGCCTGCACCGTGGACATTGACGGGCAGTCCGTCAAGTCTTGCACTCATTTGGCGGTGCAATGCGACGGCTCTGAGGTGCTGACGGTCGAAGGCCTGGCCAATAAGGGCGTGCTGCACGCTGTTCAAGAAGGCTTTTACAAAGAACACGGCCTGCAGTGTGGTTTTTGCACCCCCGGCATGCTGATGCGCGCTTACCGGTTCCTGCATGAGAACCCCAACCCGAGCGAGGACGAGATTCGCCACGGCATGAGTGGCAACCTGTGCCGCTGCACCGGCTACCAGAACATCGTCAAAGCCGTCCAGTACGCCGCCAAAAAATTGCAAGAGCCCGTTGCGGCTTGAAGCACCCTCTATTTGATCGGAGACACACATGAACGCACCGGTACAAACTGTTGAGGCCCGCGAACTCGCGCTGGCTGGTATGGGCGCCTCGCGCCTGCGCAAAGAAGACGCCCGTTTTATTCAGGGCAAGGGCAACTACGTCGACGACATCAAGATGGCTGGCATGCTGCACATGGACATCGTGCGCTCGCCGATTGCCCATGGTCGCATTATCAAAATCAACAAAGAGGCCGCGTTGGCTATTCCCGGCGTGCACGCCGTGTTGACGGCTGACGACCTTAAACCCCTGAAACTGCACTGGATGCCCACCCTGGCCGGTGACGTGGCAGCCGTGCTGGCCGACCAAAAGGTTCACTTCCAGATGCAAGAAGTGGCCATCGTGATCGCCGACGACCGCTACATTGCCGCCGATGCGGTGGAAGCGGTCGAGGTCGAATACGAAGAGCTGCCGGTGGTGATGGACCCCTATGCAGCCTTGCAGCCCGATGCACCGGTGATTCGTGAAGACCTGGCGGGCAAGACCGAAGGCGCTCACGGCAAGCGTGACCACCACAACCAT
>CAIMVC010000098.1 GCA_903844825.1 uncultured Burkholderiales bacterium | reverse complement strand
GTCGCATTGAGGAGCTGTTGCCACACCGCTGGCAACCGCAATCCTGAATCGTCGGCACGGTCAAGGTGCCGTGCCTGGCCGCTTACAGTAGATTTGAAGCATGAGGCGTTCAGCTTCTCCGTGGACGAGGAGCGTCAGCGCTATTTGGAGTTGCTCGATGGCAAGCTGCTGCTGGTGACCAACACCGACACGCCTGCGGCGGATGTGGTGGCCCACTATAAAAGCTTGGCAGATTAGGAAGGCCGCATAATTTACAGGCTAAAAGGTACGTCAAACAGGGGTAGGTTCGGTTTACAACATTTATAAAATCGGCTCGCATATTTGAATACGATCGAAGAGGTCCCTAAATTATGACACTCGAACGCACCTGTACGCCAACGAGCCCAAGTCGGCTAACGAAACTCCGAGAAAATGACCTCACCAAAAATCAGCCTCCGCATCTCAGAACGACAAGCACAACCAGGCGCAGCAGCCCAGCCGGCCACCAACGAACACCTGCTGCCGGAAAAAGGCGAGATGTTTGTCATCAAGGCTCAAAAAGGTGTCACTTACAGCCTTGTGGATGAACAAACAAGCAAGCCCGTCAAAAACCAGCGAGCCCTTCGCAAGGGTGATCACCTCGAAGTCGAGGTCGATGGCGAGGTCGTTCTTGAGGTTCAAGACTTCTTTACATCAGCCCCTGCGCCAGAGGCCGAGGGGGGGGCGCATTATCTGGCTGAGGCTGGTGGGGAGGGCGCGGCCGAAGCCGTAATCAGTGCCAATTCCAAGCCGGTCAGCCAGGACAACCCACTGATGTGGAGTTCCGCCGCTGACAGCAGAGCCGTAGGCATCACCGACAGCGAGGTTGCCGTGGCCCCTGTCGTAGCGGGCGTCGGCGCTGTCTTAGGAGGGTTCGCAGCGGGCGGTACCGCCTTGGCCCTGACAGCGGAGGGCAACAACAACCTAACTGCGCTCGAGGCCGTGGTCGACGACATCAATGGCAATGCCAATGGCGCTCTTGTCACAGCCCAGCAACTCAACTCCATCGAGGGCCTCACTGGGGCCGTCGAAGGCCGGGAAAGCGCCTACTCGTCGGCCTTTGCCACCGCGAAATTCGCCGACAAGAACAATCCGACGTGCGAAGAAATTCAGCTCATCATCACCGCCTACAATCTTATTCTTGACGCTGCCGAGAGCGCCGCCGACGACGCGTTCGCACGTCCCACAGCAACTCACTACGCCGCTCTCGGCCTGGGTAACCTGACGGCAGCCGAGGTCAACTTGCTCGGGCAGGTGATCGACCATCAGACCAACACGGCCGTCGACACCAACAGCGAACTCAAGCTGCTGACTGCTGCTGTCACCTCACTGGTTAAATACGACGGCACTCCCGCAAACACGGCTCCCAGCAAAGACCAGGTCAACACCCTACTCACCGGTTCGAGCGTGACCGACGCGAGCCTCGCCGATGCAGCCGACGCATGGACCCAAGCCCTCTGCGGAGAGCGCGCGTTTGACTCGTCACTTTCGCCGACAACAAGAGCGGCGATCTATGATTCGGTCACCGGCAACGCCATGTGGAGTGAAGTCTCGCGTGTGCTTGGGACGCAAGCCATCATCAGCGCCTGACGGATCGGCACGACGCCGACATTCTGGCCTTCTGAATCGATGAGGCGCACGTCGCGCGCATCAATGCGGTGGTTGATCCTGTGTCCTTCTTCCTTTTGCGGGGGGGCGGCTCCGCGGCTTAATGGCCTCCTGGGTGGAATGCTCAAGTGGGCTTCTGCTCCTGTGATGGGGGCTGGCTCGCGAAGCGCCATGCCCCACTGGTTTGGTTGCGCCCGCTATAGACCTTGAAAGGGCCGCCCGCGTCAAGCGCCGTCGGCGGAT
>CAIMVC010000097.1 GCA_903844825.1 uncultured Burkholderiales bacterium | reverse complement strand
GGCCCCCACGCTTGCCACTTCGTGTGCTGCGCTGCCCCCCGAGGGGGCGCTGTTTTCCTTGGGGCGGCCCTACGGAAAACTGTTGGCCCCCAGGCTTGTCGCTGCGCGAGCTGCGCTGCCCCCCGAGGGGGCGCTGTTTTCCTTGGGGCGGCCCCGCGGAAAACTGTTGACCCCCACGCTTGTCGCTACGCATCCTTTGCTGCACCCCGAGGGGGTGCTGCCCAGCTTGGGGCGGCCCTGCACTGGTGCGGTTGCCACCAGGCGCGCCGCTTCGTGTGGCTTCACCCTGATCGAACTGCTGGTCGCGCTGGCGGTGATGGCGCTGCTGGCGCTGCTGAGTTGGCGCGGCCTTGAGGGTATGAGCCTGGTGCATGGTTCTGTACGCGCCCGCATGGACAATGTGGCGAGTTTGCAGACAGGACTGGCCCAATGGTCGGCTGATCTGGAAGCGATGGTCGAGACCCCGGCCATCGGGACCATCGACTTTGATGGTCGGGTGCTGCGGCTGACGCGGCTGGACAATCAGTTGCCGGACCGTCCGCTGCGCGTGGTCGGCTGGGCGCGACGCGTCATCGCAGATCAACACGGTGGGCGCGGTAGCTGGGTGCGCTGGCAATCGCCGCCGCTGCGCAACAACGGCGAGTTGCAAAAGGCCTGGGAGCAAGCTCAGTTGTGGGGCCAAAGTCCGGGTCAGGGTGGCGGGCAGCGCGAGGTCGCGGTGATCGGGCTGGACCAGTGGCAGATTTTCTTTTTTCGAAATGACGCTTGGAGCAATCCTTTGTCGGCCGCCGGCGCAGACGCCGAGCCAGCCGACGGCGCAGGCTCTGCACTACCAGATGCCGTACGCCTGGTGCTTACCTTGTCTCCAGGACAGGCGCTGGGCGGCGAGTTGAGCAAGGACTGGGTTCGACCCGTGCTCGGGGGCAGCAAGTCATGAGGAGCCGCCACAAAAAGGCCAATGTACAGGCCAACTTAAAAACCATAGTGCACGCCACCGTAAGCGCGACAGTACGGAGCAAACTCCCGCCCGCTCGCACCAGCGCACCAAGACAAGGAGGCGCAGCCCTGCTCAGTGCCATGCTGACCGTGGCGCTGGTGGCCAGCTTTGCCGCCAGCGCCCTTTGGCAGCAGTGGCGCATCGTCGAGATTGAAAGCGCTGAACGGGCGCGGACGCAGGCCCAATGGATACTCACTGGAGCCCTCGACTGGGCTCGCCTGATTCTGCGCGAAGATGCGCGCAGCGGCGGGGCTGACCACCTGGGCGAGCCCTGGGCGCTTCCGCTGCAGGAGGCGCGCTTGAGCAGTTTCCTGGCTGCCGACAAAAACAACTCAGCCGGCGACACCACGCTGCCCGCCTTCGACGCCTTCTTGTCTGGCCAGATCACCGACGCGCAGTCGCGACTGAACCTCTTTAATCTGATCGACAACAACAAGGTGTCCGAGGCCGATTTCGCGGTGTTTGAGCGACTATTCCAACTGCTCGACCTGCCCCCCCAAGAACTGACTCAGTTGGCCGTTCGACTCAAAAATGCCAACGAAGCCAAGAACGATGAGGTCGCCTCAAGCCAGACCGCGGTCTTGCCGCAACGGCTGGAGCAACTGGCCTGGCTGGGCTTATCCACCTCGAGCATCAAACGCCTGCAGGCCTACGTCTGCCTGATTCCGGCCCGCACGGCCCTGAACATCAACACCGCCAGCGCGCAAGCTCTGAGCGCCAGTTTGCCCGACTTGTCGCTGAGTCAGGCCCAGCGACTGGTGGAAGAGCGCACGCGCAAGCCCTGGCAGCAACTCACCGAGGCCAACGCCTTGCGGGAAAAGGGCCGTCCATTCAGTGCCGAGCGTCACAGCGTGACAAGCCGCTTTTTCGAGGTTTACGGTCGCCTGAGACAGGACTCACTCGCGCTGCAAGAGTACTCCTTGGTCCAGCGGGATGGACTGAACGTCAAAGTCATCTGGCGTGACCGCAGCCGCCCCGAAGACCTGAGGTAAAGCTCGGGAAAACCCTCCCCACACAGCGACTAGTTATCTTGACAAACAAGAGTGTCATGTTAAATTGACACTCATGGGTGATCCGTTTTGCAGACACCCGTCTGGTAATCGGAGGACCCCATGAGCAACATGAGCAGTCGAATCGAAACAGCGCTGGAGCAACAGTTCTCGCGGGTTCAAAGCGCCTCGGCGCCGCCCCGACTGATGGCGGCCATGCGACACGCGGTGTTTCCTGGAGGCGCCCGAATTCGCCCGCAACTTTGCCTGGCGGTGGCCAGGGCCTGCGGTGACGACAGCCCCGAGTTGGCCGACGCTGCAGCGGTGGGCATCGAGTTGCTGCACTGCGCCTCGCTGGCCCACGATGACATGCCCTGTTTTGACAACGCCGACACCCGGCGCGGCGTTCCAACCGTTCACAAGCAATACGGCGAGCCGCTTGCCCTGCTGGCCGGGGACGCACTGATTGTACTGGCCTACCAGAGCCTGGCGCAGGCCGGCTGGCGACGGCCGGAGCGCTTGGCCCAGCTGCTGTTGACCATTTGCGAGGGCACGGGTGCTCCCGACGGCATCGTGGCGGGCCAGGCCTGGGAGTGCGAGGCCCGCGTGCAGCTGGGCCAGTACCAGCGCGCAAAAACTGGCGCCTTGTTCGTGGCCTCGACCTGCGCCGGGGCTCAGGCCGCTGGTGCAGACCCCCTCCCCTGGCGCGCGCTGGGCGACTGCCTGGGCGAGGCCTATCAAGTCGCAGATGACATTCGCGACGTCATGGGGCAAAGTCTGCAATTGGGCAAGCCTGTCGGACAGGATGCACATCACGGGCGCCCCAGCACCGCGGCCGACCTCGGCCTGGTCGGCGCCGTAGCCTATTTCAGACAACTCATGCAGGCCGCCATCAACTCGGTACCTGCCTGCACCAGCCGCGAGGCCATGCGCCAGCTGGTTTTGCACGAGTCTGAGCGCCTGCTGCCTCAAAGCGCCTGTGATCAGATTGCAGGCGGTCAGATCGCCGAACACCGCGCCCTGGCGTGAGCGGCACAGGCGAAGGCGCCCGGGCCATAAAGTCCGATCAGGAGCGACAAGACCCCACCTGGCGCCAACGGCTGGATGCCCGCATCGACGGTTGGCTGACCAGCCAGGGCCTGTACCGCTGGGCCCTGGGCAATCCGGTTGGGCGCTGGATCACCCGTCGCCGCGCCAACGCCTTGTTCGGGTTGATGTCTGGCTTCGTCCACAGCCAGGTGCTGCTGGCATGCGTGCGGCTGGGTCTTTTTGAGCGGGTACTGGCCCAGCCATCGACCCTGGCAGAGCTGTCGCGCCAGACGGGTATCAACAAAGACGCCTTGCAGCGCCTGCTGGACTCAGCCTTGTCGCTGCAACTGCTGGAAATGCGTGAGGGTCAGCGCTACGGCCTGGGGCCGCTGGGTGCGCCCGTGGCGGCGCACGCCGGCCTGCGCGACATGATTGAGCACAATGCCGTGCTCTACCAAGACCTACGGGACCCTCTGGCCCTGCTGCACAACCCAGAAGGTGCCGGCATGCAAGCTTACTGGCCCTACCCCACCGACATCCCAGCCCGGGAGCCCGCTCAAGCCCGCCCCTCAGGGCCAGCCAAACCCGTTTCCCCTGCCCACCGGGCAGAAGACCCTCGGCCCGAGCAGGACAGCCAGAGCGCCCGCTACTCGGCGTTGATGTCGAGTTCACAGAAATTCCTGATCGAAGAGCTGCTGGCGGTCTATCCCTTTGGCCGGCATCGCTGCGTGCTCGACGTCGGTGGCGGTCAGGGCGGCTGGGTCTGCGAACTGGCCCGCCGCGAACCGGCGCTCAGTCTCATGCTGTTTGATCTGCCGCCGGTGGCAGCTTTGGCACGCCAGCGGATCGAGCAAGCCGGCCTGACCGACCGCATCACGGCCTATGGCGGCAGCTTCACGGCAGATCCGCTGCCGCAAGGGGCCGACCTGGTCACGCTGCTGCGCGTGGCCCACGATCACTCAGACGAGGTGGTCCGAGGTCTGCTGCAAGCCATTTATCGGGCCCTTCCTGTCGGCGGCAGCCTGCTGCTGGCCGAACCCATGGCCCAGCCGGGTGGCCGACCGGCACTGAGCGACCCCTATTTCCATTTCTACCTGCTGGCCATGGGTGCCGGCCGTTTGCGCACAGCCAGCGAGCTCGGCGCGCTCATGCAGGCCGCCGGCTTTTCCAAGGTCAAAGCCTTGCCCAACCCAATGCCTTTGCACGCCAGTCTCCTGCTGGGACAAAAAAGATAAGTGTTTACCCTAGTAAATGGGGTATTTAGTCAATTTAAATTGACACTAATCAATGTCACGCAAAGAATACACCCCATGAAAGCCTCAGCGATCGTCTTCCAAAGCCCTTGCCAGTTATCCGTACAAGCGCTGGACCTTCGCCCCGCGGTAGCTGGCGATATTGAAGTCGAGGTCAGCTACAGCGGCATCAGCACCGGCACCGAACGACTGCTCTGGGACGGCAGCATGCCGCCGTTTCCTGGCATGGGTTACCCCCTGGTGCCGGGCTACGAAACCGTCGGTCGGGTCGTGCGCGTGCATGAAGGCGCCGACTGCAGTCTGGCTGTAGGCGATACCGTATTCGTTCCCGGCTCACACAGCTTTGAAGGCGTACACAACCTCTTTGGCGGCGCAGGCTCCCGACTGATCGTGCCGAATTCCCGCGTCGTGCCAGTCCAGGCGTCGCTAGGCGCGCAGGCGACGCTGCTGGCACTGGCCGCTACGGCCTACCACAGCGTGGCGCTCGGCGGCACGCGCGAGCCCGCAGCGCCACCCCAGCTCATCATTGGCCACGGCATCATGGGACGCCTTCTGGCCCGCCTGACCGTGGCCGCCGGCCTGCCCGCACCCGTGGTGTGGGAGACCGTTGCCAGCCGCCGCCAAGGTGCGGAGGGCTACAGCGTCATCGCCCCTGAAGACGACGACCGCAAGAACTACAACGCGATATACGACGTTAGCGGCGACGCCGCCATCCTTGACCGCGTCATTCCGCGTTTGGCACCGGGTGGCGAGGTCGTACTCGCCGGCTTTTACAAACAGAACATTTCATTTGCCTACGCCCCGGCCTTCATGCGCGAAGCGCAGATCCGCGTGGCCGCCGAATGGAAGCGCGCCGACCTGCTCGCCGTGACAGAACTGGTGCAAACCGGTGTGCTGTCACTCGACGGTTTGATAACGCATACCCAGACCCCTGGGCATGCACACAACGCTTATGAGGTCGCCTTCGGTGACCCCGAGTGCCTGAAGATGGTTTTGGACTGGAGACACTGATGGAAGCTACCCCCGCAAAAGTGCAAACCGTCAAGTTCGTGGAGCAACTTCGCCGCGAAGCTTCACAAGAGCCTGACGCCGTGCCCACAGGCAAGGTCACCAAGGAAACCCAGATCATTGCGATCTATGGCAAGGGCGGCATCGGCAAGAGCTTCACGCTCGCCAACCTGTCCTACATGATGGCGCAGCAAGGCAAGAAAGTGCTGCTCATCGGCTGCGACCCGAAGAGCGACACCACCAGCTTGCTGTTTGGCGGCAAGGCCTGCCCGACCATCATTGAGACCTCATCAAGGAAAAAACTCGCCGGTGAGTCAGTCTCTATCGGTGATGTCTGCTTCAAGCGCGATGGCGTCTTCGCCATGGAACTCGGTGGCCCCGAAGTCGGCCGCGGCTGCGGTGGACGCGGCATCATCCACGGTTTTGAAACGCTCGAAAAACTCGGTTTTCACGAGTGGGGATTTGACTACGTTCTGCTGGACTTCCTGGGCGATGTGGTGTGTGGCGGCTTTGGCCTGCCCATCGCCCGCGACATGTGCCAGAAAGTCATTGTCGTGGCCAGCAATGACCTGCAGTCACTTTACGTCGCCAACAACGTCTGCTCGGCCGTAGAGTACTTCCGCAAGCTCGGTGGCAATGTTGGCGTCGCCGGCATGGTCATCAACAAGGACGATGGCACCGGCGAAGCCGCAGCCTTTGCCGAGCACGCTGGCATCCCGGTGCTGGCTGCGATCCCCGCCAACGAAGACATTCGGCGCAAGAGCGCCAGCTACGAGATCATCGGCAGGCCCGAAAGCGAATGGGGCCCGCTGTTTGCCGAACTCGCTAAAAACGTCGCCGAGGCGCCGCCGCAGCGCCCCAAACCCATGACACAAGACGGCCTGCTCGGCCTCTTCAGCGCCGACACAGTCGGGCGCAACGTGGTGCTGGACCCGGCTACCGAATTCGACATGTGTGGTGTCAGCAGCGTCGTCAAGCCGACACTTGAAGTGGTCTACGACACGGTCTGAGCCATGAGTTCAAGCACCATCATCCCCATCGTGCCTGTGGCGGCTGCCAGCGACGGCCTGGGCTGTCATGCCGGCCAGGACAAGTTGCTTGAGGCAGCCCGCGCCGCAGGTAAAAGTGAGGTGCTGGCCCAGTACGCGGCCGACTACCCTAAGGGTCCGCACGACCAGCCCCAGAGCATGTGTCCGGCTTTTGGCTCACTGCGCGTGGGTCTGCGCATGCGGCGCACCGCCACCATCTTGTCTGGCTCGGCCTGCTGCGTCTATGGCCTGACCTTCACCTCGCATTTTTACGGCGCCCGCCGAAGCGTGGGCTATGTGCCCTTCAACTCCGAAAGCCTGGTCACCGGCAAGCTGTTCGAAGACATCCGCGACGCCGTCCACGCCCAGGCCGACCCGGCCAAACTCGACACCATCGTCATCATCAACCTGTGCGTGCCCACCGCCAGCGGTGTGCCGCTGAAATTGCTGCCGCCCGCCATCAACGGTGTGCGCATCATCGGCATCGACGTGCCCGGCTTTGGGGTTCCCACCCACGCCGAAGCCAAGGACGTGCTGGCCGGCGCCATGCTGCGCTACGCCCGCCAGGAAGTCATGGCCGGCCCGGTACCTGCGCCACGCCAGGCTCGACAGGACAAACCCACCATCACCCTGCTCGGTGAGATGTTTCCCGCCGACCCCATGATCATTGCGCAGATGATTGCACCGATGGGTCTGGGCGTTGGCACCGTGGTGCCAACCCGCGAATGGCGCGAACTCTACGCCGCGCTCGATGGCAGCGTGGTGGCCGCCATTCATCCTTTTTATACCGCCAGCGTGCGCGAATTTCAGGCGGCCGGCCGACCTATCGTGGGCTCGGCCCCGGTCGGGATCGACGGCACCCATGAGTGGCTGGGCGCCATTGGCCAAGCCGCTGGCGTGCCTCAAGCGCTGATCGACCTGGCCCGCAACCAGGCTTTGACGAGCCTGCGCGCAGTGCTGGCATCGCAGCCCATCAAGGGCCGCATCACGCTTAGCGGCTACGAGGGCTCTGAGCTGCTGGTGGCGCGCTGGCTGGTCGAGTGCGGCGCGGACCTGCGCTACGTCGGATCGGCCTGCCCCGCAACCCCCTGGAACCTGGCCGACGCACAGTGGCTGCAGGCCAAAGGGGTCCATGTGCAATTTCGGGCCTCGCTCGAACAAGACCTGGCAGCGGTACATGAATTCAAGCCGCAACTGGCCATCGGCACCACACCCGTGGTGCAGGCCGCCAAAGAAGCCCGCATCCCTTCGCTGTACTTCACCAACCTCATTTCGGCACGCCCGCTCATGGGCGCGGCAGCGGCCGGATCACTGGTGCAGGTCATCAACGCGGCAATGGGTAACCAGGCGCGTTTTGACGCCATGAAAGACTTCTTCGGCGGTGTCGGTCAGGCCGATGAAGCCGGTCTTTGGGATGGGGTTCCGCAACAATTTCCAGAGTTTCGCAAAGACATGAAGCGCCAGCGCGAAAAGCAGGCCAAAAAACGCAAAGCCGAGGAAATGGGCTCATGACCACGGCTGGCAAACCCCCTATGAACTACGTCATTGACCATGATCGTGCAGGCGGGTACTGGGGCGCGGTCTACGTATTCACCGCCATCAAAGGTTTGCAAGTCGTCATTGACGGCCCGGTCGGCTGCGAGAACCTGCCGGTAACTTCGGTGCTGCACTACACCGACGCACTGCCACCCCACGAGCTACCTATCGTCGTGACGGGACTGGCCGAGGAGCAACTCGGGCGCGAGGGCACCGAAGGCGCCATGAAACGCGCCCACGCCGCGCTGGACCCGGACTTGCCCGCCGTGGTGGTGACCGGCTCCATCGCCGAGATGATAGGTGGCGGCGTCACCCCCGAAGGCACCGGCCTGATGCGGTTTTTGCCGCGCACCATTGACGAGGACCAGTGGCAGTGTTCGAACCGCGCCATGTTCTGGCTGTGGAACGAATATGGCATGAAGAAAGTGCCGGCGCGCGTTCGCAAAGAAGGCGAAAAGCCGCGCGTGAACATCATCGGGCCGAGCTATGGCAACTTCAACAGCCCGAGCGATGTTGCCGAGATCAAACGCCTGGTGCAAGGTATTGGCGCCGACATCAATCTGGTCTTTCCACTGGGCACGCACGTGGCCGAAGTCTCGCGCCTGGTCGAGGCCGATGTCAACATCTGCATGTACCGCGAATTCGGCCGCATGCTGTGCGAGGCACTTGACCGCCCCTACCTGCAAGCGCCTATCGGCCTGCACAGCACCACCAAGTTCCTGCGCAAGCTAGGCGAACTGCTGGGGCTAGACCCTGAACCCTTCATCGAGCGAGAACGCCACACCACCATCAAGCCGGTGTGGGACCTGTGGCGCTCGGTCACGCAGGACTTTTTTGCCACCGCCAGTTTCGCCGTCGTGGCCACCGACACCTACGCCCGCGGTCTGCGTCACTTTCTTGAAGAAGAAATGGGCCTGCCCTGCCGCTTCGCAGTCTCACGAGTGCCTGGCGCCAAGACCGACAACGCCGCCGTGCGAGAGCTGGTGCACAAGCAAACACCGCTCATCCTGTTCGGCAGTTACAACGAGCGCATGTACCTCAGCGAAATGGCCAACAGCGGCCCAATGCGCGCAGCCTTTATTCCAGCCTCATTTCCCGGCGCCATCATCCGCCGGCACACGGGCACCCCCTTCATGGGCTACAGCGGCGCCACTTACGTGATTCAGGAAGTCTGCAACGCGCTTTTTGACGCACTGTTCCATATCCTGCCGCTGGCCACCGACATGGACAAGGTCGACGCCACCCTGGCACGTCCGGCAGACAGCCGCTCGACGCCATGGGAAGACCAGGCCCAAGAGCGGCTGCACACCCTCATGGCCCGCCAGCCGGTGCTGGTACAAATTTCAGCTGCCAAGCGTTTGCGCGACCAGGCCGAGCAGTACGCGCAAGCCCAGGGTGAGCCCAAAGTTACACAAGACCATGTCAATCGAGCCGGCCAGGAACTCGGCATGGGAGAGCCAGCATGAGCGCACAGCTGCGGACTGGTACCGGCGTCAGCTTCCCATTTGATTCAGGCCATGCGCCCGGATCCACCCCATGTCGTGGCACTGTGCTGCGGCTGCCCAAGTTGCGCGGGTCGGGCGCAGCGATGGCCGTTTGGCCTTTTTGTAGAAGGAGCATCACATGTCACTAAATCGGACCTCCGTATCCGGCATGACTGACGAGGAGGCTCAGGAGTTCCACCATTACTGGATGCAGGGAACCGTGGGGTTTACGGCAGTAGCTGTACTTGCTCACATCCTGGTCTGGGCTTGGCGGCCCTGGTTCTAAGTCAGATTCATTTGAACCCTCTGGAGTAAGTCATGGCCCACACCTCTTTGATGTCGCAAAAGCATTCCAACCGGAATGACAAATTTGCTTTTTCTCTGATTTTCGTTCCCTGCTTTGTTGTGCTTTTCTCAGTGGCAATCCTTGGCCAGCTGGTCGGGCTGCAATGGAAAACCTGGCTCCCGGGCGCGGAGAACATGAGCAACATCGTCTCAGGGGTGCGAGCGACGGTTTACACCCTCATGTCCCACATCATTTAGGAGTATTGACCATGTGGAGAATTTGGCGACTTTTCGATCCCCTGCGAGCCATGGTGGTTCAAGGGATTTTCCTGTTCGGTCTGGCAGCAATGATTCACCTCATTTTGCTCAGCACGAACAAGTTCAACTGGCTCGACGGCGCAAAGAAGCCGGCAGCAGCATCGGCACAAAACGTGCCTATGCCAGCAGCCGTTTCCTCGGCAAAGTCCTGAGCTCGAATGAACGGCAGATGTTGCACTGACCCCCATTAGGCGCAGCATCTGCCTTTCAATGCATTTCCCGACTATTTTTGCCTAACGCTATCCGTATCAGTAGCCCTTGAAGAGGTTCACCATGGCCATGCTCAACTTTGAAAAAAAATACCGGGTCCGGGGTGGAACCCTGCTGGGCGGTGATTTGTTTGACTTCTGGCTGGGCCCGTTTTACGTCGGTTTCTTTGGCGTTACCTCCATCTTCTTTGCTTTTCTGGGGACGGCCCTGATCCTGTGGGGCGCCTCACAGGGACCCACGTGGAACCTCTGGCAGATCAACATCGCACCACCCGACCTGTCGTACGGCTTGCGCTTTGCGCCCCTCATGGAGGGAGGCTTGTGGCAGCTCATCACGGTCTGCGCCTTGGGTGCCTTCGTTTCATGGATGATGAGAGAAGTCGAGATCTGCCGCAAGCTGGGCATGGGCTTTCACGTACCGGCCGCATTCGGCGTTGCCATCTTTGCCTACTTCACGCTGGTAGTCATCAGGCCCGTCTTGCTCGGCGCCTGGGGCCACGGTTTCCCCTACGGCATCTACAGCCACCTGGACTGGGTCTCCAATGTTGGCTACCAGTACCTGCACTTTCACTACAACCCGGCCCACATGTTGGCCGTGAGTTTCTTTTTTGCCACCGTGTTTGCCCTGTCGCTGCACGGCGCTCTGATCCTGTCGGCTACCAACCCGGGCCACGGACAAACCGTCAAGACACCGGAACATGAAGACACCTTCTTTCGGGACATCATCGGCTACTCGGTCGGCACCCTGGGCATTCACCGCCTGGGCCTGTTCATGGCACTGGCCGCGGTGCTGTTCAGCGCCTTGTGCATCGTGATCAGCGGACCGTTCTGGAGCCGCGGCTGGCCCGAATGGTGGGGCTGGTGGCTCAACCTGCCGATCTGGCGCTAAAGCAACGGAGATTTTTCATGGCTGACTACCTCAATCTCTTCACCACCGTTCAGGCGACCGGTCCCATTCACCACGGCGAGCCGCTGGGGCCTGGCAATAGCCAGCGCACCGGCAGCCCCCTGATCAACTACTGGTTGGGCAAGATCGGTAACGCCCAGCTGGGCCCGATCTATCTGGGCGGCCTGGGGCTGGCCTCTCTGATACTGGGCACGCTGGCCTTCAACATCATCGGCATGAACATGCTGGCCTCGGTCAACTACGACCCGATCCAGTTCGTGCGGCAACTGTTCTGGCTGGCGCTGGAGCCACCACCGCCGAGTTACGGGCTGAGCCTGCCGCCACTCAACCAGGGGGGCTGGTGGCTGATTTCCGGCATGTTGCTGACCGCTTCGCTGTTTTTCTGGTGGGCCCGCACCTATCGGCGCGCACGCGAACTCGGGCTGGGCACACATGTGGCCTGGGCTTTTGCGGCCGCCATCTGGCTGTTTTTGGTACTGGGTTTTTTCCGGCCTGTGCTGATGGGCTCCTGGGGTGAGGCCGTTCCCTTCGGCATCTTTCCGCACCTGGACTGGACGGCTGCGTTTTCACTGCGCTACGGCAATCTGTTCTACAACCCCTTCCATGCTTTATCGATCGTCTTTTTGTACGGCTCCACGCTGCTGTTTGCCATGCATGGCGCGACGATTCTGGCGGTCACACGATTTGGCGGTGAGCGCGAAATCGAGCAGATCGTCGACCGCGGCACCGCCAGCGAACGCGCGGCCCTGTTCTGGCGCTGGACCATGGGCTTTAACGCCACCATGGAATCAATTCATCGCTGGGCCTGGTGGTTTGCCGTGCTGTGCCCCTTGACAGGCGGCATCGGCATCTTGCTGACCGGCACCGTGGTGGACAACTGGTACCTGTGGGCCATCAAGCATGGCGTGGCGCCACCCTACCCTGCCGTCTTTCCGGCCGTCATCGACCCTGCCTTGTCTTCAGGATTGAAACCATGAAAACTGCAAACTTCCTGGGCAAGGCCTGCCTCAGACTGATGGTGCTGGGATCGCTGCTGACGCTAGCTGCGTGTGAGCGTCCCTTCATGGACACCGTCCAAAGTGGTTACCGCGGCACTGGCATGGTGCAGGTCTACAACCCGCGTCTGCTTGACATCAAGACAGCGGCCAATGAAGTGCCAGTGGCCCTGCCCGAAGCGGGCGCAGAGGGACCGAAAGCTGGTCAGGTCTATAAAAACGTGAAGGTCCTCGGTGACCTGAGCGTGGGCCAGTTCAGCCGCTTGATGGTCTCCATGACGACCTGGGTCGCTCCTACAGAAGGTTGCACTTATTGCCACAACCCGGCCAACTTCGCCGACGACAGCAAATACACCAAGGTCGTGGCCAGGCGCATGGTTGAGATGACCCAGCATATCAACAGCGACTGGAAAACCCACGTGGCCCAGACCGGCGTGACCTGCTACACCTGCCACCGCGGCCAGCCCGTGCCAAGCAACGTCTGGTTCAAGGCCGATCATCAGCCGCAAGGCTCGAACTTCATGGGTGACAAGGCCGGTCAGAATGAGCCTAGCGCGGCGGTCAATCTGTCTTCACTTCCGAATGATCCTTTCACCCCCTTCCTGCTGGGCAAAGAGAACATCCGGGTCAACGGTCCCAGCCCGCTGCCCAGCGACAATCGCCAATCCATCAAGCAAGCCGAATGGACCTACGGCCTGATGACGCACATGTCTACCTCGCTGGGTGTGAACTGTACCTACTGCCACAATTCCCGCTCCTTCCAGACCTGGGAAGGCGGCCCGCCCCAGCGCGTCACCGCCTGGCACGGAATCCGCATGGCGCGTGAGCTCAACCTGTCTTATCTGGAGCCGCTGACCGACACTTTCCCGACGCATCGAAAGGGTGAACTCGGTGACGTGGCTAAGCTCAATTGCGCGACCTGCCATCAGGGTGCCTACAAGCCCTTGAACGGACAATCCATGCTCAAGGGATTTCCCGAGCTGGCTGCGCCGGCTAAGCAAGCCCCAACTGCGGCCGTGCCCGCGCAAGTAGCCAAGAAATAAGCCCATCGGAAAGCCTACGCCATCACCTCACATCCAGGTGCGCCATCCATGCCCGTTCTGCTGCCAGCCTCTGCGGCCGTCTCAGGCGTGGTGGCGGTGGTGCTGCTCGACTACCTGAAGGCGCATCAGGCTTGGGGCTGGATGCGCCTGGTGCAAGGACCGTCTGCGCTCAAGGACCTGCCCGGGCTGAGTTTTGCCAAGGTGATGGGCAGCGGTCAGGGCGGCGGCTTCAGTCTGCGACCCAGCGCCACGCATCAGGGCCTGATCGGCGTGTTCGACGATGCCGAGCAGGCCGAGCTGTTCCTCAATGGTCCGCTGGTGCAAGCCTGCCGGGACAAGTCCCGCCACCACTGGACGGGCATGCTGGCCGTGACTTCCGCACGCGGCCAATGGGATGGTCGCAGTTGGTCAGAAACAGCCGCAAACAGCCTGGGCACGTATGCCGAAAGCCAGGCAGCGTTAGTTAACGCGCCGATGGCCGCACTGACACGCGCCAGCATTCGCCCCGCCAAGGCCGTGGCATTTTGGCGCCACGCACCGGCTGCCCAGAGCGATCTGCAGCACGCACCCGGTTGCGCTCTGGCCATGGGTCTGGGCGAGGCGCCCCTGGTGCGTCAGTGCACCTTCAGCCTGTGGCGTGACACGCAGTCCATGCTGGATTACGCCCACAGTGGCGCGCACCAGCATGCGATCCAGGCCGCTTACAAAAGCAACTACTTTTCAGAGTCCATGTTCGTGCGTATGCGCGTGCTGCAAAGTCAGGGCAACTGGCCGGGCATGCAAAGTCACGCGAGCGCTGCATGACCGAGCCCAGGGTGGTTGTGGTCGGCGCCGGTATCGCCGGTTTGGTCAGCGCCTTGCAACTGGCGCACCAGGGCCTGCCTGTGACACTCGTCGAAGCCGCCGGCGGGCCTGGGGGCAAAGTTCGGCAGCTCGTGGTGGGCGGCGTCCCGGTCGACAGCGGCCCCACAGTCTTCACGATGCGCTGGGTCTTTGACCAGATTTTTGAGTCGGTGGGCACGCAACTCGAAACCGAGCTGCGCATCGCGCCTTTGGCAGTTCTCGCACGGCATGTCTGGGACGACGGCTCGCAGCTCGACCTCTTCGCCGACCGACAGCAGTCCATCGATGCGATTGCACAATTGGCGGGCTCGGCTGAAGCGCAGCGCTTCAACCATTTTTGCGACACCGCCCGCAAGGTCTACGACACGCTGGAAGGACCCTTCATACGCTCGCCATCGCCAACCATGGGGCAGATGATGAGCGGCCTGGGGCCCCGTGGCCTGGGCGTGCTAGCCTCCATCGGTCCCCTGCGCAGCTTGTGGGACAGCCTGGGACAGCACTTCAAGGATCAGCGCCTGCGGCAACTGTTTGCCCGTTACGCCACCTACTGCGGCTCATCGCCCTGGCAAGCGCCGGCAACACTGATGTTGATCGCGCAGGTCGAAATGGCGGGCGTCTGGTCGGTTCAAGGCGGCATGCACGCCCTGGCGCAATGCCTGGCCCGGCTGGCCGCGCGGGCCGGTGTGGTGTTTCGTTACAACACGCCCTGCGAAGGCATAGCCTTGTCGCATGGGCGAGTCAGCGGGGTTCGGCTGGCACAGGGCGAGGTGCTGGCCGCCGAGCGGGTCGTGTTCAATGGCGACATTGCCGCCCTGCGCGCCGGGCTGTTGGGACAGTCCTTGATCCCCGCCGTGCCACGCAAGGCCGCGCCCCGCTCGCTATCGGCGGTGACCTGGTCCATGCGGGCGCATGTGCGCGGCCTGGCGCTGGACCGGCACAACGTTTTTTTCAGGGCTGACTACGCCAGCGAGTTCGACGATATCTTCAAACATGGCCGCCTGCCCCGCCAACCGACGGTCTATGTGTGTGCGCAAGACCGCGGCACGGGACCTTCCCCGGACGGCCCCGAACGGCTGTTGTGCCTGGTCAATGCGCCGGCTGCAGGCGACCGCGACACACTCAGCGAACAAGCTCTGGCGCAATGCGAAGAAGCCAGTTTTTCACTGCTGCGGCGCTGCGGCCTGACCCTTCAAATGGAATCTGACTCATGTCTACGCACCACCCCCTCGGACTTTCATCGGCTGTTCCCGGCCACGGGCGGGGCCTTGTATGGTCAGGCGACCCACGGCTGGATGGCGGCCTTCAGCAGACCGAACGCGCAAAGTCCCATCCCGGGGCTGGTGCTGGCTGGGGGCAGCGTGCACCCAGGGCCGGGGGTGCCGATGGCGGCGATGTCCGGACAGCTGGCGGCCGCGGCCGTGATGGCGAGCCTGCCTTCGACCAGCCGGTCCCGCAGGATGGCTACCTCTGGTGGTACATCGACGCGATGAGTGACGACGGCCAATTTGCCCTGACGCTGATCGCGTTCGTAGGCAGCGTCTTTTCTCCTTACTACGCCTGGGCACGTCGTCATGGCCCGGCCGATCCCGACAATCATTGCGCCTTGAACGTGGCCCTCTACAGCCGGGGCGCCAAGCGCTGGGCCATGACCGAGCGCGGTGCGCGCCACTGCAGCCGGGACGCCCGCACTTTCGTGATCGGGCCGAGCCAGTTGCGCTGGGATGGCCAGTCGCTGGTGATCGACATTGACGAAATTGGCATGCCGATTCCACACCGCCTGCGCGGGCGCGTCAGGGTCCATCCCGGGCAACTGTTTCAGTTCAGCACCAGTCTTGACGCAGCGGGCAAACACCGCTGGGGGCCGCTGGCGCCGCACGCCAGGGTCGAGGTCGAGCTCGACAGCCCAGCCCAGCGCTGGACGGGCCACGCTTACCTGGATTCGAATGAGGGCGACGAGCCCATGTCGCACGCTTGCCACGAATGGGACTGGTCGCGCAGCCCAATGCCTGACGGTAGCACCGCCGTGCTCTACGACATTCAGGCCCGGGCCGGACAAGGCCAGGACAAACTGCTGGCCCTGCGCTTTGCGCCATCAGGCGGCATCGACGAATTCAAGGCGCCCGCCAGGCACAAGCTCAGGCCCACCGGCTGGCGAATCGCCAGGCGAATGCGCAGCGACGCGCCGGTGCGTGTGCTTGAGCAGCTCGAAGACACACCGTTTTACCAGCGTGCCCTGCTGCAAAGCGAACTGCTGGGGCAGACGGTGCAAAGCTTTCACGAAACACTCTACGTGCCCCGTCTGCAATCGCCAGTGGTGCAGGCCATGCTGCCCTGGCGCATGCCCAGACGAACTTGAACGCAGAGCATCAAGATAAGGAGCCAGCAGCGCACTTGTGCAACACAGCAAGCCAAAACGTACATTTTAATTGACAACTCTATATGTCAATCTAGAATGACACACAAAGCCAGTGGCTATTTTGAATTTGTGGCTATGGGGGCCATGGATAAACCCTAGTGCGGGTTCGAGCACGTTAGGACATCTTTGAAGGAGAGCTCAATGTCAGACAAAGATAAAGTGTGGCCCACGGGATTGACCGAGGACGAATCACAGGAAATTCACAGGAACCTGATTCAGGGAACCCAGATATTCGGCATGATCGCAGCGCTGGCACACCTGCTGGCCTACATCTATTCACCTTGGCTCAAGTAAGAAGGAGCGCAGCATGATCTACGGAAAAATGTGGTGTGTTGTCAAGCCCTCGGTGGGCATCCCCATCATCCTCGCGGCAGTGGCCGTGGGCTCGTTTTCAGTGCATCTGGCACTGGTAACGAACACCACCTGGGTCAAGGCCTTCCTCAATGGCGGTCAAAAAACCGCTTTGGTGGCGCCTGCAGCAGCGGCAGACGCCGCGGCGAAAAAGTAGCGTGACTTTTTAGTCGGACCGGGGCCCTCGGGTTCCGGTCCATTTCACGCCGACTCCCGCCTCCTTTTTGACAGATGAACCGCTTTAGCCGGCAACTCATTCAAAGCTGGTCCACCCTGGGCCCGCGCTTCCTGCCTTTTGCGGATGTCGCCACGGCCGAGCTGCCGCTGTCGCGCCTGCTTCGCCTGTCGCTCTTTCAGGTGTCTGTAGGCATGGCCCTGGTGCTGCTGATGGGCACGCTCAACCGCGTCATGATCGTTGAGCTCAAGGTGCCCGCTGCCCTGGTTGCCATCATGATCGCCCTGCCCCTGGTCTTCGCACCGTTTCGGGCCCTGATCGGCTTTCGCTCGGACAACCATCGCTCGGCCCTGGGATGGCGCCGGGTTCCGTATATCTGGATGGGCACGCTGATTCAATTCGGCGGCCTGTCCATCATGCCCTTCGCCCTGCTGGTGCTCTCCGGCGCAGGTCAATCGGCTCAGGCTCCGGCGTGGATCGGCCAGTTCGGTGCTGCGCTGGCATTTTTGCTGGTGGGCGCCGGCGTTCACACCACCCAGACCGTGGGACTTGCCCTGGCCACCGACCTGGCCCCGGTCAAGTCGCAACCCAAGGTGGTGGGCTTGATGTACGTGATGCTCCTGATCGGCATGATTTTCAGCGCGCTTATTTTTGGCGAGTTCCTCGCAGAGTACAGCCCGGGCCGGCTGATTCAGGTGATTCAAGGCGCTGCGCTGACGACACTGGTTCTCAATGTGGTCGCGCTCTGGAAGCAGGAGGCGCGCTCACGCACGCGACGCACCGAGCCTGAGCAAGCCCATTCATTTTTTCAAACCTGGGCCAGTTTTCGTCAGGGCCAACAGGCCGACCGGCGTCTGCTGGCCATTGGCCTGGGGACCATGGCTTTCAGCATGGGAGACGTTTTGCTCGAGCCCTATGGCGGCGAAATTCTGCACATGAGCGTGTCAGCCACAACGTCCCTCACGGCGACCCTTGCGCTGGGCGGTTTGCTGGGTTTTGGCTGGGCCTCCCGCGTCCTGAGTCGGGGTGCCGACCCCTTTCACATGGCCAGTCTGGGTGCGTGGGTCGGCTTACCCGCTTTTCTTGCCGTCTTGAGCGCTGCGCCACTCGAATCGCCCTGGCTTTTTGCCCTTGGCAGCGGCCTGATCGGCTTCGGTGCCGGACTTTTTGGTCACGGCACCCTGACCGCCACCATGCGACTGGCTCCGGAAAGTCAGAGCGGCCTGGCGCTGGGCGCCTGGGGCGCAGTACAAGCATCGGGCGCCGGATTGGCGGTCGCGATGGGCGGCATCTTGCGCGATATCATGACCCACGTGCTGGACGCGCGCAGCGCCTACGCCGTGGTGTACTGGCTGGAAATTGTGCTGCTACTGGCCACCTTGCTGATCATGGCGCCACTGATCAAGGCGCCACTGCGCCTGCCGGCGACTTAGCCAGCGGTCTGTGCATGAACCCATTGAATTCATTTTTACCAACCCAGGAGACGATATGTCCGTTGCCAATATTTTGCTAATCCTATGGCTCGTGGTTTGCGTTTTCCTGATCGCCAACTGGATGAACAGGCCGCGCAAATAATCCTGAATCCAGCTAGGGAGCTGGCAAGGCAGGAGTCCATGCCACCCACGGTGGCACGGCACCAGCATCAGCCTTGGCAGGTGTTGGCCCGTTAGCGCATTGATCTATCAGTGCGCTCGACGGTTGGCGCGCTGCCTCAGTGGATGCTGCGGTCGCGGCGGTCGATCTCGCGGCGCTCGAGCAAGTCAAACACCCACTCGATGCGCTGCGGCATGGCCCGGTTTGGAAAGCCTTGCAAATCGGCCATTTGCTTTTCTGCACTGATCTGGCATTGATCGACCAGATAGGCGATGCCGGCCAAGGGCTGGGGCGGGTGGCGCTCCGCATAGACCCAGCCGGACCGGAGCCAGGACCACGCCAGAAGACCGAGCTTGCGCGACGTGGGCACCACGGCGCGCCGATTCACCGAGTCCAGACCACTGCGCCGTAGATGGTGCCCGATTTCGGCGTAGATCAGCCGGGCCGCCAGAATGGCGGAGCGGCAATCTCGGGGCAACTCGGCGATGCCTGCATGCGACTGCCGGTACAGGCGGTCGGCCTCATCAAGCAGACGGGCGATGACTCTTTTCACGGCAGCGCTGGCGTCGGGCCGTGACAGCCACGCCTGCGGATCCAGACCCTCCTCGCGCATCCACTGCATCGGCAAATACAGGCGACCGATGCGCGCATCGTCACCCACATCGCGCGCGATATTGGTGAGTTGCATGGCTACACCCAACTCACAAGCTCGCGCCAGCGTGACGGCCTGCTGGGGTCCCATGATCCAGCACATCATGGCACCTACGCTGCCAGCGACCCGAGCGGCATAGCCATGCAGGTCCTCTAGGGTCTCGTAGCGGCGGTCTTGACCATCCCAGGCGAATCCGTCGAGCAAGGCGTCGAGCAAATGACGCGGTAACTGGTGTCGGTGGACCACCACCGCCAGCGCCCGGTCTTCCACCAGGTCCAGCGGACGGCCGGCATAGATCCGGTCGAGCCGGTCGCCCAGCACCGCCAGGCCAAGCTCGATGCTCTGCCCTTCGTCAACCATGTCATCGGCAACCCGGCAAAACGCGTAAAGCGCAATTGAGGCGGCGCGTATGCGCGGCGGCAGCAACCGACTGGCTGCAAAAAAGGTCTTGGAGCCACCGCGCATCATGTCGACGCAGGCGGACAGGTCCGCGTCAGCGCGGTCGGTAAAAGGCAGAGGCATGGGGTACCACCGTTTCAAGAGCTTTGGCAGACATCAAAACACCAGGCACACCCGCACCCGGGTGGGTGGCTGCGCCGACCATGTACAAACCTTCGACGTCTTCGCTGCGGTTGTGCGGCCTGAACCAGGCGCTTTGCAGCAGCAAGGGCTCCAGTCCAAACGCCGCACCCTTGAAGGACAGCAAGCGGTCCTGAAAGTCCTGCGGCGTGGTCATGAAGGAAGTTGTGAGTTGCTGTTCCAGCCCGGGCAGCACGGTGCGCTCGAGCACCTTGGCGATGGCCTGGCGATAAGGCTCGGCCTGTGTTTGCCAGTCGGTGCCACTGTCCAGATGGGGCACAGGCGCCAGCACGTAAAAGGTGTCACAGCCCGGCGGGGCCATCCCCGGATCGCTGGCGCTGGGCCGGTGCAAGTACAAGCTGAAATCACTGGCGAGCTTGTGATTTTTGAAAATGTCCTTGAGCAGGGCCTCGTAGCGAGGGCCTAGAAGCATCATGTGGTGGGGTACATCGTTGTACTGCCGCCGGGTCCCGAAATACCAGACGAACAGGCTCATGGAATAGCGGCCCTTGTCAACCCGGCGGTCAGTCCAGTGGCGGCGGTGCTCGGGAGCGATCAGCTCGCGGTAGGTCCAGGCGCTGTCAGCATTGGAGACCACGATGTCGGCTGCGATATGCTCGCCACTGCTCAGCGTCACGCCGGTGGTTCGGCCTCGGTCAACCTCTATTGCCTTGACCTGCGCATTGCAGCGCAAAGTGCCTCCCTGCCCGTGCAGCAGACTCACCAGGCCCTTGACCAGCGCACCTGTCCCCCCTACCGCCCAATGCACGCCCCACTGGCGCTCGAGCGCATTGATCAGGCTGTAGACACAGGTCACCGAAAATGGGTTGCCGCCAATGAGCAAGCTTTGCAGGCTCATGGCCATGCGCAGCTTGGGATGCTTGAGGTGACTGGCCACCATGGTGTGCAAACTGCGCCAGCCGCGCATGCGAAAAATCGAAGGTGCAGCGCGCAGCAGGTCGCCAACGGAGTCAAAGGCCTTGGCGCCCAGCGCCTGAAAACCGAGCCGATAGCAGTAATCGGCCTCGCGCATGAAGCTCTCATAGCCCGGCAGGTCGGACGGGCTGATGCGGCGAATTTCAGCGCGCATGCGGTCGGGATCACCGCTGTAGTCAAAGTGCTCGCCGTCATCAAAACGGATTCGGTAAAACGGATCAAGCCGCTTGAGCGTGATGTCGTCCGACAGCCGCCGCCCGGCTAGCGCCCAAAGCTCTTCAAATAAGTATGGCACGGTGATGATGGTCGGGCCGGCGTCGAAGACATGGCCGTCGCGTTGGTGCACATAGGCGCGCCCGCCGGGTGCATCGAGCTTTTCGAGCACCGTCACGCGCCAACCGCGCGCCGACAAACGCACCGCTGCCGCCAGACCGCCAAAACCGCTGCCGATGATCACCGCATGCGGCTTGGCGTCCTGCTGCGCGAGTTGCCGCTGCTCATGGCTGGTCAAAGCGTTCATGCCTGGTCCGGTTCTGGGTTGGTCGAGCTCATGGGCAATGCGGCGAGGCTGCTCAGTACCGGAATCGGAGACAAACCGGCCGCGCAGCTCGCTGAAGAAACGCCGCCCGACAAGTTCCCGGCGCTGGCCAAAGGGCGCGCTGGCGCAGTCTCGGCACCGCGTGACATGGCCCAACCCCAAAGGCGTTGCAAAGGCAGGGCAAAGACCATCAGCAGGTGCTCAATGATGGCCAGGCCCAGCAAGCTGGCCAGCAGCACCGAGCCCGTGCTCCTCACAGCAGAATCCGCCGGCGAAGGCCACACCAGCCACATCCATGCCCCCACCGACAGGCCCATCGTGAGGTAGTAACACGCAGTCACGCGCGAGCGACGAAAGTAGCTGGCCATGTACGCCAGATGGCCTGGCAGGTACTGCTCACCGACTTGCGGCACACCGAAATACAAATTGAGCTTGGCGCTCAGTCGCATGCACCAGAGCAAAGCAAACGTGCACAAGGCCACATGGTTGGGCTGGCCCTGCTGCATGGCCAGCAAGACCAGGAAATTAAAGAGCAAAGCCACCTCGTGATGCAGCAACGCCATGACCGATTGACCAAATCGCTGACCGCCCACGACTTCGGGATCCAGGCCGACCTTGCGCGGGCCGGTGATCATGCCCGTGAGAAATGCCAGCTCATGCCAGCTCCACATGAGAATGACGCTGACAAACCCGAGGTAAGCATTGAGCACGGTAGATTCGCGCATGCTCGCCGCCGTACCCCACAAACTCAGACCGAGCACCACCGTCATCAGGGCCATGCTCCAGGCAAAGCTGCGCACGGGCAGACGTACCAGCCACAGAATCACACCCGTTCCCAACCACCAGCTGAGCAAGGCGACCGTACAGGCTCCCAACACGGAGGAAAAAAATTCAGGCATGACGCCCTGACCTCAGCGGTTTGCAGTCGCTCACCAGGCAGCCTGTACCCGGACCTGCGCCGGCAAAGCATTCTCCTTGACCGGCACGAAATACAAGCGAGCAAAAGTCCAGACCGCCCGGATCGCACAGCTGGCCTGCCCAAGCGCGCCGAACAGCCCGCCGCGCTCCTTGGCCCTGGCGTGACCCACCGACAGCTCGACCAGCCGCGTCATGCAGGCGCGGAAAGTCGGGTGATCAATGTCGACCTCGATCGGGAAGACCTGGCGTGCAATTTCAGAGGTGATGCGAAACACCGTGTAGTCGTAGTCGGTCGACTCAAAACCCATGGTCTGGTGCAGCAACGGACGGGTGTGGTCGCGCACGTACATCGTGGCGTAAACCGCCAGAATGAAAAAGCGAATCCACCAGCGGTTCAGACCACGCAGCAGTTCCGGGTGGGCGCGCATCAGCAGGGCAAAGGACTCGCCATGGCGAAACTCGTCGTTGCACCAGCGCTCGAACCAGCGAAAGATGGGGTGAAAGCGCTTGTCCGGATGGCGCTCGAGCTGGCGAAAGATCGTGATGTAGCGGGCATAACCAATCTTCTCGGACAGGTAGGTCGCGTAGTAGATGTACTTGGGCTTGAAAAAAGTGTAGGCCTTGGTGCGCTTCAAGCTGCCCAGGTCAATGCCCAGCTCGAAGTCTTTGAGCGACTGGTTGATAAAGCCGGCATGGCGCGATTCATCGCGCGCCATGTAGGTCATCAACTGCTTGATGTCGGGGTTGCTGACATTCTTGCGGATCTCGTTGTAGAGAATGCAGCCAGAAAACTCCGAGGTCAGCGAACTGATCAAAAAGTCCAGGAATTCCTGACGCATCTCGGGCGACAGCTGAGGCATCAGCGTGCGCACTTCGTCGGCAAAGGCGGCGTCGCGCTGAAAATGGTCGTGGTTGTTGTCACCCTCGTACTCTTTCATCATCGCGTCCCACTCGGCACGCACCGGCGAGACGTCGAGCTTGTCGAGCGCCTTGAAGTCGGTGGTGTAAAAGCGGGGACTCAATACCGTGTTGCGAACCGCCTTGGCGTTGGCCTCTTCGGCGGTTTGAACCGCACCAATTAAGAGCTCGACGTGATCAAAATCCAGCGGCGTGGTAGCACTCATGACGCTCACTCCTTGTGTGGCCCTGCCTGTGTGGCAGCGGCGTATTGAAGCTGTGCAAACACAGCCAGATTGGTGGGCCCGAACGACTCGAGGTTGATACGCTGGCCCGTGGCCGTGTCGCGCAAAGTCAGACGACCGTCCTGATGGCCGGTCAGCTCGAAGGGGGGCTGGTCATCGAGGTCGCGACGCTTGCGCTCGCGGGCCAGGGCGCGCAGCGTGCCACGCACAAAACCCTGCTCACCCGTGTAATGCGCAACCTCGCGGCGCGTCGCCGCGTCAATGACGGCGATGTCGCCATTGGGCCGGTCCTCAAAGCGCAACAGGCGCTGCCAGTTCACGGGCGCCGATTCTTGTGGAATTTCGATGCCGGCACCGCGAAACCAGGCGACGCTGATCAGAACGCCCAGGGTCAAAGCCGCAAACAGCCAGGCGGGCCAGGGCCGGCCGATGAACACGTCGTCGCCGTGACGACTCATGCCGACACCATCTCACGGGGCCCGTTGTCGGTCTGCACGACCGGGGCTTCAGATACATCGCCGAGCATGGCCGCCACGCCGGGATTGGCAGCGCGCCAGGCGTTGACAATTTTGACGGCGACCGCCTGGGCATCCGGCACACAGCGCAAGGTCGGCTCAGGCTTTCTGAGTACCCAAGGCCGGGCATGCGGCCACAAATTGAGCCAGGCGATGCGAACGTCGCCAGCCAGACTCAGCGCAATGTCGCCGTGACCATGGGCCTGCGGCTTGTGGCTGGCCGCGGTGATCTGACGCAACGGCAAATTGAAGGTCAGGGTCAGCACGATGCCGATGCGCATGACGATCCGCTTATCGGTCAATGTGTAGAGCGTGCCACGGGCTGAAAACCAGGCCGTTCCAGCCAGCAACGCCAGCGCCAGCAGGGCCATGAACAAACTAGTCAGAAGCGGGCGCAGCAAGGCTGCTTGCGGCTCGCCGAGCAGGTAGAGCCACTGCAGCACGAGCATGACAGCGAAGTAAATGGCCAGTTTGCGCACATGAAAGGCGTGAACGGCCATCATGCGCCAGTCAGGCGCGCCCTGCCACAACAGCCGCTCGCCCTGGGGTAATGGCTCGGGCAGGCCGGGCGCCGCCTCAAACTCGTGCTCGTGGGTGGGAGGCACGTTCACAGCAGCGGCTCCATCCGTTCAGGCGTGGCGTACAAGGTACCGGCGCCGTAATAAGCCGTGATTTTCTCTTCTTCGAGCAAGGTGATTTGCTCGCTGCTGCGCGTCTGCGGCACATTGCCAAACTGCGCGGCCAAAATTGCCGCTACATGCACGCCGTCACGCCGAATCCGTGAAAAGGTCATGGGCAGCAACACGGTCTTGCCCGATGGCAAGGTCACTTCGAGGTACCTGAACATCATCTCGGCGCGATCGACCCAGAGGTCCTTGACGCGCCCGGCTTCGAGCTTGTCGGCACCGTAGACCGGCAGCCCGCGTGGATCGACATCGCGGGACATCACACCGTGGTCAGCCGCCACGCGCAAGGGGACGATCTTGACATGGTCGCCGTGGTAGAGATCGGGTACGTCCGCCCGCGCAGCCCAGGCGCCGGGGCCAACGCCAGCCAGCAGGGGATCGCCCACCGGGTCCAGCGGCGAGCCATGCCAGAACTGGCTGGGCTGGCCGTGGTAAGTACCGTCCGGACGGTTGACATCGGGCGAGAGCACTTCCTGGCCGTTGGCTAGCTTGTAGGTCTTGGGTTCAGGTACCGGCCAGCCTTCAATCTTCGGACCATTCGGACGACCCGAGTCCATGGGATAGCCCTCGCGGTGATTTTCCCGAACGAGGTAATAAATCAGGCCAGCAAAAAATGCCCAGAAAACGTAAAGCACGATCTGGGCAACATCGACGTACTGAGTGATGGCACCTGTTTCCATGGAATGTCTCCTTCAACGATAACTTAAAAAAATCTCAGCCTGGCAATTCGGCCAAGCCGAACTTCGTCGGTCTGGCCGCGCTCCGGCGCCGACTCACCAGCGGCCCCAGCGCCACCAGGACCACAAACAACATGTAAATTTCGAGATGAAAAACAAAGCTGTAACCGGTCACCGGCGAATTCAGCGCAGTCCCCAGCAAGCCTTGCTCGGCCAGCGCTGCAACCAGATCACGCACCACCCCGCCGACTGCCATGGCCAGGCCAGCCGCACTGGCCTGCACAGCACCCCAGGCACCGAGAACCAGGCCAGCATGTTCTTTTTCAGGCATGTCCATGGCGGTGAGCAACATGCCCACCGAGAACAGGCCGCCTGAAAAACCAATGAGCGCAGCGCCACTGCGAAACAGCCAGGCCGACTCCAGCGGTGCCGAAAAAATCACACAGGCAAAGGCCGGCAGGCCCAGCAAGGCACCCGCAGCAGCGAGTCGGCCGGCGTCAAGCCCTCTGGATAAAAAGCGGGCCGACAGCACAAAGGCCATCAGGCCCCCCCCTGCACTCATGGCTGTGAGCGAACTGGTGAAACCCACATCCAGCCCCAGCACCTGGCCGCCATAGGGTTCCAGCACGATGTCCTGCATGCTGAAGGCTGCAGTGCCCAGTCCCACCGTCCAGAGAAAACGCCGCATCTTGGGAATGGCCATGAGACGTTGCCAGTTGCGGGAGAACCCGTCTGGCTCACGCGCGCCACGGCGTGGTCCGCGCGCCTCCTGCTTCCACAAAGACACCAGGTTGAGGCTCACCACCACCACCGCGCAGCCCTGCACCACCTGGATCAGGCGCACCGGTTGAAAATCGCTGAGCAAATAACCCAGCACGCCGCCGCCCACAATCATGCCCACCAGCAGCATGCCGTACAGCAAAGCCACCACGCGCGGTCGTTTGTCCTTGGGCGCAATGTCGGTAGCCAAGGCCAGACCGGCGGTTTGCGTGATCTGCATGCCGGCGCCCACCAGCAAGAAAGCCAGGCCAGCGCCTAGCCGCCCCACCCAGACCAGACCGTCGCGCGGCTCGGCGAGGTTGAGCAGCGCAAACGGCATGATGGCCAAGCCACCGAACATCAGCAGGCTGCCAATCCACATGTAGGGCAAGCGGCGCAGGCCCAGTGCCGAAGGGTGCGTGTCGCTGCGGTAGCCAATCATGGCGCGCAGCGGCGCAAACACCAGCGGCTAAGCCACCGACAGGGCCACCCACCAGGCGGGAACGCCCATCTCGACGATCATCACGCGGTTGAGCGTACCTACCATCAGGGCCATGGTCAGGCCAATGGAAAACTGAAACAGCGATAAGCGAAACAAGCGAGCCAGCGGCAACTCGTGCGAGGCGGCATCTGCAAACGGCACATGGCGGCTCATGAAGGCGAGCAGCCAGACCGGTGGACGCTTGACGGATTTCACGAGCGCGTCCACTCCCAGGCTTGCGAGGTGTAAAAGCCGCTGGCGATTCGCTGCGTGCGACCTTCCTTCCAGCCCGAGACGCCGATGCCTTGCACCAATCCCGCGCGCAACCGGGGCTCGGACACGGGGGTGAGGGATGGCGAGCGGTCGCTGCGAGGAAACAGGCGCCCAACGCTGTGCATGGCAGCCAGCAGGGGCGTGCGCGGCGCAAACGTGAACAGCACCGACGAACGGGTGCGCGCTCCGAGGCGCTGCATGGCTTCGACCATGTGCGGAGTGTCATAGTGAATCAGCGAGTCCATGGCTACAACGTAGTCAAAGCGACCCAGACCCGCGTCAAGCATGTCACCAGAGCGAAAGTCGATGCGCCCGCCCAGCGCGTTCACGGGCGAGCCGCCATGCTGCTCGGCGTGACGCTCAGCTGCCAGCTTGACCAGCGTCGGCGACAAATCAATGGCCAAGACTTGCGCGCCGCGCGCCATGGCCTCGACCGCCAGCGCGCCAGTGCCGCAGCCTGCGTCGAGCAGTCGCAGCCCCCGCATGTCCTGCGGCAACCACGACAGCAAGGTGCCCCGCATCTGGTCGCGACCGGCCCGCACGCTGGCCCGGATTCGGCCAAGGGGGGCATTGGAAGTCAGCCGCTCCCAGGCTTTGGCCGCCGTGCGGTCAAAGTAGGTTTCGATCTGCTCGCGTCGTTCGATATAGCCGGTGCTGTTCATCAGTCAAATCCAAGCAGGTCAAAAATATCGCGGTCCTTCATGGGAACGGCGGCTAGCGGTTCGGTCCCCAGCCAAAGCGACGCAGCCAGGCGCATGTACTCGTTCTTGACAGCGGTCAATTCAGGCGAGTCTTCCATCTCGAAGAGCGTGGATTTCTTCAGCCGGCTGCGGCGAATGACATCGAGG
>CAIMVC010000096.1 GCA_903844825.1 uncultured Burkholderiales bacterium | reverse complement strand
TCCAGCGCGTGGCCTCAATAAAGTCGACCGCGTAGTTGTTGTGCTCTTCAATGCCGGTGGCAATGGCAAAGATGTTGGGGTCAAAAATAATGTCTTCGGGTGCAAAGCCGACTTCGTCGACCAGCACGCGGTAGGCCCGCTCGCAAATCTCGATCTTGCGCTGGTAGGTATCGGCCTGACCTTGTTCGTCAAAGGCCATGACCACGGCAGCTGCGCCGTAACGCCTGAGCAGCTTGGCCTGCTGCTTGAAAGGCGCCAGCCCTTCCTTCATGGAAATCGAGTTGACGATGCCTTTGCCCTGGATGCAGCGCAGACCGGCTTCAATCACGCTCCACTTGGAGCTGTCGATCATGATGGGTACGCGGGCAATGTCGGGCTCGCTGGCAATCAGATTCAAAAACCGGACCATGGCCGCCTGGCTGTCCAACATGGCTTCGTCCATGTTGATGTCGATGATCTGGGCCCCGTTTTCGACCTGCTGGCGCGCCACAACCAGCGCCTGCTCGTAGTCGCCGTTGAGGATCATGCGGGCAAAGGCTTTGGAGCCAGTGACGTTGGTGCGCTCGCCGATGTTGACGAACGACGCCCTTGGTGAGAGCCCTTGCGCGCTATCGCCGGCAAAATCGTCACGGCCAATGTTGACGGGCTCCAGGCCAGACAGCCTCATGGGGGAAACAAAAGCGGTAGCAGAACTCGAAGACATGGGGACTCACCTTGGGTCAAAGGTGAGCGTCGTTGCCAGAGGATGCAGGCCGCATGCACACGGGCCCCATCCTGCTCCCAAGCCTGGCGAAACAAAGGTTTCGCTGCAACGCTCCTTGGGAAGCGAGAGATTTTAGCCGCTACTTTGGGGTCCGATTCAAAACGCCAGACTCAGGTCGGGTCAGGGCTTGAGCCGCACCCCCAGCGCGTCGTACACCTGAACGTCCACCGGAATGCCCTGGCCGACACTTTGCGTGACGGTGCAAAACGCCTCAAACTGCCCGAGGATCGCGTCGAGATGTTGAAGTTGCGCGGCCGCCACGCCCAGCCGCAAGGCGGCCGACAGGCGTAGCACACGCACATGGCCCTGGGGATTTCGCCCCACCTGCACATCGACCGAGCAGCTCAGCGGCTCTGGCGCTTGTTTGAACTTTCGCATGGCAAACAGCAAGGAATCACTCAGGCAGTTGCCAACAGCCGCGCCCAGCAATTGAGACGGCGACGGTCCCTGGCCGTTACCCAGGGGAGACGGCTCATCACTGATGAGCACCGGCATGTGCTCATCGAAATGGATGTCGAACTGGTAGTCCTGCCTTTGGTTTAGCTTGACGGTGACACTGTTGTTGCTCATGGCGGTTATCGATCCAGGTTGAGGGCGGGCGACCATCGTGCACGCTCGGCGCCAGGCAGGCTTTGCCCAGGATCAACAAAAGCCGTGTTGGCCTGCTGCTGTGGAGGCGCCTGTCAGGCAGACAAGTCCAGCGCAGCGTCCAGCGCCAGACCGGGCGGTGCCTCGTAGTCGGCCACCAGGCAGGCGTGCCCGCCGGGTCCGCGCCACTGCGCCAGCCGGCCCAGCAAGAAGTCGATCGACGGCCTGTCCAGGGCGGCGAACGGTTGGTCCAGCAAGGTCAGTGGGGCTTGCCGCGCCAGCGCCGCCGCAATAAACACTTTGCGCCGCCCGCCAGCCGAGAGTTGGTAAAGCGGCTTGTCCGCGTGTTCAGCGAGGGACAACCCCTCGATCAGCGGCGCCAGACGCTCTGCCAGCTCGGTTGGCTCGAGCAGGGTCTGGGTCTGCCAGATCTGACGCGCCGTCTGCGAGTCCCACGCCGGATCGCGGGCATCCCACCAGGCAACATGGCGCCGCTGCACCGCGGGCTCTTGCAGCAGGTCCACGCCATGAAGGAAAACCGATCCGGCCGATGGCTGCAGCGCGCCCGCCAGCAGCCGCAGGAGGGTGGTTTTTCCGCAACCCTCATCACCCGTCAGCCAGCTCAGGCCGGCGGGAATATGGAGGTTAAGGCCGTTGAAAAGCGGGCGGCTCGGCGCGTCGGAAAACGCAAAGGCCAGGCCGCGCACCATCAGCCAGGGCGTCGCCGCGGGGACCGGTAAAACGTGTTCGACAGGGAGCATCGGCCCATTTTAAAGAGCGATCGGCGGCCCGCGCCGGCTCACCGCCTTGACGGCGTCAGTTTTTGGCTTCTTTGACGACGGCCTGGGGGCAGTACACCGTCATCCATTTGCATGACAGCAGGGGGAGCACAGAAGTACTGGCGCCGATCATGGATCGCAACCAGGTGATCGCGATTTTTGGGGGCTATTGCCACGAGCAAGCGGGTGAAGTAAATTCGTTCGGGACCCCCTTCGGGCAGAAGGTGCCGGTCTATCTGAGTGGCTCGGTCGATTTTGGAACTTTCCTGCGCGCAGACTTCAGCAACAACGCAGGCCAGCTCGAGCTGAGGGCCGCGCCCATGTCCAGCCGCGGTGGCGAAGCCAGCAAGCTAAAAGACATGTCCTTGACGTCGCCACGCAACTGCCACCGGGGCCGGCAACGGCACGTTGAACCGCGGCAGTGAAGCGTCAAAAAAAATCCGCCGTAAGGCGGAACTTTGAAGGTGGATGGCGGCAACCATGTCGCCCTGGCCTACGGAGGGGAGAACCCCAACGCCAACCTAGCCGTGTCAACGGCACGGCTCTCACGGGCGCCCGCAAATCAGGCCATGAATACTGCGATGAAGGCCAGCAGGAACATCAGCACACCGCCGGCCAATGGCAGGACCAAAGGCATCATGGGGACGATGGCATCAAGGGCGTCCGGCTCGTGCTCCGGGGCAGCGTTGTGGGAGGCGTGGTCGGCAGACTTGGACATATCGGGTTCCTGTGAGCGTTCGAGAATTTCTGTGATTTTACCCGCACGGGCAAGCCCTTTGATAATGCGCTGTCAAGGCCGCCTGAGCACCGGGTATTGGATCCGGCTGTCCACCGGCCCTGCGCCGTTGCCTGAGGCTTGTTTTTGTCATCGAGAGGGTCCTGGTCATGCGTCTTGTTTCCGTTCAGACCGGCCGTGCCCGGCGCGTGCCCATGGCCGGGCGTACCCTGCTGACGGCCATGGTCAAGCATCCGGTCGTGGGTGCCGTGCCGGTGCTGCCGCTGGGGCTGATGGGTGATGAGCAGGCCGACTTGTCGATACACGGCGGTCTGGAAAAGGCCATTTACGCCTACCCGGCCGAGCATTACGCTTTCTGGCGCGAGGCCCGGCAAGCCGCGGGCCTGGGGCAGATCGACGACAGCTTGCCGCACGGCAGCCTGGGTGAAAACCTCACGCTCGAGGGCTTGCTTGAAACCCAGGTCTGGGCCGGCGACGTGCTGCGCTTTGCCCAGTGCGAGCTGCAGGTACGCCTGCCGCGCGAGCCTTGCCACAAGCTCAATGCCGCGCTCGGGTTTCCGGGCGCGATCAAGGCCATGGCAATGAGTGGTTTTTGTGGTTTTTACCTGTCGGTGCTGACGCCGGGCGCACTGGCTGCAGGCGAGCGTTTCGAGCTGGTACCCGGTCGGCGCAGCGTGAGCATTCCCACGCTCTTCAAGGGCAAGATGTTCAAGCACCTGCGCGGGCAGTAAGGCGCCTTGCCGCACGTCTTGAGGGCGCCAAGCGATCAAGAGGCCGCCGAATTGCCGCCCAAAGCGAGGTACAGGCTCATCTGGTTGTTGAGCCTGGCCAGCCGGTTGCTGGCCAGCGCTACCTCGGCAGTGCGGCGCTTTTCTTGTGCATCCAGCCAGGATTTCAAGGCCGTTGCACCCGCCCGGTAACGCAGCTCATAAAGCCGCTCGGCGGTGCGCGCGTCGGCCAGTGCCTGCTCGAGCAAACCCGCCTGGCGCGCCAGTTGCTGGCCAGCCGACAGCGCGTTGTCCACATCGCCCAGCGCGGTGTAGAGCGTCTGACGAAAGTTCAACAAGGCCTCTTGGTACTGCGCCTCGGACACCTGGATATTGAGTTTCATCTGGGTCTGCTGCAAAAACGGCAGACCGACTCCCAGGCTGAGCGCGGCCACCGGGTTTTGCAGGGCATTGAGCAAGGCGGCGCTGGACGTTCCCAGGCTGCCCGTCAAACTGAAACTGGGGTAGTAACTGGCGCGGGTGGCGTCGATGCTGCTGAGCAACTGACGCAGCCGCAGCTCGGCGGCACGCAGATCGGGCCGGCGTGCCAGCAGCTCGGCCGGCACGCCCGGCTCAATCTTGGGCAGGGCCGCGGACGCCAGCGAGTTCGCCTGCGTCCACGGCGTGCCGGGCGGGCTGTCAAACAGCAGGGCCAGTGCGGTGGCCGCCTCCACGGCTTGCTGCAGCAACTGGCTCTGACTGCTTTGCTGGCTCGACAGGGCCTGCCGCGCCTCGGCCACTTCCAGCCCAGAGACAGCGCCGGCGCGGTGCTGCGCCAGCACCAGATCCAGCGTGGTTTGCGCATAAACCACGCTTTGCGCTGTCACGGCCAGGCGCTGGTTCACAAAGCCGATTTGCCAGTACAGACGAGCCGTCGTGCCGACCAGCACCAAGGCAGCACTGGCGCGGTCTTGCGCGCTGGCGCGGGCCTCCCACTCGGCCACATCGCGCTGGGCGCTGAGCTTGCCCCACAGGTCGAGCTCGTAACTGGCGGCCAGCGCGGCGCCACTGCTGCGCGTGGTTCTCAAGGAGGCGGGGCCGTCGGCGTCGAGCGGGCTGCGGATGCCGGCACTGACGCTGCCGCTCAATTGCGGCGCTTGCCGGTCCTGGGCCAGGCCAGCGCGCAGCTGCGCCTGCCGCGCCCGCAGCGCCGCAGCGGCTAAGTTATTGTTTCGCTTGAGGGCCTCATCGACCAGCCGGTCGAGCTCGACGTCGCCAAAATCTCTCCACCAGAGCGGGGCCCGATCCGCCGCCGCATCACCCGGCGCGCCAGCCTGCGCATAGCGCCCTGGCAAGCTGGCGACCAGCGAAGCGGCGGGGGAGGCGGCACCGCGCGAGGGCGCGCCTGAGGGGGTGGCGCAGCCCGCGAGCAGCGCCGTCGCCAGACACCAGCCCAGCGCCGGCCAGCGGGTTGCAGCGCACGTTGCGGTGGTCGCTTCATTCATGCTGATATGCCTCACGGTGATCGCCCCTATTCATGCGCCAGCGCCTGCACCGGGTCGAGCTGGGCGGCGTTGTTGGCGGGCAGATAGCCAAAGATCACGCCAATCAGCGTCGAACTGGCAAAGGCCGCCAGCATGGCAGTGGTCGAAAAAATCAATTGGAAATTACTGCCGGCCGACGCAAAGCCCCAGCCCACCACCAGCGACAGGCCAATGCCCAGCACGCCACCCAACAGGCAGACCAGCACGGCTTCGATCAAAAACTGCTGGCGAATGTCGCTCTGGCGTGCGCCCACGGCCATGCGCACGCCAATTTCGCGCGTGCGCTCGGTGACCGACACCAGCATGATGTTCATCACGCCGATGCCGCCCACAATCAATGAGATCACGGCAATCGCCGAAATCAGCAAGGTCATGGTCTGGGTGGTTTTTTCAATCGTCTGGCGAATGGTGTCGGTGTTCAGCACAAAAAAGTCCTGCACGCCGTGGCGCTGCCGCAGCAGCTTGGTCACCCCTTGCTCGGCGGCCTCGGCCGATACCGCGTCGCTGATGCGCACGGTGATGCTGCGCAAGTAACTCTGACCCGTCACCCGGCTCATGGCGGCGGTATAGGGCAGCCACACGTTGAGCGCATCCGGGTTGCCAAAAGCCGACTCGATGCGCCGCGCCACACCCACCACACGGCAAGGCACATTGCCCAGCAGGATCACTTCGCCGACCGGGTTGCGCAGATTGGGAAAGAGCTGCTTTTTGGTGTTGTCATCAATCACCACCTCCTGCGCCAGCGTGGCCACGCTCTGGCTGTCAAACGTCTGGCCAAAGGCCAGCTTGACGCCGCGCACCCTGAAGTACTGCTCACCCACGCCATTGACTGTGCCGGTGACCGCGATATTGCCGTAGCGCAACGTGGCCGAACTCGACACGCTGGGCGTGACGCTGTCCACATAGTCCTGACCGGCCAGCGCGGCCGCATCGGATGGCACCAGCGTGCGTACCCGCGCCGCCCGCTGGTCGCCAAAGCCGGTGCCGGAAAAGACCTCGATGGTGTTGGTGCCGATCGCGCTGATGTTGCTCAGGATCTGCTGGCGCGAGCCCTCGCCCAAGGCCACCACCGAGACCACCGAGGCAATCCCGATGATGATGCCCAGCATGGTCAAAAAAGTGCGCAGCCGGTGCGAATTCATGGCCAGCAGCGCCATGCGAAAAGCTTCGGTAAAACGGTCGCGCATTGCCCGCCAGCCGTCCTGATCGCCGGCAGTGGGCTTGAGCGCCCGGGTGGCGGTGGGCAAGCGCAGCTGCCGGTCAGCGATCACCTCGCCGTCACGCAGCTCGATGATGCGCTCGGCGTACTCGGCCACCTGCATTTCGTGCGTCACCAAAATAATGGTGTGCCCCTCGGCGTGCAGCTCCTGCAGGATCTTCATGACCTCGGCGCCGCTGGCGGTGTCAAGCGCGCCGGTCGGCTCGTCGGCCAGAATCACGCGGCCGCCGTTCATGAGCGCGCGGGCAATGCTCACGCGCTGCTGCTGCCCGCCCGAGAGCTGGCCCGGCCGGTGCTGCAAGCGGTCGGCCAGGCCTAGCCGCGACAGCAGCGCCCTGGCGCGCTCGCGGCGGCTGCCAGAGTCCCGGCTGGCGTAAATGGCGGGCACTTCGACGTTGCCCAAGGCCGTCAGGTCGGGCAGCAGGTGGTAGCGCTGAAAGACAAAACCGAAGTGCTCGCGCCGCAGCTCAGCGCGTTCGTCCGCATTGAGCGTGCCGGTGGCGCGGCCATCGACCCGGTAGCTGCCGCGGCTGGGCCGGTCCAGGCAACCCAGGATGTTCATCAGCGTCGATTTGCCCGAACCCGAGGCGCCCATGATCGCCACCATTTCGCCAGCGCGTATGCGCAGCGAAATGTTTTTCAACACGGCGATCGTGCCCTCCCCCGCAGGAAACTCGCGGCCAACGCCGTCGAGTTCGAGTAGCACGGGCGCAGCAGCGGCATCGGTAGCCGCCAGGGGAGCGACGACGTCATGCGGCATCGTCACAGCCTCATGCGGGGGACTTGCCGCGCCGGCTGGCTGCCGGCCGGCGGCGCTTCGCTGAGCACGACCTTGTCACCGGCCACCAGCCCTTCCAGAATTTGCGCCTGCACGTTGTTGTTGATGCCGACCTTGACCTGGCGCGGCCTGGCCTGCCCGTCGGGGCCCAGCACCCGCACCCGCACCTGGCCGCGGCCCATCGACTCCAGCGCCGCCGAGGGAATGGTCAAGACCTGCTTGGCTTCGCTCTGCACCACAAAGACTTGCGCCGTCATTGAAATCCGCAACTGCCCATCCGGGTTGGGCACGTCCATCAGGCCGTTGTAATAAACCGCGCTGGCCGCCGCGCTGCTGGTGCTGGCGCTTTCAGTGGCAATCGAGTCGGGCGCCGGCTCCACACTGCGCAGCGTGGTGTAGTAGCGCTTGTCGGGCGCGCCCAAAATGGTGAAGTAAGCTTTCTGTCCAGGCTGCACGCGCACCACGTCAGCCTCGGAAATTTGCGCTTTGACGGTGATGGTGTCGAGCAAGGCCAGCTTGATGATGGTGGGCGCGCTCTGGTTGGCGTTGACCGTCTGCCCCTGCTGCGTGACGATGGCCACCACCACGCCGTCCATGGGCGCCACGATGCGGGTGTAGCCCAGGTTCAGCTGCGCGGTGTCGGCCGCAATGCGCGCCTGCGCGATCTGCGCCTCGGAGGTCTTGATGTCCGCCCGGCTGGCACTCAAGCTGGCCTCGGCCTGCTCGAAACTTTGCCGCGATATTGCATCAGCGGCCAGCAATTGTTGTTGGCGCGCAAAGTCCAGCTCCGCCAGCCGGAGCGCAGCCTGCCGTGAGCCCAGCAAGGCCTGCGCGCTGAGCAGCGCCGCCTGCGTGTTGCGCAAATCGTTTTCCTGCTTGAGCGAGTCGATCTCGGCCACCAACTGCCCCTTGCGAACCACATCGCCCAGCGCCACTTTCAGGCTGCGCAACTGCCCCGACGCCTGCGCGCCAACACTGACCTGCTTGAAAGCCTGCAAAGTCCCGGTAGCCAGCACCGATTGCTCCAGATCCGCCAGCGCGGCAGTCGCCGTCACGAACTCAGGCGGCTTGTTGGCCGGAAAAAAGTACAGCTTGACGCCCACGCCCGCAGCCGCAACCAAGAGCGCGGCCAGCGCGTAACGCCAGGCGGCGGGAAACGTCGAAAAACCAAATCGGCTCATGGGGTGCTTTGCGTCAAAACCAGGGGTTCCCCACTTTACAGGGCCGCTTGCTCGGCGGTGAGCAAGCAAAGGCAAAGAGCGGGTAAAGGCGGGTTGTTGGTGCCGACTCCTACCCCTTATTACCCCCGCTGCAGAGGTCTTGCGGCGCGGCGCAGTCGGTCAGTGAGCCGCGCTATCAGCAGCGCAATGGTTGCGGTGTGTCATCGAAGCTGCTGTCATACAAGTGATCCCGAAATCTCACTGGTGACGAGGGGTTAAAGGTCTGCGCGTTTGACGTTGCCCACAGGTCGAAGCCTGCCCACTGGCCCATTCAGAACCTCAATAGTCATCGGTATTTTGTACGCACTCATGACCAGATCACGCATGTGCAGCAAGTGCGCACGCCAGAACGTCTCAACAGCGGCCGGTGTGTTGTGACGCATCAATTCGACAACCTCTATTCGGCTGCGAATACTGTCTTGGCGCAACTTGTCGACACCGGCTTTGGCCAAGGTGCGCTCGGTGATGTGCTCATGCTGTTTACGGATGATGTCGTAAATCAGCGCAGACAAAAGCTGGATCGTTTTATTGCCACAGTTCTGCGTGATGAGTATCGAGAACTGAGCACTCAGGTCTGCGTAGCGGATCGGGTTGCTTTGGGCCACTTCTTGGGCTGCTGCAATGTTTGCTTCCAAGGCGGCTAAAGCAGTCGCATTTTTCTGGGCGGCCATCAAACCTGCCGCAGGTGGCTCGATGATGGTTCTGGCCAGCCACACGTCCTCCAGCGTCGCGCCTTCAATCTGCAAAAAAACGCCGACCTGACGCGCGGCTGCGCCCAAATCCACAGAAGTCACCCGCGAGCCGCCGTACTTACCCCGTGTGATGGAGATCAAAGATTCGGACTCCAGCAAGCGCAATGCTTCTCGCAACGTCGGCCGAGAAATATTGAACTCAGTTTGAAGCACGCTCTCCGGATGCAGTTTGTCACCCGGCTTCAGCCGACCTGTCACGATTTGATGCCGCAATTCAGCGGCAACCATCTCGGCGACCTTGGGGCGTTTTGTCGGTTTTTTCGGTTTCGCCGGTTCAGGCTTGGTAAGCTTGATCCGTTCTTTAGCGGCGGTCTTGACGCCCTTGACGCCCTTGACGCGGTCACTCTCATTCATCGTCATAAGATCTTGAGTCAAAGGTTGAGTTTTAAAAATGGAGCCTGAGCGTAGCACGTGCTTGGCATCCCAAACTTTCGGCAGCAAGGCGCCATGGCATTGCATTCACACGAAAAACTTCAAACTAAATCCGGCTACAGGCTGGTGGACGTGGAGCCCGAAGCGGCAGACCAGCGGCCGCGCAGTCGCAGCCAGGCGGTGATGCGCGTCGCACGCGCAACGCTTTGATTCATTTAACGTTTCATGCGGATATTAATGTGCGCTTCCAGCTTCGCACGGCCTCGGCATTGCGCTTGGTGTCGTGCCGTCGGACTTTTGCGGACTAAGAAACCCAGCGAGCCCGGAATCCTCCAGAGATGTCCTTGACTAAAACGCACGCCATGCAGATGTGCGATGACAGCGCCAACCCGCTTGAGCGAGCACAACTCGCTTCCGAATCCATGGTCAGTCGGGCTCTGCAGGATTGCCGCACGCACGCCAACCGCCCCTCATCGAGTTGGGCTGCTCGGCCTTGCACTGCTCGCAGCGCATCGATGCTGCCCTCATTGAGCAGCGCCTTTCTCGTGTACACGGCTTGGAATGCCACGCTCTCGGCCAACGCCACCTCTGCACAGCCCTGGCCCTTTTGCAACATCCGCACGATACGCTACCGCTTCTTCGCCGCCTCGCTCAATCGCCTCTGAACCACAACAATATTGTCCAAATATGATCCTTGAGGAATGACGCAAGAGGTGCTGATTGGTTGTAAGGTCTTCAGAGTGTCAATAATCCGAAGATGTCTGAATACTTGAAAAGACCTATTTAAAAATAGCCGCTCTCTTGAGCAGCGGCGATGTCTGCGCGACTTAGCCAAGGCCCCAAAATATCTTCGGCTTCTTCGGCATTCCAGGGCCGGAAGGGCAGGGGTATTGCTGGCACGGTGCGGCTGAATCGCGGTGCAGGTGCCGGTTGTGTCACGCCGTCGACGTCGACATAGGTGGCACGCTCTTGAAGGTGCGGGTGCTGCGGCGCTTCGTCCAGGTTGAGCACTGGTGAAAAACAAGACTCGGTGCCTTCAAACAGGCGGGCCCATTCGTCGCGAGTCTTGGTCTTGAACTTCTTTCCAATGTTGACTTTGACCATCGGCCAGGTCTCTTTTTTCCATTGGTCGGCGAGCAGCTCATTGAGCCCCAAAATTTTCAGCGCCTGCGCATAAAACTTCTTTTCGACGGACCCTAGAGAGACCCATTGCCCATCAGAGCATTCGTAAACATCGTAGAACGGCGCACCCGAGTCGGTGATGTTGGTGCCACGTTCGGTGGTCATCATGCCCGCCGCAAAGGTGCCATGGGGCTGCGTCATCAGGGACGCAACGCCGTCGACGATGGCCGCATCGACAACCTGGCCTTTGCCTGATGATTTCATCTCATGCAGCGCAGCCAGAATGCCCATGACCAGGTAAAGGGAACCGCCGGCGAAATCGCCGACCAAATTGATCGGTACGGACGGTGGCTGCCCCGCGCGGCCCATGGCGTGTAGCGCACCCGTGAGGGCGATGAAGTTGATGTCGTGGCCGACCGTTTGTGCCAACGGTCCGTCTTGTCCCCAACCCGTGATTCGCCCATAAATGAGTTGTGGATTTTTTTCAAGACATACGGTGGGTCCCAGCCCTAGCCGCTCGGTGACCCCCGGCCTGAATCCCTCAATCAAGACAGCCGAGCGCGCGATCAATTCCAACAGGAATTCAACCGAGGGGGCGTGCTTCAAGTCGAGCGGGATCGAGCGCCGATTGCGCAACAACAGATCGAAGCGCATGGGCCGCGGCACCCCGAGAGATGCCGGCTCCTTTCGATCGATGCGTAGGACTGTGGCACCCAGATCAGCCAACAGCATGGCAGCCATTGGACCGGGTCCAATGCCTGCCAACTCGATGACTTTCAAGCCATGTAGAGGGCCCATGCTTGTCAGAACGGAGCGAATTCTTTGCCGAGTAAATCGCGGGCGATGATGCCCAGATGGACCTCACGGGGACCGTCAGCGGACTCCATGCCCAAGCAATCGCGCAGGCGTTGTTCGTGTGGCAAATCTTTGGCCCAGCCGTAGTGCCCATTCAGGCGCATGCAGGTGTAGAGCGCCTCGTTGGCGGTCTTCACGCCCCACCATTTGGCCATCGACGATTCAGCATCGTGGCGCTTGCCTTGGTCCTTCAGTGACAGAGCGCGGTAGCAGAGCAAGCGGGCGGCTTCGAGCTTGGTGGCTTCGGTGGCCAGCTCGTTGGCGACACCTTGCCATTTCGACGCAGATTTGCCCATGATCTGGCGAGTCTTGAGGTACGTCATGGTTTCGTCCAAAGATTTTTGTGCAGCGCCGATACAGGCGAGAGGCACAAAATTGCGGTTGTAGCCAATGATGGTCATGGCCCAGATGAAGCCTTCGTTTTCTTTGCCGATCATGTTGCGGGCGGGGATCCGCACATTGTCGAAAAAGAAGCTGCCGCCGCGGTCTAGGCGCTGGCCCATGCGTTCGAAGTTGGTGGTGGAGACGCCAGGGGCGTCGGTCGGCACCAAAAAGAACGACAAACCGCGGGGGCCGGGTCCGCCGGTGCGCGCCGACACAAACACCACTTTGGACACGCCCGTGAAGGTGATGCTAGTTTTTTCGCCATTCAAAATATAGTCGTCACCGTCTTTGACCGCCCTGGTCGTGATGTTGCCGGCGTCCGCGCCACCGCGTGGTTCGGTGAAGGCCAGAGACATCATCTCGCCATTGGCAATACGGGGAATCCACTCTGCTTGCAAATCGGGGTGCATCGACGACGCCATCTCGCCCAAGTGAATGGCGTTAGAGATGATGTAGCGAATCTGGTGGTCGCAACGGCCAATTTCTTCGCACACAATGCCGCAGTCCACGAACGAGTAGCCCTGTCCGCCGTAAGCCTCCGGAAGACGCAGGCGCAGCAAGCCCATGTTGACGAGTTTGTCGATAAAGTCCTTGGACAAGAACTCCCCCGTCCGGTCCCAGCGCTGGTAGTTGGGCATCAGCTCGGCTTCTGCATACTTACGCACTGAATCGCGAATGGCCACTTGGTCTTCGGTTAAATCAAAGTTCATTTTTCTTCTCCTGTTTTTAACGTTTCAATAGCTGTCGTTGGTTTTGAAATAAGGCCCTTGGATGGGCTTAGTCCATGGGAAAGTGCCTTCGTGGGCGTAGGCTTGTGGCCCAAACTTGAAGTGTTTCACGGCCTCGAGACTTTCGATGCCGGGCATATTGGCGTCATAAAAGTCTGCTGGCTTGGTGGGGCGGGGACCTGCCTTGCCGACATAGCCGTAAGCCGGTCTGCCAATAATTTCTTCGAGCATCCAGACGCACTCAATGATCTTGTCGAGGTCAACGCCCGTTTCGATGCCCATGCCCTCCAGCATGTGCATGACGTCTTCAGTGGCGGCCATGCCTGAGGCCCGGCCATTGCCTCCGAACTGGCCACCACCAATGCCACCCAGCGTGCCCTCGAGAATCAGGGTGTCGGTATTGTCGAGCGTACGTAAGGCCGCATAGATGGCGGGCAACGCCATGCCACGGGCGTTGTGCATGTGCAGTTGGAACTGATGCACTTCTGGCCAGCGGCGTTTGATCTCCGCCAAGTCTTCTTCCACCTCGTGGGGCAGGCACCAGCTTTGCGAGTCATGCAAGCCGATTTCTTCAATGGCAATGCCGGCTTCGCTGAGCAATGCGATCTGCTTTTCGAGAAAGGAAAATCGGTAGCGCTTGGAGAATTTCCCCATGAAGTTAGAGCCCCACGCGGAACCGATACCGATCCTGGCTTTTCGGATTCCCCGGGCTTTGGCGTTTTGAATGGCCTCGGGCCAACTGTCCATGATCTGCTCGACTGAGCGGTTGACGTTACGGCGTTGGTGCACATCGCAGATGTCGAGAAAAACTGTGAAAATGTCCTCTTCGACGGTCAGTGGCGGCGCATATTGCTCGGCCAGTTTGCGGGCTTTTTGGTTGTGAATATAGGGTAGGTACATCACCCCCGGCCTGGGGTGAAATTGCTCGAGTAACTCTACAAAGCAAGCCATTTGCGGCACAAACTTGGCACTGACAAAGGCGCCAACCGTGATGCGCTTGAGGCCCGTCTCAGACAGCGCGTCGAGAAAGCCAATCCGCGCTTGCAAAGGGATGCCCACGTCCTCAATGCCGAAGCCCTCACGCATGACTTCTTCGTTGTAAATAACCGTTGGCCAATTCACAGATTTACTCCCGGCTGGCATTGTTGAAGCGGCTTCAAGGCGCAAGTTTTAATTGTCTACCTATTATGTTGCGGGCTGACAGGACCGTCAATTCATTTTCGCTGCCATGCAGCGATAGGGTGTCGAGAAAAGTAGCTATCTCAGTGGCCGACGATGCCACGGCTGCGCAGATCAGCCATCACCGCATCTGACAATTTGAGTTCACCCTGGAGCACTGCTTCGGTAGATTCGCCCAATCGCTGACCGGGCCAACGGATCGTGCCGGGCATGCGGGACAAGCGTGGAACGGGCGCGCTCAGACAGACGTCGCCGCGGTCACTGTCAGGGATATCGATGAAGTTGCCTCGCGACAGGACCTGCGGGTGATTCATCAAGTCGGCGATGCTTTGGATCTTGACGGCTGGCACATCGGCATCCTGGAATGCCTGGATGACTTCGTCGGTGCTGCGTTGCTGCATCCACCCGTTGATGACATCGTCGATCAACTTGCGGTGCGTCACGCGGTCTTTGTTCAGCTTGAACATGGGCATTTCAGGCATATCGGGTCGCCCGACAACAGCCATCAGCCGGGCGAAGACCCGGTCACCCGTGCCGCTGACAAAAATCCATTCGCCGCTTCCCGTCAGATATGCCCCCCCCGGTGAAACGTAGTCCGGCGTATTGCCTGTCCGCTCCGTCACCTTGCCTTCACGGCGGTAACGCATGGGGACATCTTTTAAAAAAGGAATCATGGTTTCGTAAAGTGCCAGGTCAATGTCGTTACCGACACTGTCTTTGTTCAGCACTTTGCCCAGCATCGCTGTGACTGCGCCGAAGGCCGCCCACAGGCCGGCATTGAAATCGCACACTGGCAGGCCAGCCTGTTGCGGTGCCGTGTCTTTTTCGCCTGTGAGGTAGGCCAGCCCGGAGAAGGCCTGCGCATTTCGGTCGAAGCCCGGCACATCGCGCCACGGACCGTCTTGCCCATAGCCACTGATATGAACCACGATGATGTCCTTGCGCCGTGTCGTCAGCCATTCGGGCGTGATCCCCCATCGGTTGAGTGTGCCGGGGCGAAAGTTTTCGATCAGGATGTCTGCTGTCGCCACCAATTGCCCCAGGATCTCACGTCCCTCTGGGGCGCGAATATCGAGCGCGACAGAGCGCTTGTTCCGCCCAATCGAAGACCACCAGTAGCTCGTATCGCCACCCTCCGGAAAGGAGCCCAATGTGCGCATCGGGTCGCCTTCTCCGGGAAGCTCTATCTTGAGAACATCTGCGCCAAAGTCTGCGAGCAAGGTCGCGGCAAAAGGTGCAGATAGAAAGGTTCCCAGCTCGATCACCCGAACCCCTTTGAGGGCAGACACTGTTCTGACCTTGTCGTCAACTGGGCCTGGTTCTGAATTTGGTGAGGCAGTCATATTGGAATGGATCCTGATATTTTTATGTCCAATCTTATTGTATAACTCATTAGAACTTTGATCAACTTCTACGTGGCAACTCAGGCGTCGGTTACTGTGCTGCCTAGAAGGCGTGCAGCACCGGACACTTGCAACTCTTCAAGTAGCGAGTCGATCCAATCAGAGTCTGGCACGCAGGCAAAAAAATCGGCTGCATACCAACTCGAAATATGGCGTGCTGAGTACCCAGTCCCGGAAGACTTCAAGGTCTTGTTGCCGCACTTCAAGTAGCTAGAACTTGAGCAAGACCTTGGCCGCGTGGCGAGCGTGCTTGGTTGGGTTGGCAGTGAACGCCTCCAAGGGCCGCCGCACGCGGTCCAGAACGGTTTCCGAGTACGAGAAACACTGCCGTGCGCGGCTATCACAGTGATGGGCGACAGCTGCACAATCAGGTTCGGCATTGCGCCCGCGGCCGCAAAGGTGTCATTGCCTCCCAGTTCGGGGAAGACGACGCCACCTCCGTTTTCCCACTGCGCATCAGTGGAGATGAGCGTTCGTGACACCAGCTCCGTTCGATCACCTGCACACCAGGCGGCAACGCGTAGTTACTCGCCAAGGCCGCATGATTTCTTTCAAGCCTGTGACAAAAAAATTCCGCCATGGCGAGCGTTGCGCGGCCATCCATCTCTGTAGCGCTCGCTGATGGACTGCCGCGGTGCGCTCGCAGTGACAGAGTTTTGCGCATGTCGCTCAAAGTCGGTTGCGGTATGCGAACGGGCTTGAAAAGGGCGTCACGGGTCTTGGATTCACCACCCAAGAGTTCTACGCCGCTCGAAGCCTTATTTCGCCGTGCCTAACGCTTTGGCCAGACTGGATGACTTCTCGTACTCGTTTTTGATTTCAAGTGTGAACTGCTCAGTGGTCGCCGGTAGAGGCTGGGCGCCTAGTGAGACCAGCCGCGCATTGACTTCGGGCGAGGCCATGGCGTTTTGAATCATGGTGCCCAGCGCGGCAACGATGTCCGGTGGTGTTTTTGCCGGTGCCACAAAGCCGTACCAAACGGGCGTGGCGACATAGCCTGGCACACTGACTTCATCGGTCATGGCGGGCACGTCCGGCATTTGCGGCGAGCGCTGCTTGTCGAAGATGGCAATACCTTTGGCGCGACCCGATTTAAGGTGTTGCAGCACCAGCGGGCCGACGGCGGGAAACAGAGCGAGTTGCCCGCCGATCAGGTCTGTCATGGCCTGAGCCGTATTTTTGTAGGGAATTTCGACGACGTCTATCCCCACGGCTTGCTTGAACAGTTCCATTTCATTTTGCGAGGGGCCTGGGCCGGAGGTGCCGTAGTTGAGTTTTCCTGGATTGGCCTTCGCGTAGGCGATCAGTTCCTTGACCGTATTGATATTCAGGCTTGGCGTGGCCGACAGCACCAGTGGAATAGCCGCTACCTTGACGATAGGTGAAAAATCGGTCACCGGGTTGTAGGGCGGCTTGAGCTTCTGGCTGGGCAGGATCACCAGCGTATTGGCCGCCATCAAGATGGTGTAACCATCAGGGGCAGCCTTGGCCACGGCGAGCGTCCCAATCAGGCTACCGGCACCTTCGCGATTTTCAATGATGACCGGGTGACCCGTTTTTTCAGTGATATTTTGCCCAATGGTGCGGGCCAACGTGTCACTGCCCGTACCCGTGGAGTACGGCACCACGATCTTGATGGGCTTGTTGGGGAAGGCACCTTGCGCTTGGACCAACGAACTCAGGGCGAGCATTGCACCGGCGCCTGCGGCTGTCACCCATCGCAACAATCGCCGATGGTTTGCAGCCTCAAGCGTTGCTGGCATGGTGATGTGTAGCGAGTGTTTCATGTTGTCTCCTGTGGCGTCGCCGGCCTCAGCCGATGGCATATTGAATGGAAATGATCAAGCTCACGTATCCCTGGTGAGGGTTTTTACCGCCTCTTGCAGAACACGGAAAAAAGTCTAACAGGTAGACAATTAGAAGCAAGCGGGTTAGCATCAATTGCGTTGACTTTTCGTGTAATTTTTGGGGAGAGTCGCGCGCCGACCAGGAGAATTTATGCAGGCAGATGCTTTGAATGGCCACGACTCGACAGCCAGTCCAGCGCTTCGGAGCGTCCCTGAAAAGTCATCGCTTGAGGCTTATAACTTAGCAGACTTGCGACAGCGGGCGCGCAAAATTCTGCCAAAAGGGTTGTTCGAATTTGTCGACCGTGGCACCGAAAATGAGCTCGCGCTCCGCACCTTACGGGCCGCACTGGACCGCGTGCTGTTTCGCCCGCACGTGTTTGTCGATGTCGCGGCGCGCACCACCAGCACTGAGTTTTTTGGTAAGCCCAGCGCAATGCCGCTGGCGGTAGCGCCCACCGGGGCGGCCGGATTGTTGTGGTTTGACGGCGAGATCCAAGTGGCGCGGGCTGCTCAAAACATGGGTGTTCCTTTCATCTTGTCGACGGCGTCTATCGTCTCCATGGAGCGGGTAGCCTCTGAGGCGGGCGGGCGCTTGTGGTTTCAGCTTTACATGTGGTCTGACCGCAGCTTGTCGATGGAACTCGTCGACCGTGCCAAGGCGTCTGGGTACGAAGCCTTGGTCGTCACCGCCGATACACCGGTCTCGCCCAATCGCGAATACAACAAACACAATGGCTTTTCGCTGCCAATGCGTATTTCACGCCGCAATGTGTTGGACCTTGCCTTGCATCCCCGCTGGTTTTTCAATGTCCTGGCGCGTTATTTGATGCGCTCGGGTGTGCCTTCACTTGAAAATTACCCGACCAGCATGCGCGTGCGTTTGGACGAGCGACAAACACCCTTCAAATGTGACTCGCTCAATTGGGATGACTTGCGACAGCTCCGAAAAAAATGGGATGGCCCCCTGATTGTCAAAGGCATCTTGCGTGCCGATGACGCAGTACGGGCGAATGAATGCGGGGCTGATGCGATCGTTGTGTCCAACCACGGCGGGCGGAACCTGGATGCGTCGGTGCCGCCCTTCACGGTGCTGCCTGAAATTATCGATACGCTGGCCAAGCGCATGGATGTCTGGGTTGATGGCGGCATGAGTCGTGGCAGTGACGTGGTCAAAGCCATTGCTATGGGCGCCAAGGGTGCATTGGTGGGGCGTGGCCCTTTGTGGGGGGTGGCTTGCGACGGCGAGCCCGGCGCCCGGCTGGCGCTGCAGATCTACCAGGACGAGATGGACCGCGTCATGGCCTATGTTGGGGTCAACAATGTGGCTGCGTTGGACCGCGACCTGCTGCACATGGTCTGAAATCGGCTCGATTTTTATCTTTTACATATCTCAAAAAACTTAAAGAAGGCGGCATGAAGCGTTGGCTGGCACTTGGCCCTGTTTTTCTCTGACTTTATGGGCGGCTCAGGACTTTGCTAGCCCCCGGTTTACCGCTGCGCGGCCGACCCTTGCGCCACGCGCCACGCACGCTCAGGCCGACTCGCCCAGGCGGCCCTCGCGCATGTCGCTCAGGGCCTGGTGGATCTCTTGCTTTGTATTCATCACAAAGGGGCCGTACTGGACGATGGGCTGCTTGAGTGGTTTGCCTGCAATCAAGATCAGCCTGGCCTCTGAGCTGGCCTCGATCACCACGCCGTCGGCCTGCTCCGCATTGGCCAGGATCGCCATGCGCTGGCTGGGGACGCGCTGGCCCGCGATGGTGACCTCACCACGGTAGACATAAACGAAAGCGTTGTGCTCGGCCGGCAGCGTTTGTTCAAAGCGCGCGCCCTGGGGCAGGTGGACATCGAGG